>NZ_JAELTO010000100.1 GCF_016428875.1 Xylophilus sp. ASV27
CCCCCCCCCCCCCCCCCCCCCCCCCCCCCCCCCCCCCCCCCCCCCCCCCCCCCCCCCCCCCCCCCCCCCCCCCCCCCCCCCCCCCCCCCCCCCCCCCCCCCACTTTTCAAGCAGAAGACGGCATACGCGATTTCCTGTACGGTCTCGTGGGCTCGGAGATGTGTATAAGAGACAGGGGCGCCATGCCGGCGGCGGTGGCGCAGGCCGCGCCGGCGGCGCCGGGCCGCTTCGCGCTGGTGGGCGTGGTGGCCGGCAGCAGCCGCGGCGGCACCGCGCTGATCGCGGTGGACGGCCAGCCGCCCAGGCCGTTCCGCGTGGGCAGCACCGTGGCGCCGGGCTACGTGCTGCAGTCGGTGGCGCCGCGCCGCGCCTTCCTGGGCGGCGGCGGCTCCGAGCCCATCGTCATCGACATGCCGGCGCTCAAGTAGCCGGCATCTCCAGCGTCACCCAGCCGCCAAAGCCCGGCGCAGCGTGGGGCCAGTCGGCGGCGCTGCCCGGCGTGCGCCGGCCGGCGGCCCACACGCTGGCCGCGCGCGCCACCCCGGCATGCGTGATCCATGCCACCTCCGCTTGCGCCAGCGCGCGGCTGGCCTCGAAGGCGGCGCCCACGCGCGCCAGCAGCGCCCGCACCGTCTCGCCGCCGCCGGGCGCATGGTGGGCGAAGTCGGCTGTCCAGGCGTCCAGCGCCGCGGCGCCGATGGCGTCCCAGGCCTGGCCCTCCCAGGTGCCGAAGTCGAATTCGCGCAGGCGCTCATCCACCTCGGGCCGCAGATCGGGCCGGCGCGCCTGCAGTGCCACCGCCAACTGGCGGCAGCGCCGTTGCGGCGAGGTGAAGACCGCGCAGTCCGGCAGCGCCGCGGCCAGCGCGGCGGCCGCCTGCGCGGTGGCGTCCCGATCCGCGGCCAGGTCCAGCCGACCGTAGCAGAGCCCCGGCGCCACCAGCGGCTGCGCATGCCGCACGAGCCAGAGGCGGCGCCCCCGGGAGGGGGTTGGCGCAGACGCGAAGCGCGCAGCCTGGGGGCGCTTCATCGGACCACCGCTGCGGCGCCGAAGTAGAAGGCGATCTCGCAGCATTGCTGGGCCGCGCCCAGGCCATCGCCCGTGAAGCCGCCCAGGCGCCGGGCCAGCAGCCGGCCCACGAGCCACAAGGCCATGGCGCTGGCAAGCACGGGTACTATCAAAAACATAGCGCCATGCCCTGGTACTACCTGGGCTAGCGGCACAAAACACCATAAAAGACCGATCCGCACCGTTGCCGCGTCGATGCGCTCGGCCAGCGGCTTGCTCTTGGAGCCGGCCGCATCCCCGACGTAGGGCAGGGCGCGGATCAGCAGCAGCGGCCCGAAGCGCGACAGCACATGCGCGGCGAACAGCGCCGACAGGACCGCGCCCAGCCCGTGCGTGCCCAGCACCGCCAGCAGCGCCACCTTGGCCGCCAGTGCCAGCACCAGGGCCAGCGCGCCGAAGGCGCCCAGGCGCGAGTCCTTCATGATCGCCAGCGCACGGTCCCGGTCGGCGCTGCCGCCCAGGCCGTCGGCGGTGTCGGCCAGGCCGTCTTCATGGAAGCCGCCGGTCAGCAGCACCGTGGCGATGGTGCACAGCACGGCCGCGGCCAGCGGCGTGAACGGCGTGGGGCCCAGCGCCCAGGCCGCCAGCGCGTAGGCGGCGCCCGCCGCGAGGCCCACCACCCAGCCGACGCCGGGGAAATGCGCCGCGCTCTCGCGCAGCATCTGCGGGCTGAAGCCGACCCACGCGGCCAGCCGGCCGGTGATGGGGATGCGCGTGAAGAACTGCAGGGCCAGCAGGAAGCGGCGCAGGTGCCGCTGCAAACCCGCGCCCGGCATCACGGGCCCAGGAACAGGCGGTAGGCGGGGTTGGCCGTCTCCTCGACCCAGGGATAGCCCAGGGTGCCGAGGAAGGCGTCGAAGGCGGCGCCGTCGCCTTCGGGCACCTGCATTCCGACGAGGATGCGGCCGTAGTCGGCGCCCTGGTTGCGGTAGTGGAACAGGCTGATGTTCCAGCTCGGCTGCATCAGGCTCAGGAACTTCAGCAGCGCGCCCGGCCGCTCGGGGAAGACGAAGCGCAGCAGCCGCTCGGGCGCGCCGGGAATGGTCGGGGCCTGGCCGCCCATGAGGTGGCGCAGGTGCTCCTTGGCGAGTTCGTCATGCGTCAGGTCCAGCGTGGGGCAGCCCTGCGCGTCGAAGTGCGCGGCGATGCGGGCCGACTCGCCGCGCGCGGCGGTGGTCAGGCCGACGAACACGTGGGCGCGCTCGGTGCCGCCCATGCGGTAGTTGAATTCGGTCACGTTGCGCGGCCCGCCCGGCAGCGTGCCGATGCTCTCGCAGAAGCGCCGGAAGCTGCCGCGCTCCTCCGGCACGGTGACGGCGAACAGGGCCTCGCGTTCCTCGCCCACCTCGGCGCGTTCGGCGACGAAGCGCAGCCGGTCGAAATTCATGTTGGCGCCGCACAGGATGGCGGCGTAGGTCTCGCCACGGGTGCCGTGCTGCGCCACGTACTGCTTGATCGCCGCCACCGCCAGCGCGCCGGCGGGCTCGACGATGCTGCGCGTGTCGACGAAGATGTCCTTGATCGCGGCGCACACGGCGTCGGTGTCCACCGTCATGAAGCCGTCCACCAGGCCGCGGGCCACGCGGAAGGTCTCCTCGCCCACCAGCTTGACCGCGGTGCCGTCGGAGAACAGGCCCACGTCCGGCAGCGTCACGCGCCGGCCGGCGGCGACCGACTGCATCATGGCGTCGGAGTCGTTCATCTGCACGCCGATCACCTTGACGCCCGGGCGCACCGCCTTGATGTAGTTGGCCACGCCGGAGATCAGGCCGCCGCCGCCGATGGCCACGAACACCGCGTCCAGCCGGTCCGAGCCCAGGCCCTGGCCCATGCCCTGCACCTGCCGCAGGATCTCCATGGCGATGGTGCCCTGGCCGGCGATCACGTCCGGGTCGTCGAACGGGTGCACGAAGGTCAGGCCGCGCTCCTGCTCCAGCAGAAGGGCGTGCTGGTAGGCGTCGGAGTAGCTCTCGCCGTGCAGCACGGCCTCTCCGCCGAGCGCGCGCACGGCGTCGATCTTGAGCTGCGGCGTGGTGGTGGGCATGACGATCACCGCGCGCGTGCCCAGCTTGCGGGCGCTCATGGCCACCCCCTGCGCATGGTTGCCGGCCGAGGCGCAGATCACGCCGCGCTCGAGCTGGGCCGGCGTGAGGTGCGCCATCTTGTTGTAGGCGCCGCGCAGCTTGAAGCTGAACACCGGCTGCTGGTCCTCGCGCTTGAGCAGCACCGTGTTGCCCAGCCGGATGCTCAGGTTGCGTGCCCGCTCCAGGGGGGACTCGATCGCCACGTCGTAGACGCGGGCATTGAGGATTCGGGTCAGGTAGTCGGCGGGAGTGAGCGCGGCGGAGGGGGCAGTCATGGGCGGAGTCAATACGTGATCGCAGCAGGTGCGGCCGACGATCATAGGGCAGGGCCCCTCCGTGCTCGCCGCCAAGAAAAAAGCCCCGAGCCTTGCGGCTCGGGGCTAAATCCACCAAAGGAGGAGGTGGAGGAGACAAGTGGTGCACAGGAGCCGGGTAAGTCCCGATTCGTTATGCTTGGTGTGCAGTATACGCGATCATCATGCTGCGTCGCAACAAACGACAATGGAAAGCGCCAGATGGTTGGCAAAACGCAACAACATTTGCGTCAAACTCGATCGAGCACGGGAAATTCATGGAATGCACAGTGAGCTGGACCGGCGCCAGCGGTACCCAATCGCCCATGGGCTTCGTCGCGGAGACCGGCAGCGGCCACGTGGTCGCCATGGATGGCGCCCCCGACGCGGCGCGGCCCGAGAACGGCGGGCGCAACCTCGCCCCCCGGCCGATGGAACTGCTGCTGGCCGGCACCGGCGGCTGCACGGCCTATGACGTGGTGCTGATCCTCAAGCGCGGCCGCCACGACGTGCGGGGCTGCTCGGTGCGCCTGAGCAGCGAGCGGGCCGACGCCGATCCCAAGGTCTTCACCCGGATCCACATGCAGTTCACCGTGACCGGCAAGGGCATTCCCGCGGCGGCGGTTGAGCGCGCCATCGCCATGAGCCACGACAAGTACTGCTCGGCCAGCATCATGCTCGGCAAGACGGCCGAGATCACCACCGGCTTCGAACTGGTCGAAGCCTGAACGTCAGACGTAATGCGCGGTGGTGGTCATGATGCGCGCGGCGCCGCGCATCAGGGCCTTGACCGGCGCCGGCAGGTCGATGCCGCCGGCGGCGCGCGCCTCGGCGGCGTGCTGCAGTTCGTCCTTCTCCATCTGGGCCACGACGGCGCGTGAGGCGGCATCCTCGGCTGGCAGGCGTTGCAGGTGGCTGCGCAGGTGCGCGCCCACCTGCTGCTCGGTCTCGGCCACGAAGCCCAGGCTGACGCGGTCGCCCAGCTTGCCGGCGACCAGGCCCAGCGCAAAGGCACCGGCATACCAGAGCGGGTTGAGCAGGCTCGGCCGCTCGCCCAGTTCGTCCAGGCGCTGGCGCGTCCAGGCGAGGTGGTCGGTTTCATCGCGCGAGGCCGCCTCGAAATGCGCCCGCAACGCGGGACTGCGGGTGGCGGCCGCCTGCGCCGTATATAGGGCCTGGGCGCAGACCTCGCCTACGTGATTCACGCGCATCAAGGCGCCGGCCAGGCGTTTCTGCGCCGCGTCCAGCTCCGAGGGCTCCACGCCAGGCGAGGGGCGTGCCGGCCGGGGATCGGCAAAAAGGGTGCGCAGCGCTGCGTCCGCGGTCGCAAGCAATCGGTCCATGGTGGGTCTGCCTTCCTTCTTCAATCAGGATCCAAGATAGCACGGTGCGCCCATGCGTGCGGTGCGCTCGACCTGCGCGCGTTATCCCGCGGCGTCTAAGGGTTTCTCCGGGGTGTCACAAAAGGTCTCTTTAATCGTCCTGGCTTCCGAACATGGAGGTTGGCCGTGCCGCAGCGCTTGCTGCGCCAGGTGGCGCGGCGCCCTGTCAAACCCTCTGGAGAGATCCCTGTCATGAAAAAAAGTCTCGTGGCCCTGATGGCCCTGTCCGTCGCCGGTACCGCCTTGGCCCAGTCTTCCAACGTCACGCTGTTCGGCGTGGTGGATGCCTCTTTCGCCCGCATCTCTGGCAAGGGCGCCAATGTCACGGGCCTGGCCAACGGCAGCCAGACCAGCAGCCGGCTTGGCTTGCGCGGGACTGAAGACCTCGGCGGCGGCATGGCGGCTGGCTTCTGGCTCGAAGGTTCGGTGGGCGTCGATACCGGCAACGCCTCGGGCTTCTCCTTCGATCGCCGCTCCACCATCAGCCTGCTCGGCAACTTCGGCGAAGTCCGGCTCGGCCGCGACAAGATCGCCGCCTACCCGACCATCGAGACCTTCGATCCGTTCGGCGACATCGGCGTCGGCGGCGTGGGCGGCGCCAACATGTTGGCCAACGCGGCCAACGCCGCCGGGGGCAGCGCCAGCGGCACGACGATCGAGGGCAGTGCCCCGAAGCGCGCCAGCAACACCGTCAACTACCTGCTGCCCAAGCTGGGCGGCTTCTACGGGCAAGCGCAGTACACATTCGGGGAAACCGCCTCCAATGCGGTCAATGACAAGCGCGGCGACGCCTACAGCTTTCGCGTCGGCTATGCCAGCGGCCCGGTGAACGTCTCGGGCGGCTACAGCCAGTTGCGCGGCGGTTCGGCGACGAACCGGGTGGACTACAAGTCTTCCAGCATCGGCGCCTCCTACAACTTCGGCATCGTCAAGCCGATGGTGCTGTTCGCGACCGAGCGCGGCGGCGGCCAGCGCATCGACCTTCTGGAACTCGGCGCCACCGCGCCGCTGGGCGCCGGCGAACTCCGCGCCGCGGTCAGCCGCTTCGACCTGAAGGACAGCGCCAACGACTCGCGCAAGTTCGCCCTGGGCTACGGCTACAACCTCTCCAAGCGCACCCAGGTCTACGCGACGGTCGCGCGCGTGACCAACAGCGGCGCGGCCACGCGCGGCATCTCCATCAACGGCCTGGCCTCGCCGGGCGTGGCCGCAGGGGGCAATTCCACCGGTTACGAAGTCGGCGTGCGCCACGCTTTCTGAGCCTGGCGCTCCTGCGGGCCGGGCGGCGCGGGCCTGGCCGGGATGCTCCTTTTGGATGAAGGCCGTTTCGTTGTTGTGGTGCAACGAAACGGCCTTTCTTCCTGCTTTACCGGTTAAATCCTTTGCGCAACCCGGGGTGGTCTGTTGCAATAAGACCAACTTCCATAAAGGAGGTTGGCCCGGGGAACCGGCGGGATCAGGCCAGTGGCGCTAGCCAGACCCTTCCCCTCGATCCGGAGCCCTCTGTTTAACCTTGGAGAAACTCGCAATGAAAAAATCCCTGATTGCCCTGGCTGTGCTGGCTGCTTCCGGCTCCGCGATGGCTCAGTCCTCCGTGACCCTGTTCGGTATCGTTGACGCCGCTGTTACCCGCGTTTCCGGCAATGGCGCTGGCAACCGTATCGGTCTGTCCAGCGGTGGCAACAGCGCCAGCCGTCTGGGATTCCGCGGCACCGAAGACCTCGGCGGCGGCTTGGCTGCCAGCTTCTGGCTCGAAGGCGCTCTGAACGTCGACAATGGCAACGCTTCCGGCTTCAACTTCCAACGTCGCTCCACCGTCAGCCTATCCGGCAACTTCGGTGAAGTCCGCCTGGGCCGTGACTACGCTCCGACCTTCTGGAATTCCACGAACTTCGATCCGTTCGGCACGCGCGGCGTTGGCCAAGCGCTGAACTACGACAACTTCGGCTTCGGCTCGGTTCGTAACAGCAACTCCGTTGGCTACTTCCTGCCTTCCAACCTGGGCGGCTTCTACGGCCAAGCTCAATACGCCTTCGGCGAAGCTTCGTCCACCGCTGTGAACGACAAGGCCGGCAACTACCTGGGTGCCCGTGTCGGCTTCGCCAACGGCCCGCTGGACGTGGCGGTTGCCCTGGGTCAGTGGAAGCAAGTCATCGGTGCCACCACCACGGCTCTGGGCAGCGACTTCCGCATGGCCAACCTGGGCGCTTCGTATAACCTCGGCTTCATCAAGCCCATGATCTTCATCGGCCAGGAAAACCTGAAGAACGGCGCCTACGGCAACAGCAAGGCCAACTCCTACCTGCTCGGCGCTACCGCCCCCCTGGGTGCTGGCGAACTGCGTGCTTCCATCGCACGCTTCGACCTGAAGGACAGCAGCAACGATTTCGACAAGTTCGCCATCGGTTACGGCTACAACCTGTCCAAGCGTACCCAGGTCTACACGACCCTGGCCTACCTGAAGAACAAGGGCAACTCCGTCCGTTCGATCGCCGCCGACGGCGTGGCCGCTACCGGCACGACCCCCGGCGGCAAGTCCACCGGTCTCGACATCGGTGTGCGTCACAGCTTCTAATCACATGCCGGCCTAGCGCCGGTCGTGATCAGGCATTGAAAGCCGCCAGCCTTCGGGTTGGCGGCTTTTTTCGTGGGCGCATGAAAAGCGGCGTATTCCCCAAGGCGGTGTCGGGAGTTCCTGTCGTAAGCTCCGGCGGTGCGCCAACCGATCCGCCGCCTCCTCGCTCTCATTGCCACGGCTGTCCTGACGGGATGTTCGTCCGTCCCGTCGTCTTCGCCGCCATCGGAGCCTGCCGGGCATGCGGCCTGGGCGGGCGTTGGTGCGGGCGGGGCGCCCTTGCAATGGGAGGAGCAGCGCTTCCCCGGCAAGCAGCCCACGCTCTACGCCTATGGCAAGGTGGACGGGGTCCACAGCATGCAGGCCACGTCGGTGTCCTCGGCCAGCATGCTGCGCACCGTGGTGCAGGTGCCGTCGGCGGCGCTGGGGCGGCTGCAGTTCTCGTGGAAGGTGCCGGCCCTGATGGCCGCTTCAGACATGGGGCGCCGCGAGGCCGATGATGCGCCGGCGCGTCTGGTGCTGGCATTCGACGGTGACCGCAGCCGCTTCTCGACCAAGGATGCCCTGCTGTCCGAGCTGGCCCGCGCGCTGACCGGTGAGGAGATGCCCTACGCCACGCTGAGCTACGTGTGGTGCAACCACCGGCCGGTGGGCACGGTGATCCCGCATCCGCGCACCGACCGGATCCGTGCGCTGGTGGTGGAGTCCGGCCCCGAGCGCCTGGGGCGGTGGATTTCCTATGAGCGTGACGTGCAGGCCGACTTCCAGAAGGCCTTCGGCGAGCCGGCGGGCACGCTGGTGGGCATGGCGCTGATGACGGACAGCGACAACACCCGCTCGCAGGCTCATGCCTGGTATGGCCCGGTGCGGCTTTTGCCGCAGTGAGGCCTTGCCGCTCGTTCAGGCGTAGCGCTTGTTGCGCAGGTTGTTCTTCATCTGCTTGAGCAGCGGCTGCAGCGGGCTGCCGATGCGCAGCGCCACGCAGGTGGCCAGCACGTCGACGATCAGCAGGTGCAGCAGGCGCGAGACCATGGGGCTGTAGCGGTCGTAGCCCTCGGGGTGGTCCGCGGCCAGGTGGATGTGGCCAGCGGAGGCCAGGGGCGAGCCGCTGGCGGTGATGACGATGGTGGTGGCGCCGTTCTTGCGCGCGATGTCGGCGGCATCCATCAGGTCGCGCGTGCGTCCAGAGTTGGAGATGATGACCACGCAGTCGCCCGGGCCGAGCATGGTGGCGCTCATGACCTGCATGTGGCCGTCGCTGTAGGCGATGGCGGTGACGCCGAGCCGGAAGAACTTGTGCTGCGCGTCCTGGGCCACGATGCCCGAGTTGCCGACGCCGAAGAACTCGATGCGCCGGCCGGTCTGGTAGGTGGCGGCCAGCGCCTCGGCGGCGCGCTCCAGCGCCACGGTGGTGGCCTCGTTGCGGTAGCGCAGGAAGGCCGCGACGGCGTTGTCCACCACCTTGACCAGCACGTCGCTGGTCTTGTCGTCGCTGTCCACGCTGCGGTGGATGAAGGGCACGCCCTCGGCCACGGTGCCGGCGAGCTTGCGCTTGAAGTCCGACAGCCCGTCGTAGCCCACGCTGCGGCAGAAGCGCACCACGGTCGGCTTGCTGACGTGGGCCTGGTCGGCCAGTTCGGCCACCGGCTGGGCGGCGAAGCCGCGCGGGTCGGCCAGCACCAGCCGCCCGACGCGCTGCTCGGCCGGCGCGAGCGAGGGCAGGCAGGCCTGGATGCGTTCGAGCATACCTTCGCCGCTCATCGGTTTTCTTCGCTCCAGCAATGGCCGTCGCGCGCGATCATGGCGCTGGAGGCGCTCGGCCCCCAGGTGCCGGCGGCGTAGGGGCGGGGCCCCTGGCTGCTGTGCTGCCAGTGCTCCAGGATCGGCTCGACCCAGCGCCAGGCGGCTTCCTGCTCGTCGCTGCGCACGAACAGGTTGAGGCGGCCGTCGATCACGTCGAGCAGCAGCCGCTCGTAGGCGCCGACGCGCTCGGAGCCGAAGCGCTTGTCGAAGTCCAGGTCCAGTTGCACCGGCGCCAGCGTGCGGCTCTTGCGCGCGGCGCGCCGGTTGTCCTGGCCTTCGGCCAGCAGGTGCAGTTCGAGCCCGTCCTTGGGCTGCAGGTTGATCACCAGTTGGTTGGAACAACCCGCCGGCGCGGGGTAGATCGGGTGCGGCGTGGGGCGGAAGTTGATCTCGATGCGCGCGTCGCGCGAGGCCAGGCGCTTGCCGGTGCGGATGTAGAAGGGAACGCCGGCCCAGCGCCAGTTGTCGATCTCGGTGCGCAGCGCGACGAAGGTTTCGGTGCGGCTGTGCGGGTCCACGCCGGGCTCCTCGCGGTAGCCCGGCACCCGCTCGCCATAGGCGGTGCCGGCGGTGTACTGGCCGCGGATGGCGTGGCGCTCCAGCGTGTCCTGCGTCCAGGGCTGCAGCGAGCGCAGCACCTTGAGCTTCTCGTCGCGGATGGCGTCGGCGTCGGCGCTGATCGGTGGCTCCATGGCGATTGCGCAGAGCAGTTGCAGCGCGTGGTTCTGCACCATGTCGCGCAGGGCGCCGGTGGTCTCGTAGAAGGCGCCGCGCTTCTCCACGCCCAGGTCTTCGGCGATGGTGATCTGGATGTTGGCGATCAGCTCACGCCGCCACAGCGGCTCGAACAGCGCATTGCCGAAGCGCAGCGCGAACAGGTTCTGCACCGAGGGCTTGCCCAGGTAATGGTCGATGCGGAACACCTGCCGCTCGTCGAATACGCGGCGCACCGTCTCGTTGATGGCGCGGTTGGAGGCCAGGTCGTGGCCCAGCGGCTTCTCCAGCACGATGCGGGTGCGCGGCGTGGCCAGGCCCGCGGCGCCGAGCTGTTCGCAGGCCATGGTGAAGAGCCCGGGCGCGGTCGCCAGGTACATCACGACGGTGTCGGCGTTGCGCGATTCGAGCTTGGCTTTGAGGCGTGCATAGTCGGCGGGCTTGGACAGGTCGAGCTGCACGAACTGCAGCAGCGAGGCGAACCGGGCGAACTCGTCCGGGCTGGGCCGCTTGGCGCCTTCCACCTCCTCGAAGCGCGCCTGGATCAGGGCGCGGTACTGATCGTCGCTCAGGTCGTCGCGGGCTACGCCGATGATGCGCCCCCCGGGCGGCAGGCTGCCATGGCGGAAGGCCTGGAACAGGGCCGGCATGAGCTTGCGCCACGCGAGATCGCCGGTGCCGCCGAACAGTACGAGGTCAAAGGACATGGTGTGTGGGAGCTGCTGGGGAATACGACTGTACCGGGATTTGACGCGGCCTCCGCGCTGCGCGGGGCGGGCATCTTCCAGCGCGCCTTACACTTTTGCCGGACGCGCGGCCCGCGCCGCGACTTTGCCGATCTTCACTGGATGCGCATGAACCAACTCGACGCCCTCAAGCAGTTCACCACCGTCGTCGCCGACACCGGCGATTTCCGCCAGCTCGGTGCCTACCAGCCGCAGGACGCGACGACCAACCCGTCGCTGATCCTGAAGGCGGTGCAGAAGCCCGAGTACCGGCCGTTGCTGGACCAGACCGTGGCGCGCTTCGGCGGCCGTGCGCTGGACGAGACCATCGACCGCCTGCTGGTGCGCTTCGGCACCGAGATCCTGTCGCTGATCCCGGGCCGGGTCTCCACCGAGGTCGATGCGCGCCTGTCCTTCGACACCGAGGCCACCTACACCCGCGCCGAGCGCCTGATCGCGCTGTACCAGGCCGAGGGCGTGCCCACCGAGCGCGTGCTGATCAAGATCGCCGCCACCTGGGAAGGCATCCGGGCCGCCGAGCGGCTGGAGCGGCGCGGCGTGCACACCAACCTCACGCTGCTGTTCTCCTTCGCCCAGGCGGTGGCCTGCGGCCAGGCCCGGGTGCGGCTGATCTCGCCCTTCGTCGGCCGCATCTACGACTGGTACAAGAAGTCCGCCGGCGGCACCTGGGACGAGGCCGCCCAGGCCGGCGCGAACGACCCGGGCGTGAAGTCGGTGCGGCAGATCTACGAGTACTACAAGCACATGGGCATCGCCACCGAGGTCATGGGGGCGAGCTTTCGCAACGTCGGGCAGATCACCGCGCTGGCGGGCTGCGACCTGCTGACCATCAGCCCCGAACTGCTGGCGCAACTGGCGGCGTCCGAGGCGCCGCTGGCCCGCGCGCTGGAGCCGGCCGCCGCCAGGGCGCTGCGGATCGAGCCGGTGCGGTACGACGAGGCGGGCTTTCGCTACGCGCTCAACGAGGACGCCATGGCGACCGAGAAGCTGGCCGAGGGCATCCGCGCCTTCGCCGCCGATGCGCACAGGCTCGACCAGTTGATGCAGGCCGCCTGAGCCGGGGCACGCCATGAGCTTCACCCGCTGCGACGCCACCCCCGCCTGGGCCGAACTGCACCGCCATTTCGAGGCGCACGGCCGCGACTTCGACGCGCGCCATGCCTTCGTGGCGGACCCGGAGCGCTTCACCCGCTTCAGCCAGCAGGCGCCCCATGTGTTCGCCGACCTGTCCAAGAACCGCATCGACGCCGCCACCGAGGCCCGGCTGCTGCAACTGGCGCGCGACTGCGGTCTGGAGGCGCAGCGCGACGCCATGTTCGCCGGCGCGGCCAGCAACGCCACCGAAGGCCGGGCGGTGCTGCATGGCCTGCTGCGCCATCCAGATTCTGAGGAAAAAGTGCCTGTAGCCCAGGAATTACCTGGGTTTATAGCTATTGAAAATATAGCATCCGCGTTCCAGCAGGTGCAGGGCACGCGCGAGGCCATGCTGGCCTATGCCGAGGCGGTGCGCGGCGATGCGGCGATCACCGACGTGGTCAACATCGGCATCGGCGGCTCCGACCTGGGGCCGCAGATGGCGGTGCTGGCGCTGGAGGCCTACCGCGCGCCGGGCAAGCGCTTTCATTTCGTCTCCAACGTCGACGGGCATGAACTGGCCGGCGTGCTGCGCCAGCTCCGGCCCGAGAGCACGCTGTTCCTCATCGCCTCCAAGACCTTCACCACCACCGAGACCATGGCCAATGCGCAGAGCGCCCGCGCCTGGTTCGAGGCCGCGGGCGGCACCGACGTGGCGCGCCACTTCGCCGCCCTGACCACCAACGTGGCGGCGGCGCGGGCCTTCGGCATCCGCACCACCTTCGGCTTCTGGGACTGGGTCGGCGGGCGCTATTCGCTGTGGTCGTCCATCGGCCTGTCGATCGCGATCGCCATCGGCGCCAAGGGCTTCCATGCACTGCTGGCCGGCGCGCATGCGATGGACCAGCACTTCCGCACCGCGCCGCTGGCGTCCAACCTGCCGGTGCGCCTGGGCCTGCTGGACGTCTGGTACCGCAACTTCCACGGCTTCACCAGCCGCTGCGTGGCGCCCTACCACCAGGCGCTGCGGCGGCTGCCGGCCTTCCTGCAGCAGTTGGAGATGGAGAGCAACGGCAAGCGCGTGGACCGCGACGGGCATGCCGTGCCCTACGCCACCTCGCCCGTGGTCTGGGGCGAGCCCGGCACCAACGGGCAGCACGCCTTCTTCCAGATGCTGCACCAGGGGACCGACGTGGTGCCGCTGGAATTCATCGCCGTGCGCGACGCCGAGCACGACCTGACCGGCCACCACCCCAAGCTGCTGGCCAACGCGCTGGCGCAGGCCGCGGCGCTGCTGCAGGGGCAGGCCGATGCGGGCGGCCACAAGCACTTCCCCGGCAACCGGCCGAGCAGCTTCTTCGTGCTGGAGCGGCTGGACCCGGCCTCGCTCGGCGCCCTGCTGGCCCTGTACGAGCACCGGGTCTTCGTGAGCGGCGCGCTGTGGGGCATCAACAGCTTCGACCAGTGGGGCGTGGAACTGGGCAAGGTGCTGGCCCGCGACATCGAGCCGCGGCTGTCCTCGGGGGACGTGAGCGGGCTGGATGCCTCGACCGCCGGCCTGCTTCAGCGGCTGCGGTAAATCCCCTGCCATGCAGAAAGCCCCGCAGGCATGGCAGCCTGCGGGGCTTTTTTCAATTCACCATGACTCCAGCACCGAACTTCGCTGGACTACGCCGAAGCCCGATACAGCAGGTTTATCAATAACTTAGGCGAGTTCAACATATGCCGGTGCCTTCTGAAACCCGACCCGGCTTGTGACCTCATGGCTCCCATGTGGCCCCTGCAAACGGGTCTTTCGAGGAGTCATCATGGCAAAAATCAAGCTCACCAAGTCCGCAGTCGATGCGGCACAAGCCCAGGCGCAGGCCGTCGAACTCCGGGACACCTTGGTACCCGGCTTCCTGTGCAAGATTACACCAGCGGGCCGCAAGGTGTTCATGCTCCAGTACCGCACGAACGCCGGCGAACGCCGCAAGCCCGCGCTGGGTCTGTACGGGGAACTGACCGTTGAGCAGGCCCGTTCCCTGGCCCAGGAGTGGCTGGCCGAGGTCCGCCGGGGCGGCGACCCCAGCGCCGACAAGGCTGCGGCGCGCAAGGCGCCCACGGTCAAGGAACTGTGCGAGAAGTTCATGGAGGACCACTCCAAGCAGCGCAACAAACTCAGCACCCAGCGCGGGTATCAAGCCGTCATCGACCGCTGCATCGTTCCAATGCTGGGCCGCATGAAGGTTCAGGACGTGAAGCGGCCGGATATGGCCACGGCGATGAAGAAGATGGCCCATAAGCCGGCCGAGGCGAACCGCACGTTCAGCGTGATGCGCAAGATGTTCAACCTGGCCGAGGTGTGGGGCTTTCGGCCGGACGGCACCAACCCGTGCCGCCACGTCCCGATGTACCCCAATGGCAAGGCCACCCACCTCATCAGCGACGAAGAGATGGGCAAGCTGTTCCGGTATCTCGATTTTCTGGAAACCGATGGCCTGGGGCTGGATCACGCCATCCTGCCGCTGGCGATCCGCCTGCAATTCGAATTCGCGGGCCGCCGCTCCGAGATCGTCACGCTGCAGTGGGATTGGGTGGATCTGGAGAACCGACGTGTGGCCTGGCCGACAGCAAGACGGGTGGCATGTCCAAGCCTTTGAGCGAGGAAGCCTACCGGCTGCTGTCCACCGCGCCCCGCCAGGACGATTGCCCGCACGTGTTCCCCTCTCCGAACCATCCGGGGCAGCACATGACCACGGGAGAGTACTACGGCGGCTGGACCCGCATTCTCAAGCGCGCAGGCGTGACACACGTGGGTACGCACGGCATCCGCCACCGCTCAGCCACCGACATTGCCAATTCGGGCATTCCGGTCAAGGTTGGCATGGCGCTGACGGCGCACAAGACCGTGGCGATGTTCATGCGCTACGTCCACACCGAGGACAAGCCGGTGCGGGAGGCGGCCGAGCTGGTGGCGAACCGGCGCAAGACGATCACTGGAGCGCAGCGGCCAGTGGGACAAATAGAGGCGACGGCATGAGCAAGAAATCACTTTCGGCGGCGGGGGAAACCCCTGCCGGCTACGCCGGCATTCATGGCGGCATCGTGGACGTGCTCAACGCTGCGCGCCATGCAGCGGCGCGCAGCGTCAATGCACTGATGACGGCCAGCTATTGGGAGATTGGCCGCCGCATCGTGGAGGCCGAGCAGCAAGGCAAGCGGCGCGCGGGGTATGGCGAGCAGTTGATCGAGCGGCTGTCCGAGGATCTGACGGCTCGGTTCGGGCGCGGATTCAGCCGCCCGAACCTGCAGCAGATGCGGTCATTCTTCCTGACCTGGCCAATTCGCCAGACAGTGTCTAGCGAATCTTCCGCGGCGCCATCGCCTGGACATTCCAGCGTGGCGCAGGTGCGCCGCGCGCGGCTGGACGAACTGGCCCAGGCGTTCACGCTGCCGTGGTCGGCCTATGTCCGGCTGCTGTCGGTCAAGGATGCCCGTGCCCGCCAGTTCTACGAGGCTGAGGCGCTGCGCGGGGGCTGGAGCGTGCGTCAGCTCGACCGGCAGATCGGCAGCCAGTTCTATGAGCGCACCGCGCTGTCGAAGGACAAGGCGGCGATGCTGGCCAAGGGCGCGGTGCCTAAGCCCGAGGATGCCGCAACACCCGGCGATGCGATCAAAGACCCATATGTGCTGGAATTCCTCGACCTCAAGGACGAGTATTCCGAGTCTGACCTTGAAGCTGCCTTGATCCGACGGCTGGAAGATTTTCTGCTGGAGCTGGGGGAAGGGTTCACTTTCATCGGGCGGCAGCGGCGCTTGCGCATCGACCAGACCTGGTATCGGGTGGATCTGCTGCTGTTCCACCGTCGGCTGCGCTGTCTGGTCATCATCGACTTGAAGTTGGGCAGCTTGACCCATGCGGACGTGGGCCAGATGCATATGTATTGCAACTACGCCAAGGAGCATTGGGCCTACCCCGACGAGAACCCGCCCGTCGGCTTGATCCTCTGTGCGGACAAGGGCCATGCCCTGGCGCGGTATGCGTTGGAGGGCTTGCCGACGAAGGTCATGGCAGCGAACTACCGTACCGTGCTGCCGGATGCCGAACTGTTGCAGAAAGAGTTGGAGGACACGCGGCGCCTGCTGGAGTCGCGCTCCTTGAAGAAGCCCGCGCAATCCCAGCGATAGCCGGGCATCCCGGCGTGCCGCTGTCGGATTCGCGGGCCATGTCTCGTGTCAGACGCCCTCGGCCACTGCGGGTGTCACCAGCTTGCGCAAATGTTTAAGGCAACGCTGAATAAGTCCGCGTGGTGGCGCGCGCCCTGGTGTGGGATGGGATGCAAGGCGCAAACCGCAGCCATGGCCGCCGCCATGGCGAGGATTTGCAACGCCGCAGACCGCCCACAGCAGGGATGC
>NZ_JAELTO010000101.1 GCF_016428875.1 Xylophilus sp. ASV27
CACCACAGACCACCAAGAAGGAGAAGGCGACCAAGAACTTATCCACAACGTGAGCGTGAAGTTCACGAACCAGGGTGGGTCAGATCGAGATGGAAATGGTGGGTTGCGGTTGCATGGAAATCAACACACGGCCCTGTGGCCGTGGACCCCAGCCTGCCTGCAGCCCATCCACGCCCCACGTTTCGACTATTGCGATTTTCGTTTGTTTCGAATAATATGAGCGCCTTCACTCAGAGGCCTCCCATGACGCAGTCCCACACATTCGAAGCCGCGCTTCCGGTCGCTCGGGAAGTCGCAGCAGCCACCCATGGTCAACGAGCGCTGGCGGCGTTCCTGTCCACACAGTTCGAGACGCAGCGGATCCAGATCTTCGACGAGAAGAACGAGGCCCACACGGTGGAGTTGCCCACGTCTGCCTTGCGTCTGCTGGTCGACATCCTCTCCGAGCTGGCCGACGGCAACGCGGTGAAGGTGGTCCCCATCCATGCCGAGCTGACCACCCAGGAGGCCGCCGACCTGCTCAACGTGTCGAGGCCGCATCTGGTCAAACTGCTGGAGACGGGGGATCTCCCGTTCCACAAGACCGGAAAGCATCGGCGCGTTCGGTTCTCTGACCTGATGGCGTACAAGACTGCGCACGAACAGGCCAGCGCCGCAGCAATGGAGGAGCTCGCCGCCCAGGCTCAGGCCCTGCAGATGGGCTACGAATGAAGAGTTCCCCATTCACGGCTGTCTTTGACGCCTGTGTTCTCTATCCGGCGCCGCTTCGCGACTTCTTGATGTGGCTGGCACTCTCCGGGCGTTTTCGCGCGCGCTGGACGGCCCTGATTCATGACGAGTGGGTGCGCAACCTATTGAAGAACCGCCCTGACCTGGACCCTGGCCAAGTACAGCGAACGGTGGATCTCATGAACAAGGCCGTCCCGGACGCTCTGGTCACCGGCCACGAGGACCTGATCGGCGATTTGAAGTTGCCAGATCCCGATGATCGCCATGTCCTCGCGGCCGCCATCCGGTGCAACGCAAGCGTGATCGTCACATTCAATGAACGGGACTTCCCCGCCGAAGCTCTGTCAACCTTCGGCGTCGAAGTTCAGCACCCTGATGAGTTCATCGACAACCTCTTCGATCTGGATCAAGCCGCCGTTGTGGCCGCAGCCCAGAAGCAGCGCAGCACCCTCAGAAATCCGCCCATCGACGTGGATCGCTACCTTGAAATCCTGTTGAAGCAAGGACTTTCACGAACGGTTCGAGACTTGTCTGGCTTCAGATCCGTCCTATGACAACGCCCGTCAGCGATCTTTTTTCGATGAAATTCCGCTAAGCGAAACTTTTTTGATACACAATCCTACTTAGCGAAATCTGCAACGGAGTGACTGATGCCTCTGCCCACCAAAGAATCCATCCCGGGCCTCCTGGTTAGAAACCTGAGTCGCGAGCTCGTGCTCGGGATTGAAGAAGCTTTGCTGGTCGGTGCTCAGCGCGCATACGCCGCAGCACATGGGATGAATGAAGGACACCTTGCCCACGCGGTGGGCCAGCAGCGTCACTTTCACATGAACGAGGCGTTCCAGCGAGCCCTCGCAACTGCCGGCGCGTCACCGACTCCGATCAGCGGCAATACCATCGTCACTGGGCGTTGCGGCATCTTCACCCTTGCCCGATTCAACATCCCCGACGGCTTCTGGATCAATAGTCGGCGCAGCAAAACACGCCGACAGATGTCGTTCGCCAACCGAGCGATGGAACCGTTGGTACAGCCTGAACTTTTTAGCGATTTTCAGCTGCCAGCTGACGCCGTGGCCTTCTTCGCCGCCTGCTTCTCTGGCTCGATCCATGTTCAGCCGGCCGCCCCTATCTCAATCCAGATCGCCGTTCCCGACCGAGAGATGCGAGGTTGGCTGTTCCGGGAGGACGTCGGCGACTTCGTGAAACGGTTCGATCAAGCCTCCTCGGGTCAGCGCGATATGGCAAGGCCTACCCTCAAGAAGAACATCAACAAGCGCCAGGACAAAGACGGAACATCACAATGAGTCGCGGTGGAGTACAAGGGTTCCAGAAGGAACGGTTGAGTCAGGTGCTGGCAGCGCGTCGCCTCACCCAGATTCAGCTCGCATCCATGGCGGGTGTATCGCCCGCAACCGTCAGCAAGTGGCGGGCAGGATCGCAGGCCCCCGAGCGCGAAGCGCTTGAACGCTTGGCGTCTGTAGTGAACGTGACTCCGGAGTGGTTCACGCGTCCTGCGTCGACGAGCGTCTCTTTGCCCTTGTTCCGAAGCAACGCGTCAGCGCACGTCGCAGCGCGAGCCATGCTCGAGGCTCGCCTGGAATGGACGCAGGATTTGGCGGCGGCCTTGATGGAGTTTGTGGAATATCCGGAAGTCAATCTACCCTTCCGCCGCTTCACCAACCCGGAAGAGATCACATCTGAGGAGATCGAACGTGCAGCCTCCGATTGCCGCGATCTTTGGCGACTGGGCAGGGGCGTGGTGCAGGATCTCGCCTTGGCTGTTGAAGGCGCAGGCGTCATCGTGGTCCGAGAAGAGACAGGCATCGCGCAGATCGAAGGGCTATCGGCATGGAGCGAGGTTCTCGGCCGACCTCTGATCCTGCTCTCTGCGGACAAGGACAATGGCTATCGCAGCCGCTTCGACCTGGCCCATGAACTCGGCCACTTGATTCTGCATCGGCACATTGCACGCGCCACCGAGCGTGACAGGCACAACCTGATGGAGAAGCAAGCTCACCGGTTTGCTGGAGCTTTCCTGCTACCGGCCGAAAGCTTTGCTGCGGAGGTTCGCATCCCACCGACCCTCGACGATCTACTGATTCTCAAGCGGCGTTGGGGAGTATCCGCGGCGGCGATCATCATGCGTCTGCGTGCCCTGAGCATGCTGGACGAAGACGGTGCGCTCACGCTTTTCAAGCGCCGATCCGCACGCTGGGGGGCCAAGTCGGAACCCGGCGACGGAGATCGCACGCCTGAGCAACCGAGGCTTCTCCGACGCACGATTGACCTGCTCGTCGAAGAGAACGTGATGCCGCTCGCTGCCATTCCTCGACACATCGGCCTTGCAGCCTCGGACATCGAAGCTCTCACTGGACTGCCTGAAGGCTACTTTCAGGGCAAAAGCAACGTCGTGCAGTTCGCCCGAATGAGGAACAGCGTGCCAGCAGATGGTGGGTATGCCAATGCCCCCAGTACCGTGTTGCCGTTTAGGACTCCCACAGGCACTTGAGCAAGAAAGGAACAACTATGTCCAAGAACACTAAGCAAACTTCGGCGCGCGTTGCAAAGCTCGCAAGCGAGACTCTGCAGGACAGCAAAGCGTCGAGTGTTGCCAAGAGCTTGGCCGCATCAGCACTATCTCAACGCAGTGGAGCCAAGCAAACCGGCGCCGAAATGGAAGACAAAGCTGCGAGGGTCCTGGCGAGCGACAAGTACGCCGATGCGACCAAGGAGCTTGCCGCGTCTGTCCTTGCTCAGGCCAACAAGGAACGCTAACTGATCGCGTTTCCAAGGCCGACGAACTTCGTCGAGCAAGAAGTGCGCCGCGCGCTTCAGATGCTGCCTGACCGGGGTTACACTTTGGGGTGACGCTTTTGAACGCTCTGGCCAAGCATCATCGCAGTCGCAAGTCCTTGATTTGCTTCGAAAGAAGCCGAGAATTTTGAGATATTGGTGGTGGCTCCCTGAAGCGCCACCAGCATCCCGCAAGCCCTGCAAGTCCCCCGGACCTGCAGGGCTTTTGACTTTCCGGCGCCGCCATGCCGGATGCCCCGGGGCCATTTTTTGGCAGACATCGGGAATAAACCAGCGTCCCCATGCGTCCATGCCTTGTGTTCATCCGCACAACCTCAAAGCGCCACCATGGCAAAGCACCTGATCCCGACCCTTGTCTTCACCCTTGCCGCCGTCACGGCCGGCCTGGCGCACGCCGACGTACCGGTCAAGACCTCCGGCGACATGCTGGTAACGACGGCGGGCATGACGCTCTACACATTTGACAACGACGTGGCCGGCAGCGGCAAGAGCATGTGCAACGGGCCCTGCGCCACTGCGTGGCCGCCGGTGCTGGCGCAAGCCGGTGACGCCCCCGAAGGGGCCATGACCATCATCACGCGCGATGATGGCTCCCGCCAATGGGCCTACAAGGGCAAGCCGATCTACCGCTACAAGTCGGATGTGAATCCTGGCGACGCGACGGGCGACAATTTCAAGAACCTCTGGCACGTGATCAAGCCCTGAACGCCACGCCGCCAGCCCCGCCGCCAATTCATGCGCGCCCAGGACGAAACCGCCATCGTCGCCTGCATTCCCAGCCTGCGCCGATATGCGCGGGGGCTGCTGTCCGATGCCGCGCTGGCGGACGACCTGGTGCAGGACACGCTGGAGCGCGCATGGAGCCGTTTCTCGCTCTGGCAGCGGCGCGGCGAGATCCGGGCCTGGATGTTCGGCATCATGCACAACCATTTCGTCGACGGCGCCCGGGCGCGGCGCAGCCGGCCCGAGGACAGCGCGGGCGACGCGCTGCCCGAAGTACCGCAGCGCGCCACCCACACCGACCGGCTGGAGCTGGAGGACCTCGACCGGGCTCTTCAGCGCCTGCCGCGCGAGCAGCGCGAAGTCCTGCTGCTCGTGGCGGTGGAAGGCCTGAGCTACCAGGAGGCCGCCGCCATCGCGGGCGTGCCCGTGGGCACGTTGATGTCGCGCCTGGCGCGCGGGCGCGACCGGCTCCGCCAGGACCTGCAAGGCCGGGCGCCCGCGGCCGCCACGCCCATTCACCGGGTCAAATGACATGGACCAGTCCCACCTGACACCCGCACCGCCGCCCGCCGACGGCGCCGCCCCCGTCACCGAAGCCGAACTGCACGCGTATGCGGATGGCCAGTTGCCTACGGCACGGAGTGTGGAGATCGAATCCTTTCTGGCCGCCCACGAGGCGGAACGGGCAAGCGTGCACGACTGGCAGGCCCAGAACCAGGCCTTGCGGGCGTTGCTGGACCCGGTGCTGGACGAGCCGCTCCCGCTGCACCTGCCGCTGGCCCCCCGCAGGCCGTCCGGGCGCTGGCAGCCCCTGGCTGCCGGAGTGGCTATCGCCGCCGTCAGCGCTGGTGCAGCCTGGTGGCTGCGCGGCACCGCCGGCGCGATCCCCGTGCCGCAGCTCGCCACGGCAGGCCAGGCAGCACTGCAGGGCTTTGCCCACCGCGCGGCGGTGGCGCATGCGGTCTACAGCCCGGACCCGCGCCGACCGGTGGAAGTGGGCGGCGACCAGGAGCAGGCGCTGGTCACCTGGCTTACCAAGCGCATGGGAGCGGCGGTGCGGCCGCCAGACCTTCGCAGCGCCGGCTATGAGCTGATGGGCGGTCGCCTGCTGCCTGGCGGCAGGGGGCCGGTCGCCCAGTTCATGTTCGGCGACGCCCGGGGCCAGCGCCTGACGCTGTACGTGACCCGAGAAGACGCAGGCCGGGAAACGGCGTTCAGCTTCGGCCAGGATGGCCCGGTCAACGTCTTCTACTGGGTCAACAAGGACTTCGGCTACGCGATTTCGGCCGGGACAGATCGCCAGCAGTTGCTGCACGTGGCAGAACTGGTATACCGGCAGCTCGGCGCTCGCTGAGCTGTCCTGGTCCGCGGAAAGAAGCGGCATCGAACGACAGCCAAAACAGTGGCCGCCTACAGCGCCAGACCCTCGCGAAGGGGATAGTCAAGACACTGAACAGTCGTGGAGTCACATCATGGATCGCACCTACCGCCAACTCGCTCTCGCCGCGGCCCTGGCACTCGCCGCGCTGGCCGGCACCCAGGCCTTTGCCCAGGCGCCGCGCATCGACATCCGCGACATGCAGGAAAACGAAAAGCAGCAGCTGCAGGGCGTCTATCCCCCTGGCACTTCGTTCAGGGTGCCCTCGGAGCGTGAAGCCGCCCGCGCCCGGCGCGATGCGGAGCGCCGGGCACAGTGGGACCGCGACCGCGAAGCCACGCGCGAGCGGGCCCGCGCCTGGATCGATCCGCACTATCGCCGCTGAGCCGTCAGTTGCATGGCAGCCGCACGATGAACCGGGTGCCGCCGCGTTCCGATTCGCCTGCTTGCACCGTGCCGCCCTGCAGCGTCACCAGCATGTGGACGATGGACAGCCCGAGCCCCGAGCCGACCGTGCCCGGTGAGCGGGGCGCGCGTTGAAAGCGTTGGAACAGGTTGCGCCGCACGTTCTCGGGCAAGCCCGGGCCGTCGTCGCTGACGGTCACGATCGCATGCCCGCCCTCGGTGCCGACGCCGACGCCCATCCACCCGCCATCCGCTGCATGGCGCAGAGCGTTTTCCACCAGATTGGTCAGCACCTGCCGCATGCGGTCCGGGTCCACCTGTACCCACAGCGAAGACACGCTGGCCTGCAATTCGGCCTGGATGCCGTGCTCGGCGATGTGCGTGGCGTGGGCCGCCAGCGTGTCGGACACGAGCTGCACCAGGTCCGTCTCCACCTTCTGCAGCGATAGCCGGCCGGCCTCGGCGACCGACATGGTGTGCAGGTCCTCCACCAGCCGGCCCAGATGCTCGACCTGGTCCAGCAGCTTGCGGCACTCGCGCGGGTCGGCCGGGATCACGCCGTCGCAGATGGCGTGCAGGCGTGCGCGCAGCACGGTCAGCGGCGTGCGCAGTTCGTGCGAGAGCGAGGCGGCAGTGGCCTTGCGCTCGCGCTCGAGCGACTCCAGCGCGTCGGTCATGTGGTTGAAGTCGCGCACCATGTCGGCCATTTCGCCGCGGTCCTGCCCGACCTGGGCGCGCACCGACAGGTCGCCCAGCGCGATGCGGCGCGCTGCCTCGGCCACCGAAGCCATGGGCAGGGTCACGATGCGCGACACCCAGAACCCGACGGCCAGGCCGAACGGCAGACATATCACCAGGCCGATCACCAGCGACCATTTCTCTCCGAACAACAGGTCGCCCTGCCAGTACTGGCCATAGATCTGCGCCGCGCGCGGGCTGTCCTCCAGGTCCTGTTCGTTGAGTTCGTCGAGTTCCTCCTGCACCGAGGCGGGCAGCGAGCGGTAGAAGGAGCGGTACTGGTACTCGGCCAGCGCAAAGACGCTCGCGCTCAGGATGCCGATGGTCACCAGCACGGTGGCGGCAATCCCCAGTCCGAAGCGGACCCAGATCCGGTCTATTCCCCGGGCCATAGCCGGTAGCCGATGCCGCGCACCGTCTCGATGAGTTCGCCGTTGCCGGCGTTGTGCAGCTTGCGGCGCAGCTTGGAGAGGTGCGAGTCGATGACGCGGTCCATCGCATCGCTCTCGGGCAGGCAGGTCTCAATCAGGTGGCTGCGCGAGAAACAGCGCCGCGGCTGGGCCGCCAGGCAGGCCAGCAGCCGGAATTCGGTGAGGGTCAGCGGCAGCGCCTCGAAGCGTTCGCCGTCCCCGCTGAAGGAGCGGGCGATGTGGGATTCGAGGTCGATCTCCAGCCGGCCGGCGCGGATCACGCCTGCCGGCGCGGCCTTGGGCGCGGCCGCGGTACGGCGCAGCACGGCGCGCACGCGGGCCACCACCTCGGGCGGGCTGTAGGGCTTGACCACGTAGTCGTCCGCCCCCATGCGCAACGCCAGCAGCTTGTCCACATCGTCGGCCAGGGCGGTCACCATGATGACCGGGGTGTCGCCGTCGGCGCGCAGGTTCTTCAGTACATCCATGCCGTCCATGCCGGGCAGGTGGATGTCCAGCAGCACCATGTCGGGCCGGATCTCGCGCGCCACCTGCAGCGCCGCGAGCCCGTCGGTCTCCAGGCGGGTGCGCAGACCGTCGCGCTGCAGGTAGGCGATCAGGATGTCGGCAATGCCGGGTTCGTCTTCCACCACCAGCACCAGCGGGCCGGGGGGGCGTGCAACACTGTTCATGGGTCGGGGGAATCCTGGCGCAGCCCGCCAGAAGCGGCGGCGGGCAGGTGAGCCGGCCATTATCGGCCAGCGCATGCCCCTGCGCAGGCCAGGGGGCCGCTTGCCCGGACACGGCGCTCGTCTTCATGCTTTCTCCATGAATCCTGCACTGCCGCGCAAGCTTGCCCTGGTCCAATGCGAGCGCCCGGCCCTTGCCACCTGCGCCAGCGCCACGGTCCGGGCCCGCCCTGCCATGCGCCGCCCTGCCCTTTCGTTCCGCTTCCTGCTCCGCCTGCCACTGCCCGCCGTCGCGGCGCTGGTGCTGGCCGGCTGCGCCGCGCCGCCCGTGCCCCCGCTGCCGCAGGCGGACCTGCCCGCGGCCTGGTCCGTCGCCACCGCCGGCGTGCCCGCGCCCGACCTGCGCAACTGGTGGAAAGCCCTGAACGATCCGGGGCTCGATGCCCTGGTGGACGAGGCGCTGCGGCAGAACCTGCAACTCGCGCGCGCCCGCAGCCAGCTACGCCAGGCGCGACTGCTGGCCGGCACCGACGATGCCCGCTACCTGCCGGTGCTGAGCGCCGGCATGCGGCCGGTGCAGGATGTGTCGGCAACCGACTCCTACCTGCACGCCAGCCTTGATGCCGTCTGGGAACTGGGGCTGTTCGGCGCGCGCGAGAGCCGCCAGCGCATCAGCCGCGCCCAGCTCGACAGCGCCGAGCAGACCGAGCAGGCCGCCCGGGTCTCGGTGGTGGCCGAGGTGGTGCGGCGCTACACCGAACTGCGCGCCGCCCAGCGCCAGTCTGCGCTGCTGCAGGACATGGCGGTGCTGGACGAGCGCGCCATGGCGCTGTCCGGAGTGCGGCTGCGCAGCCGCCTGGCCGGCCCGGGCGAGGAAACCCAGGCGCGCCTGCGGCAGGCGCGGACCGCGGCGCAGCGCACCGTGCCGCAGCAGGCCGTCGTGCAGGCGGCCCGCGCCCTGGCGGTGCTCACCGGCCGACCGGCGCCGGCACCCGAATGGCTGGTGGCGGCGCCGCAGCCGGTGCTTGGGGCCGTGGCGCCGGCCGGCGTCCCGGCCGACCTGCTGCGCGTGCGCCCGGACATCCGCGAGGCCGAGGCCGGGGTGCTCAAGGCCGCCGGCGAATCCGGCCTGGCCCGGGCCGAGCTGTATCCGCGGCTCTCGCTGGGCGTGTCCCTCCTCTATGCCTACAACGTCACGCAGAACCGGCGCGGCAGCACCGACCGTGTGCCGGGCATCGGCCCGATCATCGACATACCGCTGTTCGACTGGGGCCGGCGCCAGTCGCAGGCCCATGCGCAGCAAGAAGCCCTGGACGAATCGCTGCTGGCCTACCGGCAGGCCGTGCTCGACGCCGTCTCCGAGACCGAGATCGCGCTCTCCCTGCTCGAGCAGCAGCACCAGCGCGCGGCGCGTCTGGGCGAGGCCGAGGCCCTGCTGCAACGCCGCATCGCCGCCAGCGACACCCTGGTGCGCCTGGGCCTGTCCAGCGATTTCGAGCGCCTGGGCGAGCAGCGCGAGCAACTGCAGGCGCAACTGGAGCTGGCCGACGCCCAGGCCAGCCGCGTGCTGGCCTTCGTGGCGCTCTACAAGTCGCTGGGCGGTGCGCCGCTGCCCCCGGCCGAACGCCCGCTCGCGGAGGCCCGCCCGTGATCCCGCTGGCACGCAAGACGCTGGTGCATGAATGGCGCCGCTTCCTGCCCGCGGTGTTCGCCGTGGGCTTCTCGGGCGTGCTGCTGGTGGTGCAGGCAGCGCTGGTGCTGGGCATCTTCGGCAGCGCGGCGGTTTACGTGACGGCCTCGTCCGCCGACCTGTGGGCCGGCTACCCCGGCACGCAAAGCGTGAACTTCGGCCGTACCGTGCGTGCCGACGTCGAGATGCGCCTGCGCATGGACCCGGACGTCGCCGAGGTCGAACCCTACCTCTGGGTCGAGGGCGACTGGCACGCTGCCGAGCGCGGCGCGGGCGGGGTGTCGGTGTTCGTCTCCGGCATCCGCACAGCACCCGGCTCGATGATGTTCTCGGCGGTGCTGCCCGATGCGCTGCGGCGCCAGCTCGACGAGCCCGGCACCGTGGTGGTCGACCGCTCCGACCTGGGCCCGCTGGGCACGGCCGAGGGCGGCCAGGCCTGGGTCAACGGCCGGCAGGTGCGCGTGATCGCCGCCGTGCGCGGCCTGCGCGCGCTGGGCGGGGTCAACGTGCTGTCCTCGCTCGACACGGCCCGCACGCTGGCCGGCGGCGACCTGCCGGCCGGCAGCACCTACTTCGTGGCGCGCCTGCGCGATCCCGCGCTTGCCGCCACGGTGCGCGACCGGCTCAACGCCGAGCGCGCCTTCGGCCCGTTCGAGGTCTGGACCGCGCCGCAGTTTGCCTGGCGCTCGCAGCACTACTGGATGCTCGACACCGGCGCCGGCGTGGCCGTGCTGTTCATGGCGGTGATCGTCTGCCTGGTCGGCGCGGTCATCACCAGCCAGTCGCTGATGGCGGTGGTGGCGGGCTCCGCGCGCGAATACGCGGTGCTGCACGCGCTCGGCGCCAGCATGGCCTCGCTGGCGCGGGTGGTGGTGGAGCAGGCCTGCTGGATCGGCGGGCTGGGCCTGCTGCTGGCGGCCGGCGTCAGCGCGGCGCTGCTGTGGCTGGCGGCCGCGCAGAACGTGCCGGTGGCCATGAATCCGCCCGCCGCGCTGCTGTGCGCGGCGCTGGTGGCCACCCTGGCCCTGCTGTCCGGCCTGATCGCCATCCGTGGCCTGTTGCGGGCCGATCCTGCGGTGTTGTTGAGATGAACCGCCAGTCTCCGCGCACTGCATGTCGCTACGCCAACCCCCTCGCAGGGGGCACATCCAGCGGCCCGGCAACGCCGGTTCCGCGGATGTCTGCGCGTGGCCTGCTCCGCGGCCTTCTGAGCCTTTCTGTTTCGTGCGCCGCGGGTAATGCGCAACGCCATGGGAACTGAGATGAGTGACCCTCCAGTCCCTATCGCCGGCCCGACCCTGGAAGCCGAGGCCGTCAGCAAATCCTTCCTCTCCGGCGTGGTGCGGGTGCAGGTGCTTCAGTCGCTGTCGGTGGCCGTCTATCCGGGTGAGCTGACGCTGATCTCGGGGCCCTCGGGCTGCGGCAAGAGCACGCTGCTGTCCTTGCTCTCCGGCCTGCAGTCGCCCGATGGCGGGCGCGTGCGCGCGCTGGGGGAGGACCTGGCCAGCAAGGACAAGCGCGCGCTGGAGCGCTTCCGGCTGCACCACACCGGCTTCGTGTTCCAGGGCTTCAACCTGTTCCCCGCGCTGACCGCCAAGGAGCAGGTGCAGTTGCCGCTGGGCTACCTGGGCATTGGCCGGCGCCAGTCGGACGAGCGCGCCATGCAGGTGCTGGAGGAGGTCGGCATGACGCACCGCGCCGACATGCGCCCGGCAGAACTCTCCGGCGGCGAGAAGCAGCGCGTGGCGATCGCGCGCGCGCTGGCCAAGGAGCCGCAACTGCTTTTCGCCGACGAACCCACCAGCGCGCTGGACGCCGAGAACGGCCAGCGCGTGATCGACATCCTGCACCGCATCGCGCGCTCGCACGGCACCACCGTGCTGTGCGTGAGCCATGACCCGCGCGCCGCGCGCCATGCCGACCGGGTGCTGACCATGGAAGACGGCGCGATCCGCAGCGACTGGCAGCCCTCCAGCACGCGCAGCGCGAGCGCGACGGCCAAGGAACCCACCGTATGAAGCAGCTTCGTCCCCGGCCGCGCCGGATTCCCGCCGCCCTGGGCGCCAGCGCCGTGCTGGCGGCCACCGCCGCCGTGCCGCTGCTGCTGGCCGGCTGCTTCGACGGCGGACGGCCTTCTGCCAGCGCCATCGCGCAGGCCCAGGCGCAGGGCGCGCCGGCCGGCCCCGCCGACGTCGCCATTGCCCGGGGCCGGGTGGAGATCGAAGGCGGGCTGCTCGAACTCATGCCGCAGCAGGACGGCGTCGTCGAATCCGTGGCCGTCGCCGAAGGCGCCGCCGTCAAGCGCGGCCAGACCCTGCTGCGCCTGCAGTCCGACGCCGCGCGCGGCGAGCTCGCCATGGCCGAGGCCGAACTGCAGGCCGCGCAGGCGCGCCAGCGCGCGCAGGCCGCCAGGCTCGCGCCCGCGCGCCAGCTGAGCCAGCGCTTGCTGGAAGCAGCCCAGGCCGGCGCGCTCGAGCGCCAGCGCGCCGACGAGGCCCAGCAGGCCCAGCAGGAAGCCGCCGCCGCGCTGGCCGTGGCCGAGGCCGACACGAAAGTCGCCGCGCAGAAGCTGGCGCAGGCGCGCAGCCGCGTCGCGCGCCTGACCCTGACCGCGCCGCAGGACGGCACCGTGCTGCGGCTGCGGGTGCAGCCCGGCAGCGCGGTCGATACCCAGGGCAGCCGGCCGCTGATGGTGCTGCTGCCGCAGCGGCCGCTGCTGGTGCGCGCCGAACTCAACGGCAGCTTTGCCGCCCGCGTGCAGCCGGGCATGCGCGCCAGCGTGCACGTGGACGGCGGCCCGGCGCTGCCGGCGCGGGTGCAGCGCATCAGCCCGGTCTATGCCGCCAGCCGACTCGACGAAGACCAGCCCGCGCGCATCGGCGTGCGGGTGGTCGAGTGCTTTCTCACCTTCGACCAGCCCTCCAGCCTGCGTATAGGCCAGGAGGTCCGTGTTCATTTCCAACCATGACTGCCATGCGTGACCTGCACCCCATGCTCCAAGGCGGCGCCCCCCAGGCGCGCGCCATCGCCCTGCACCGCGCGCCAAGCTCCCCCGCGCCTTCGGCCACCGGCTGGATGGTGCAGAGCGACTTCGACGGCACCATCAGCCTGGAGGACGTGACCGACAGCCTGCTCGAGCGCTTCGGCCGCCCAGGCTGGCGCGAGCTGGAGGACGCCTGGGAGCGCGGCGACATCGGCTCGCGCGAATGCATGAAGGGCCAGATCGCGCTGCTCGACATGAGCGTGGGCGAGCTGCAGGCGCATCTGGCGACGATCGAGATCGACCCGCACTTCCCCGGCTTCGTGCGCGAAGCGCGGCGCCTGGGCCTGCCGGTGCAGGTGGTGAGCGACGGGCTGGACCACGTGATCCGCACCGTGCTGGAGCTGCATGGCCTGGGCGATCTGCCCGTGATCGCCAACCGCCTGGTGCAGACCGGCGCACGCAGCTGGCAGCTGCAGTCGCCCTGGGCCAGCGCCGCCTGCAGCCGCGCCAGCGGCAACTGCAAGTGCGAGCGCCTGGCCGAGCAGCAGGCCGCGCACGGCCGGGTGCTGTACGTGGGCGACAGCACCTCGGACTTCTGCGTCTCGGGCAAGGCCGACTTCGTGCTGGCCAAGTACAAGCTGATCGAGCACTGCGTCAGCCATGGCATCGCGCACGCGCCCTTCGTCGGCTTCGACCAGGCCACGGTGCTGATGCGCGACATCGTGACGGTGCGGGAGCGCGTGGCCGCATGAGTCTTTCCGACCAGGTCTGCATCACCCCGCACGAGTTCCTGCTGGAGGGCTCGGGCGCGCACGCGCGCACCGGTGTGCTGCTGGTGCACGGCCTGACCGGCACCCCGAACGAAATGCGGGTGCTGTCCAAGGGCCTGCACAAGCAGGGCTTCACCGTCTATGCGGTGCAACTGGCCGGCCATTGCGGCACGGTGGACGACCTGGTCGCTACGCGCTGGCAGGACTGGCTCGCCAGCGTGCGCGCCGGTGCCGACCGCTTCGCGCCGCACGTGGACCGGCTGGTGGTGGGCGGCCTGTCGATGGGCTCGGTGCTGTCGCTGGCGCTGGCGCAGGAGCGGCCGCAGCAGGTGGCCGGCGTATGCGCGCTGTCCACCATCTTCCGCTATGACGGCTGGAGCATCCCGGCCTATACGCGGCTGGCGTTCCTGCTGCCGCTGTTCCGCATGCTGGGCATTGGCCGGCGCCGCGTCTTCATGGAGCAGCCGCCCTACGGCATCAAGGACGAGGCGCTGCGCAAGCGCATCGTGGCGCGGATGCACGCGGGCGACAGCGCCGCCGCCGGCCTGCCCGGCAATCCGTGGTGGAGCATCCAGGAGATGCGCAGGCTCTCGGCCCACGTGCTGCGGCGCCTGAGCGACGTGCACGCGCCCTGCCTGGTGGTGCATGCGGCGCACGACGACGTCTCGGCCGTGGGCAATGCGCACGACATCGTGCGCGGCGTGGTGCATGCGCCGGTCGAGCTGGTGCTGCTCGATGACAGCTACCACATGGTCACCATCGACCGCGAGCGCCGCACCGTGATCGAGCGCACCGCCGGCTTCGTGGCGCGCATCGCCGCGCAGGGCGCGCATGGCTAGCGATCTCTCGCCGCTGGTCATCGTGCTCTGGGTGCTCAACGTGCTGGTCGACAGCGGCGGCCAGCTGGCTTTCAAGGCCGCCGCCGGCGACCCGCGCGCCGGCGATGGCCTGGCGCGCTGGAAGTGGATGGCGCGGCGGCCCTGGCTGTGGGTCGGCATCGGCTGCTACGTGGCGGAATTCCTGCTGTGGCTGGCCTTTTTGTCGCTGGTGCCGCTGTCCGACGGCGTGCTGCTGGGCTCGATCAACATCGTCGCCATCATGGTGGCCGGCCGCTTCCTGTTCGCCGAGAAGCTCTCGCGCATGCGGGTGACGGGCATCCTGCTGGTATCCATCGGCGTCGCCGTGGTGGGCCTGCACTGACATGAAGCGCTTCTACCTGATCGGCTTCCTGGTGCTGATGGGCTTCGACACGCTGGCCCAGATCAGCTTCAAGTACGCGGGCGCGCAGGCGCTGCCGCTGGAATTCAGCACCGGCTGGCTGCTGCGCGTGTTCGGCCAGCCCTGGATCTACGGCGCCTTCGTCGGCTACGTGGGCGCCTTCTTCGCGTGGATGACGCTGCTCAAGCACGCGCCCATCGGGCCGGCGTTTGCCGCCTCGCACCTGGAGATCGTCTCGGTGCTGCTGCTGTCGGTGTGGCTGTTCGACGAGCGCATCGGCATGCCGCAGGTGATCGGCGGCCTGTTCATCGTGGCCGGCATCGTCTGCCTGGCGCTGAGCGAGACCGAGGACGACGCGCCCGGCGGCAACCCCGGCGCCGGCTCGGCCAGCGCCAACGCCGCGGCGCTGGCTGGCGACAATGCCGCGCATGGCCGTCCGCACTCCTGAATTCGACGTCCCGCCCACCGCAGGCCTGCCGCTGCAGGCCAGCGACCTGTGGCCCGGCGGCGATGCCGACCTGGAAGGCGCGCTGGCGCGCTTCCTGGGCGTGGAATCGGCCCAGCTCGAATGCTCGGGCACGGCGGCGCTGGTGGTGGCGCTCACCGCGCTGAAGCAGTTGGCGCCCGCGCGCAGGGAAGTCGTCGTGCCCGCCTACACCTGCCCGCTGGTGGCGCTGGCCGTGGCGCACTGCGGGCTGGTGCTGCGGCTGTGCGATCTGCAGGCCGATTCGCTCGACCTGGACCCGGCCGCCCTGGCCGCGCTGTGCGGCCCGCAGACCCTGGCCGTGCTACCGACCCACCTGGCGGGCCGCGTGGCCGACGTCGCCAGCGCCCTGGCCTGCGCGCGCGCGGCCGGCGCCTGGGTGATCGAGGACGCGGCCCAGGCCCTGGGCGCGCGCCTCGGCGCCACGGCCGTGGGCCTGCAGGGCGACATCGGCTTCTACAGCCTGGCCGTGGGCAAGGGCCTGAGCATCTTCGAAGGCGGTGTGCTGGTGGCGCGCGATGCCGCGCTGCGCGCCGCCTGCCGCGCGGCCAGCCGCGCCACCGTGCCCGCCAGTTGGGCCTGGGAGCTGCGCCGCAGCCTCGAACTGCTGGGCTATGCCGCGCTCTACCGCCCGGCCGGCCTGCGCTGGGCCTACGGCTGTCTCTTATACACATCTAAAAAAGGGGTGTTTGGGGGGGGGGGGGGGGGGGGGGGGGGGGGGGGGGGGGGGGGGGGGGGGGGGGGGGGGGGGGGGGGGGGGGGGGGGGGGGGGGGGGGGGGGGGGGGGGGGGGGGGGGGGGGGGGGGGGGGGG
>NZ_JAELTO010000102.1 GCF_016428875.1 Xylophilus sp. ASV27
CCCCCCCCCCCCCCCCCCCCCCCCCCCCCCCCCCCCCCCCCCCCCCCCCCCCCCCCCCCCCCCCCCCCCCCCCCCCCCCCCCCCCCCCCCCCCCCCCCCCCCCCCCCCCCCCCCCCCTCTTATACTGCTCCGCCCACCACCTATATCTACACTAGGTTCTCTTCGTCGGCAGCGTCAGATGTGTATAAGAGACAGCGCGGGAGCCGGGGGCGCGGCGTCCGCGATCCCTGGAACCGGCGCGGGCGCAGCGGGAGCCACCGGCGCCGGGGCTGAGGCGGGAGGCTGCATTGCCGGCGATGCCGGCGCCGCGATCTGCGGCGCAATGGCTGCCTGGGTCGGCGCCCGGGCCGGAGGATCGAGCAGCAGGGTGTAGCTGCGGGACAGCCTGCCGCCGTTCCAACTGGCTTCGAGCAGGATTTCGAGGAACGGGTCGTTGATCGGGCGGCTGCTGGAGACGCGTACCACCGTCCTGCCGTCCGGCCGCTGGACCACGTTCAGCTGCAGCCCTGCGAGCGCAGGGTTGTACTCCACGCCGGCGCTGCGGAAGGCGGCTACCGAGGCCGGCTGGATGCTCAGCGAATCGGCCTCGCTGGCGGAGATCTCGGAGACGTCGATTTCGGCGCGCAGGGGCTCGCCCAGGGCCGACTGCACGCTCATGCGCCCCAGTGCCAGGGCGTTGGCCTGGCCTGATGCGCCAAGGCCGAGCACCAGCGCCGCGGCGGCGGCAAGGCGTCTGCAGCGGGCGGCGCTGTCTCTCCCGGCTGCCACGACCCTCCCGGCCGTCCGATCTTCTATTGTCATGTCGTTACAAGCCCTCGCGCTGCATATGCAGCGAGGCACCTTAGCATCAAAGATTTTTCGTGACAAGGCGAGGGCGCGCGCCGATGCGGCGGGGTCCGCCCGGCAGCGTGGCGGGCACCAGCGTTGTGGTCCCGCCGCAACGCGGGCGGCCTGGCGATCAGTCTTCGAGCAGGATGCGCAGCATGCGGCGCAGCGGCTCGGCGGCGCCCCAGAGCAACTGGTCGCCGATCACGAAGGCCGACACGTACTCCGGGCCCAGGTTGAGCTTGCGCACGCGGCCCACGCCCACTTCCAGGCCGCCGGTGATGGCCGCGGGCGTCAGTTCCTTGACGGTGATGGCGCGCTCGTTGGGCACCCACTTCACCCAGGGGTTGCCGGACCTGATGATGGCCTCGATCTCGGCCAGCGGCAGGTCCTTCTTGAGCTTGAGCGTCAGCGCCAGGCTGTGGCAGCGCATGGCGCCGATGCGCACGCACAGGCCGTCGACGGGGATCACGGCGGGGGTGTCGAGGATCTTGTTGACCTCGGCCTGGCCCTTCCATTCTTCCTTGGACTGGCCGTTGTCCAGTTGCGCGTCGATCCAGGGGATCAGGCCGCCGGCCAGCGGTGCGCCGAAGTATTCGGTCGGCACGTCCTGGCGGATGGCCTGCGCGACCTTGCGGTCGATGTCGAGGATGGCGGAGGAGGTCGTTGCCAGTTCCCCGGCCACGGCGCCGTGCACCACGCCCATGCCCTTGAGCAGTTCGCGCATGTGGTTGGCGCCGCCGCCGGAGGCGGCCTGGTAGGTCATGGAGCTGACCCATTCGACCAGTCCTTGCTTGAACAGGCCGCCCACGCCCATCAGCAGGATGGAGTTGGTGCAGTTGCCGCCGATGTAGTTCCTGGTGCCCTTGGCCAGCGCCGAGCGGATCACGCCGTCGTTGACCGGGTCGAGCACGATGACCGCGTCGTCCCTCATGCGCAGCGTGGAGGCGGCGTCGATCCAGTAGCCGCTCCAGCCGGCGGCGCGCAGTTGGGGGTAGACCTCGGTGGTGTAGTCGCCGCCCTGGGCCGTGATGATGATGTCGCAGCGCTTGAGGGCCTCGATGTCGTGCGCGTCCTGCAGCACGGTTTCCTTCCTGGCCTGCGCCGGGGCCTTGCCGCCGGCGTTGGAGGTGGAGAAGAACACCGGCTCGATGAGGTCGAAATCGCCCTCGGCCTGCATGCGCTCGATCAGCACCGAGCCGACCATGCCGCGCCATCCGACCAGCCCTACGAGATTGCCTACCTTGCTCATCACATTGCCCTTTGCATCAAAAACAGAGAGTGGGGAAACCTGTTTTCGCCCGGCTCGTGCGGCCGGGGTAGGGGCGCGACGAACCGGGCTGTATCAGCCTTTAATGGTCGTCTTGGTGATTGCTGCGACGACGGCGTCGCCCATCTCGCGGGTGCCGACCTGGGTCGTACCGGCAGAGAAGATGTCCGCGGTGCGCAGCCCCTGGGCCAGCACGGCCTGCACCGCGGACTCGATACGGTCGGCGGCGTCGGCTTGTTGGAGGGAGAAGCGGAGCATCATGGCAGCAGACAGTATTGTAGCCAGAGGATTGGCAATGCCCTTGCCGGCGATGTCCGGCGCGCTGCCGTGGCTGGGCTCGTACAGGCCCTGGTTCTTGCTGTTGAGGCTGGCCGAGGGCAGCATGCCGATGGAGCCGGTGAGCATGGCGGCCTCGTCGGAGAGGATGTCGCCGAACATGTTGCCGGTGACCACCACGTCGAATTTCTTCGGCGCCTTGACCAGCTGCATGGCGGCGTTGTCCACGTACATGTGGTCGAGCGCGACGTCCGGGTAGTCCTTGTGCACATCGGTCACCACGTCCTTCCAGAACTGGAAGGTCTCCAGCACGTTGGCCTTGTCCACGCTGGTCACGCGCTTGCTGCGCTTGCGCGCGGCCTGGAACGCGACGTGGGCGATGCGCTCGATCTCCGGGCGGCTGTAGCGCATGGTGTCGAAGGCTTCCTCGGCGCCGGGGAAGTGGCCGTCGGCGGCGGTGCGGCGGCCGCGCGGCTGGCCGAAGTAGATGTCGCCGGTCAGCTCGCGGATGATGAGGATGTCCAGGCCGGCGATCAGTTCGGGCTTGAGGCTCGACGCGCCCACGAGCTGCTCGTAGCAGATGGCGGGGCGGAAGTTGGCGAACAGGCCCAGGTGCTTGCGCAGGCCGAGGATGGCCTGCTCCGGGCGCAGCGGGCGGTCGAGCGTGTCGTACTTCCAGTCGCCGACGGCGCCGAACAGCACGGCGTCGGCCTGCTGGGCGAGCTTGAGGGTCGCCTCGGGCAGCGGGTGGCCGTGCGCCTCGTAGGCGGCGCCGCCGACCACGGCGGTTTCCAGCTCCAGGGGCAGGTCCAGGACCTTCAGGACCTTGACCGCCTCGGCCACGATTTCGGTGCCGATGCCGTCACCCGGGAGTACTGCGATTTTCATGCTCATGGCTTGTTGCTCAGTTTTTGATAGCTATATGCCCAGGTAATACCTGGGCTTCAGGCACTTTTCGTTAAAAAAATCAGCCGGGCATGGTGTGCGCCAGCCAGGGCTTGCGGGCCAGGCGCTCGGCCTCGAAGGCGCGGATCTTGTCCTGGTGGCGCAGTGTCAGGCCGATGTCGTCCAGGCCGTTGAGCAGGCAGTAGCGGCGGAAGGCGTTGACCTCGAACGCGATCTCCTCGCCCTGCGGCTTGACGATCATCTGGCGCTCCAGGTCGATGATGAGCTGGTAGCCGGGGAAGGCGTAGGTCTCCTCGAACAGCCGGGCCACGGTGGCCTCGGGCAGCTGAATGGGCAGCAGGCCGTTCTTGAAGCTGTTGTTGAAGAAGATGTCGGCAAAGCTCGGCGCCAGGATGGCGCGAAAGCCGTACTGGTCCAGCGCCCAGGGCGCGTGCTCGCGGCTGGAGCCGCAGCCGAAGTTCTTGCGCGCCAGCAGGACCGAGGCGCCCTGGTAGCGCGGCTGGTTCAGCACGAAGTCCGGGTTGGGGCGGCGACTGGCCGGGTCCTGCCCGGGCTCGCCATGGTCGAGGTAGCGCCACTCGTCGAACAGGTTCACGCCGAAGCCGGTCTTCTTGATCGACTTGAGGAACTGCTTGGGGATGATGGCGTCGGTGTCGACGTTCTCGCGGTCCATCGGGGCCACGAGGCCTTGGTGCACGGTGAATTTCTGCATGGTTCTCTTTCTGTCGGTCAGCGGCAATCGGGCCTGCGTCCTCTTTCAGCGAACGCCGCGGAACCGGCTCTGCCGGGCCGCTGGCGTCGCCCCCTGCAAGGGGATTGGCGAAGACACGAAGTGCGCAGCTTGGGGGTGAGCCTAGATCCTGCGGATGTCGACGAAGTGGCCGTGGATCGCCGCGGCCGCGGCCATGGCCGGGCTCACCAGGTGGGTGCGCCCGCCCGCGCCCTGGCGGCCTTCGAAGTTGCGGTTGCTGGTGGAGGCGCAGCGCTCGCCCGGCTCCAGCCGGTCGGCGTTCATGGCCAGGCACATCGAGCAGCCGGGCTCGCGCCATTCGAAGCCGGCGGCCCGGAAGATCTCGTGCAGGCCTTCGCGCTCGGCCTGCTCCTTCACCAGGCCGGAGCCCGGCACGACCATGGCGAGCTTGACGTTGCCGGCGACCTTCCGGCCGAGCTTCCTGACCACAGCGGCGGCCTCGCGCATGTCCTCGATGCGGCTGTTGGTGCAGGAGCCGATGAAGATCTTGTCGACGTGGATGTCGTTGAGCGCCTTGCCCGGCTCCAGGCCCATGTAGGTGAGGGCGCGTTCGATCGCGCCGCGCTTGTTCGCGTCCTTCTCCTTGTCGGGGTCGGGCGTGCGCGCGTCGATGCCCAGCACCATCTCGGGCGAGGTGCCCCAGGTGACCTGCGGCACGATCTGCGCGGCGTCGAGTTCCACCACCTGGTCGAACGCGGCGTCGGCATCCGACTGCAGCGTCTTCCAGTAGGCGACGGCCTGCTCCCATTCCACGCCGGTGGGCGAGAGCGGGCGGCCGCGCACGTAGTCGATGGTCTTCTGGTCCACCGCCACCAGCCCGGCGCGCGCGCCGGCCTCGATCGCCATGTTGCAGACCGTCATGCGGCCCTCCATCGACAGCGCGCGGATCGCGTCGCCCGCGAACTCGATGGTGTAGCCGGTGCCGCCGGCCGTGCCGATGCGGCCGATGATGGCCAGCACGATGTCCTTGGCGGTCACGCCGGGGGCCACCTTGCCGTTCACCTTGATGAGCATGTTGCGGGCCTTCTTGGCCAGCAGGGTCTGCGTGGCCATGACGTGCTCGACCTCGCTGGTGCCGATGCCGTGCGCCAGCGCGCCGAAGGCGCCGTGGGTGGAGGTGTGCGAGTCGCCGCAGACCACCGTCATGCCCGGCAGCGTGGCGCCGTTCTCGGGGCCGATCACGTGCACGATGCCCTGGCGCTTGTGCAGGAACGGGAAGAAGGCGGCCGCGCCGGAGGCGGCGATGTTCTTGTCCAGCGTGGTCACCTGCTCCTTGCTGATCGGGTCGGTGATGCCGTCGTAGCCGCGCTCCCAGCCGGTGGTGGGCGTGTTGTGGTCGGCCGTGGCGACGATGGAGCTCACGCGCCAGACCTTGCGGCCGGCCTCGCGCAGGCCCTCGAAGGCCTGTGGGCTGGTGACCTCGTGCACCAGGTGGCGGTCGATGTAGAGCACCGCGGTGCCGTCTTCTTCGGTGTGGACGACGTGCTCGTCCCAGATCTTGTCGTAGAGGGTGCGTCCCATGGGGGTCTCGTGCTTTCGTGGGGTGGAGGTTATGGAGTCGTGGCCGTGCTCAGGTGCTCGACCAGCATGCGCGCGGTGGTGGGCAGGGCGTCGAAATCACGCGCCACCAGTTGCAGCTCGCGCTGCGCCCAGGCGTCGGTCAGCGGCACGGCGCGCAGCCGGCCCACGCCCTGCATCAGCGTGAAGGCGCGCTGCGGCAGCACGCCGATGCCCAGGCCGTTGTCGATCATGCGGCACATGGCGTCCAGGCCGGTCACGCGGATGCGCAGCCTGAGCGTGCGGCCGGCCGCCGCGGCGGCCTGCTGCATGGCCAGGCTCAGGCTGCTGTGCGCCTGCAGGCTGACGATGTCGCAGTCCAGCGCGTCCTCGAAGGCGATGGCGCTGCGGCCAGCCAGGCCATGGCCTTGCGGCACCACCAGCACCAGCTGGTCGGGGCGGTAGCTGCGGCGCTGCAGCGTTTCGGCCGCGCCGCCGGCGCCCAGGCGGCAGATGCCGATGTCGGCCGCGCCCTGGCGCACCGCGTCCAGCACTTCGCCGCTGAGGTGCTCCTCGAGGTCGATCTTGACCTCGGGGTGCGCGCGCGCGAACGAGCCCAGGTCCTCGGGCAGGAACTGCACGATGGCCGAGATGTTGGCGTGGATGCGCACGTGGCCGCGCACGCCGCCGGCGTACTCCTGCAGCTCGCCCTGCATCTTCTCCAGACCGTAGAGCAGGCTGCGCGCATGGTGCAGCAGGCTGTCGCCGGCGGCGGTCAGGCGAACGCCGCGGCTGTGGCGCTCCAGCAGCGGCGCGCCCACCGTGGCTTCGAGGTCGGACAGGCGCTTGCTGACGGCCGAGGCGGCGATGAACTCCTGCTCGGCCGCGCGCCCGATGCTGCCCTGCTCGCACACCGCCACGAAGAGCTGGAGCGAGGTCAGGTCGATGCGGCGCGCAAAGCTGCGGTCGAGGGAGGTCATGGGGCTGGCGGTTCGTGGCCATCGTGTCTGGCGACGTGGGGCGTATTTTCCGCGTTAAAAACACCCTTCGTCATCGCGATGCGAGATGGCAGCAATGCCGCCCGCCGCTGCCTGTGGCGGGCATTTCTGATGCCTTTCATGCCTGTAGCCCAGGATGTACCTGGGCTTCCAGCTATCAATTCAGGAGTGAATCCACAAAAAAGCCCGCCGTAGTCACACGGCGGGCTTGGGGCGCGCTCCCCTGTCGGAAGTACTGCGGAACCGGCTTTGCCGGGCCGCTGGTACTGCCCCCGGAAGGGGCCTGGCGCAGACACGCAGTGCGTGCCGCAGCCTGGGGGCGAGCCCTGCTTCTAGCTGAACAGGTTCTTGAGCTTGTCGGTCCAGCTCTCGCCATTGGGCGAGTGGCGGCCGCCGCCTTTTTTCAGGGATTCGTCCAGCTCCTTGAGCAGCTTGCGCTGGTGCTCGGTAAGCTTGACCGGCGTTTCCACCGCGATGTGGCAGTACAGGTCGCCGGGGTAGCTCGAGCGCACGCCCTTGATGCCCTTGCCGCGCAGGCGGAACTGCTTGCCGGCCTGGGTGCCCTCGGGAATGTCGATGGCGGCCTTGCCGGTCAGCGTGGGCACCTCGATCTCGCCGCCGAGCGCGGCGGTGATGAAGCTCACCGGCACCTGGCAGTGCAGGTCGTCGCCGTCGCGCTCGAAGATGTCGTGCTTCTTCACGCGGATCTCGATGTACAGGTCGCCCGAGGGGCCGCCGTTGGTGCCGGGCTCGCCGTTGCCGGTGCTGCGGATGCGCATGCCGTCGTCGATGCCTTCGGGGATGCGCACTTCGAGCGTCTTCTGGCGCTTGACCTTGCCCTGGCCGTGGCAGGTGGTGCAGGGCTCGGGAATGATCTTGCCGGTGCCGCGGCACTGCGCGCAGGTCTGCTGCACGCTGAAGAAGCCCTGGCGCATCTGCACCGAGCCCGCGCCGTTGCAGGTGGTGCAGGTGATCGGCTTGGTGCCGGGGCGGGCACCGCTGCCGTGGCAGGTGCCGCAGTTGTCCCACGTGGGGATGCGGATCTGCGCATCCTTGCCGCGCGCGGCTTCCTCCAGCGTGATCTCCATCGCGTAGCTGAGGTCGCCGCCGCGGTAGACCTGGCGGCCGCCGGGCCGGCCGCGCTGCTGGCCGAACATGTCGCCGAAGATGTCGCCGAAGGCCTCGGCGAAGCCGCCGAAGCCCTCCGCGCCCGCGCCCGGTCCGCGCATGTTCGGGTCCACGCCGGCATGGCCATACTGGTCGTAGGCGGCGCGCTTCTGAGGGTCGGAGAGCATCTCGTAGGCCTCCTTGGCCTCCTTGAATTTCTCTTCGGCAGCCTTGCTCGGCTCACCCTGGTTGCGGTCAGGGTGGTACTTCATCGCGAGCTTGCGATACGCCTTCTTGATGTCTTCTTCGCTTGCGTTCTTCGCAAGGCCGAGGACCTCGTAGTAATCTCTTTTCGCCATCTTTTCCAAGCCTGCTCACTGGAACGGGAACGCCGCGCCGGCTCTTGTCAGAACCCTGCGCGGCGCATCGAAGGGGCTTTCCAGCGCCTGCGCGCTCAGCCCTTCTTGACTTCCTTCACCTCGGCGTCGACGACGTTGTCGTCCTGCGCCGCGGCCGAGGCCTGCTGCGCGTGCGGCTGCTCACCGCCCGCGGCGGCGCCGGCGGCCGCGGCCTGGGCGGCCTGCTCGGCGGCGTAGATCTTCTCGCCGAGCTTCTGGCTGGCGGCCATCAGCGCCGTGGTCTTCTCCTCGATCGCGGCCTTGTCCTCGCCCTTGAGCGCGTCTTCGAGCGCCTGGGCGGCGGCCTCGATCGCGCTCTTGTCGCCGGCTTCGAGCTTGTCGCCGTGCTCGGCCAGGCTCTTCTTCACGCTGTGGACCGAGGCCTCGCCCTGGTTGCGCGCCTGGGCCAGCTCGACCTTCTTCTTGTCCTCGGCCGCGTTGAGTTCGGCGTCCTTCACCATCTTCTGGATCTCTTCCTCGGTCAGGCCCGAGTTGGCCTTGATGGTGATCTTGTTCTCCTTGCCGGTGCCCTTGTCCTTGGCGCCCACGTGCAGGATGCCGTTGGCGTCGATGTCGAAGGACACCTCGATCTGCGGCGTGCCGCGCGCGGCCGGCGGGATGCCCTCGAGGTTGAACTCGCCCAGCAGCTTGTTGGCGCTGGCCAGCTCGCGCTCGCCCTGGAACACCTTGATGGTCACGGCCGGCTGGTTGTCGTCGGCGGTGGAGAAGGTCTGCGCGAACTTGGTCGGGATGGTCGTGTTCTTGGCGATCATCTTGGTCATCACGCCGCCCAGCGTCTCGATGCCGAGTGACAGCGGCGTCACGTCCAGCAGCAGCACGTCCTTGCGGTCGCCCGAGAGCACCTGGCCCTGGATGGCGGCGCCCACGGCCACGGCTTCGTCAGGGTTGACGTCCTTGCGCGGGTCCTTGCCGAAGAATTCCTTGACCTTCTCCTGCACCTTGGGCATGCGGGTCATGCCGCCAACCAGGATCACGTCGTGGATGTCGCCGACGGCCACGCCCGCATCCTTGATCGCGGTGCGGCAGGGGGCGATGGTGCGCTCGATCAGGTCTTCCACCAGCGACTCCAGCTTGGCGCGGGTGAGCCTGACGTTCAGGTGCTTCGGGCCGCTGGCGTCGGCGGTGATGTAGGGCAGGTTGATGTCGGTGGCGGCGGAGGAAGACAGCTCGATCTTGGCCTTCTCGGCGGCTTCCTTCAGGCGTTGCAGCGCGAGCACGTCCTTGGACAGGTCCACGCCCTGCTCCTTCTTGAACTCGCCGATGATGTAGTCGATGATGCGCTGGTCGAAGTCCTCGCCGCCCAGGAAGGTGTCGCCGTTGGTGGACAGCACCTCGAACTGCTTCTCGCCGTCGATGTCGGCGATCTCGATGATGGACACGTCGAAGGTGCCGCCGCCCAGGTCATAGACGGCGATCTTGCGGTCGCCCTTCTCGTTCTTGTCCAGGCCGAAGGCCAGCGCGGCCGCGGTCGGCTCGTTGATGATGCGCTTGACGTCCAGGCCGGCGATGCGGCCGGCGTCCTTGGTGGCCTGGCGCTGCGCGTCGTTGAAGTACGCGGGCACCGTGATCACGGCCTCGGTCACCGTCTCGCCCAGGTAGTCCTCGGCGGTCTTCTTCATCTTGCGCAGGATGTCGGCGCTGACCTGCTGGGCCGAGATCTTGTTGCCGCGCACTTCGACCCAGGCGTCGCCGTTGTCGGCCGGCACGATCTTGTAGGGCATCAGGTCGATGTCCTTCTGCACTTCCTTCTCGGTGAACTTGCGGCCGATCAGGCGCTTGATCGCGTAGAGCGTGTTCTTCGGATTGGTCACGGCCTGGCGCTTGGCCGAGGCGCCGACGAGGATCTCGCCGCCCTCCTGGTAGGCCACGATGGAGGGCGTGGTGCGTGCGCCTTCCGAGTTCTCGATGACCTTGGTGGTGTTGCCTTCCATGATGGCGACGCACGAATTCGTGGTGCCCAGGTCGATGCCGATGATCTTGGCCATGAAATTTCTCCTGATCTCTTGAAACTGGGGTTGGGCGTTGCCGCCGCGTGAAGGTTGGGAATCGGATCCGAGTTATGGATCACTTGGCGCTATTCAAGGGCCTTGCGGCTGCGTCGCGCCATGGAAACGTCTACTTTGGCGCCGCCACGGTGACCAGCGCCGGGCGCAGCGTGCGATCGGCGATGGAGTAGCCCTTCTGCAGCACGGACACCACGGTGTTGGCCTCCTGTTCGGACGGAACCATGCTGATGGCCTGGTGCTGGTGCGGGTCGAACCGGGTGCCCGCTGCCGGGTTGATCGTCAGCACCTTGTTGCGTTCCAGGGCGCTGGTGAGCTGGCGGCGCGTGGCTTCCACGCCTTCGCGCATCTGCTCCGGCGTGGCTTCCTTCACCGCCAGGGCGGCGTCCAGGCTGTCGGCCACCGGCAGCAGGCTCTCGGCGAAGCTCTCGATGCCGAACTTGCGGGCCTTGGAGATGTCTTCCTCCGCGCGGCGTCGGGCGTTCTCGGCCTCGGCCTTGGCGCGCAGGAACTGGTCGGCCAGCTCCGCGCTCTTGGCCTGCAGCGCGGCCAGCTCCGACTGGCAGGCGGCCAGGGCGTCGGCGGCGTTCGCGTGCATGGCCGCCTCGATTTCCTCGGGGCTGGCGTCGGCGGGCAGGTCGTGATGGGGTCGGGTGTTGTCGGTCATCGGTTCAACGGATCTTTTCAGGTTGACACGCGCTCAAGTTGAAGGCGTACCCCACCGTTTCAAGAGCAGGGTCTTGCAATTTGTGCAACGCGGATCGGGGGGGCTGCTCCCAGAAAGGAAATGGCCGCGCTATAATTGCCGGCTTTGCCTTGTCGCACCGCTACTGACGCAGCGGGCGACTGTCACCCAAGCCGTCGAATTTCCGGCAACGACGGCCAGCCACAAGGAGAGTCTATGCGTCATTATGAAATCATCCTGCTGATCCACCCGGATCAAAGCGAGCAGGTTCCCGCCATGCTCGAGCGCTACAAGGGCATGATCACCGCCGGCGGCGGCAAGGTCCACCGCGTGGAAGACTGGGGTCGCCGCCAACTGGCCTACCTGATCAACAAGCTCGCCAAGGCGCACTACCTCTGCATCAATATCGAGGCCGATCAGGCCGTGATGGCGGAACTCGAGCATGCGTTCAAGTTCAACGATGCCGTGCTGCGCCATCTGACCGTGCAGCGCAAGAAGGCCGACACCGGCCCGTCCTCGATGATGAAGACCGTCGAGCGCGAAGAAGCCCGCAAGGCGCAGCAAGCCGAGTTCGCCGCCTCCGGCGAGCGTGGCGAGCGCCCCGACCGCGGCGAGCGCAACGACCGGGGCGACCGGGACCGCTGAGGCCCGGCGACGGAGTGGAGAACCAGGTCGTCCTGGGTGCCAGCATCGCCGAAGTGAACGCCATGCGCTACACACCCGCCGGACTCCCCGCGCTGGATCTGCGGCTCGAACACGAGTCCCGGGTCACGGAAGCGGGCCAGCCGCGCGAGGTGAAGGCAGCGATCAAGGCGGTCGCCTTCGGCACCACCGCCGAGCGGCTCGCCCGGCAGGCGGTGGGCAGCATCTGGCGCTTCACCGGCTTTCTGGCCACTCCGCGCAACGGCAAGCATGCCGTTCTGCATATCCAGGAATTCCAGCAAGATTAATTTTCGAGAGGTCCAGCCATGGCCACGTTCAAGAAATTCAACAAAGACAAGCGCCCGAAGCGCAACACCCAGTCGCTGCTGTTCAAGCGCAAGCGCTTCTGCCGCTTCACCGTCGCCGGCGTCGAGGAAATCGACTACAAGGATGTCGACACCCTGCGTGACTTCATCGCCGAGAACGGCAAGATCATCCCGGCGCGCCTGACCGGCACCCGCGCGATCTACCAGCGCCAGCTCAACACCGCCATCAAGCGCGCGCGCTTCCTGGCCATGGTCCCGTACAGCGACCAGCACAAGTCCAACTAAGGAGCCCTGTCATGCAAATCATCCTGCTCGACAAGGTCGTGAACCTCGGCACCCTGGGCGAAATCGTCAAGGTCAAGGACGGTTACGCCCGCAATTTCCTGATCCCGCAAGGCCGCGCCCGCCGCGCCACCGCTGCGGCCAAGGCCGAGTTCGAAGCCAAGCGCGCCGAGCTCGAGAAGGCCGCCGCCGCCAAGCTGGCGCAAGCCCAAGCCCACGGCGAGAAGCTCGCCGGCACGACCGTCAAGCTGACCCAGAAGGCCGGCGTCGATGGCCGCCTGTTCGGTTCGGTCACCAATGCCGACATCGCCGAAGAGCTGTCCAAGAACGGTTACAAGATCGCCAAGTCGCAGGTGCGCCTGCCCAACGGCCCGATCAAGATCGTCGGCGACAACACCGTCAGCGTGCATCTGCACACCGACGTGACGGTCGAGATCACCGTGACCGTGTACGGCGAGACCGCGTAAGCGCGTCTCCCGTGTGTGCGAAAGCCGCCTTCGGGCGGCTTTCGCGTTTTGGGTGCACAGCTTTTACTGTGCCATCAACCGCGCGTGCACCGCTTGTGCCCAGCCTTATCCACAGCCGCTCGCGCGTTTGCGCCGTAGGATGCGATGCCTGCCAAGAAATCCATGTCCGCCGTTCCCAGCTTCAGTCCCCAGGATGCCTCCGGCGACCGCGAGGTGGCCCAGTTGCGCGTGCCGCCGCACTCGATCGAGGCGGAGTCCAGCGTGCTCGGCGGCCTGCTGCTGGACAACGCCGCCTGGGACCGCGTCGGCGACCTGCTCAAGGAGGGCGACTTCTACCGCTTCGAGCACCAGTTGATCTTCACGGCCGTCAGCACGCTGATCAACGGCTCCAAGCCGGCCGACGTGATCACCGTGTTCGAGCACCTGCAGAGCCAGGGCAAGGCCGAGGAGGTCGGCGGCCTGGTCTACCTGAACCAGCTCGCGCAGTACGTGCCCAGCGCCAGCAACATCCGCCGCTATGCGGAAATCGTGCGCGAGCGCGGCATCCTGCGCAAGCTGGTGACCGCCAGCGACGAGATCGCCACCAACGCCTTCAACCCGCAGGGCCGGCCGGTGGCCAAGATCCTGGACGAGGCCGAGCAGAAGATCTTCAACATCGGCGAGGAAGGCTCGCGGATGAAGCAGGGCTTCCAGAGCATGGACACCCTGGTGGTGGACCTGCTCGACCGCGTGCAGGAGATGGCCGACAACCCGAACGACATCACCGGCGTGCCCACCGGCTTCATCGACCTGGACCGCATGACCTCGGGCCTGCAGGCCGGCGACATGGTGGTGCTGGCGGCGCGGCCGTCCATGGGCAAGACCGCGTTCGCCGTGAACATCGCCGAGCACGTGGCGCTCAACGAGGGCCTGCCTGTGGCGGTGTTCTCGATGGAAATGGGCGCCTCGCAACTGGCGGTGCGTATCGTGGGCTCGATCGGCCGCATCGACCAGGGCCACCTACGCACCGGCAAGCTCAGCGACGACGAGTGGCCGCGCCTGACCGAGGCCATCGAGCGGCTGCGCACCGTGTCGCTGCACATCGACGAGACGCCCGGGCTCACGCCCAGCGAACTGCGCGCCAACGCGCGCCGCCTGGCGCGCCAGTGCGGCAAGCTCGGCCTGATCGTGGTCGACTACCTGCAGCTCATGAGCGGCTCCAGCTCCAGCGGCAGCGACAACCGCGCCACGGAACTGGGCGAGATCTCGCGCGGCCTGAAGATGCTGGCCAAGGAACTGCAGTGCCCGGTGATCGCGCTGTCGCAGCTCAACCGCTCGGTCGAGCAGCGCACCGACAAGCGCCCCATGATGTCCGACCTGCGCGAATCCGGCGCCATCGAGCAGGACGCCGACATCATCATGTTCATCTACCGCGACGACTACTACAACAAGGACAGCAAGGAGCCGGGCGTGGCCGAGGTCATCATCGGCAAGCAGCGCAACGGGCCGACCGGTACCGTCAAGCTCGCCTTCCTCAAGCCGCTGACGCGCTTCGAGAGCCTGGCGTCCGGTAGCGGCGGGGATTTCTGAGAATTTGAATGAAAAATGCCTGAAGCCCAGGATTCGCCTGGGCTTCTAGCTATATATTTTATAGCAATGGCGGGCGTCAGCGCTGCGCGGCCCAGACCACCAGCATGGCCACGCTGGCCAGCAGCACGAGGCAGATGGCGCTGAGCAGGCGCACGCGCTTCTGCAGCGCATCCACGGCCTTGACGATGTGCGCGTTCTGCTCCGCGAGCGAGGCGATCAGCTCGGCCGAATCGCGCTGCTCCTTCTCCAGCACCGCCACCTGCGCCTGCAGCGCATGGGCCAGCTGCGCGACGGCCGCCGGGTCGCTGCCGCCCGGGGGCACCGTCGCCACGCCGCCCGCGCCGGGCCGGGCGGCCTCGCGGGTGGAGGTGAACAGCTTCTTCGCGCCCTTGACGATCTTGGGCGTTGCCTCGATCACGTCGCCCCAGGGGACGAGCTTGAGCGCGGTCATCCAGCCGATTCCCATGGCCGTGTCCCCCGGCGTGCCTTACAGCACCTCGCTGGCGAAGTCGGCCAGCCGCGAGCGCTCGCCGCGCGCGAGCGTGATGTGCCCGCCGTGCGGCCAGCCCTTGAACTTGTCGACGGCGAAGGTCAGGCCCGAGGAGCCCTCGGTCAGGTAGGGCGTGTCGATCTGCGCCAGGTTGCCCATGCAGACGATCTTGGTGCCCGGGCCGGCGCGGGTGATCAGCGTCTTCATCTGCTTGGGCGTGAGGTTCTGCGCCTCGTCGATGATGACGTACTTGTTGAGGAAGGTGCGGCCGCGCATGAAGTTCAGGCTCTTGATCTTGATGCGCGAGCGGATCAGCTCGTTGGTCGCCGCGCGCCCCCATTCGCCGGCATTGCCGCCGTCGCCCTTGGCCAGGAATTCGAGGTTGTCGTCCAGCGCGCCCATCCAGGGGCCCATTTTTTCTTCCTCGGTGCCGGGCAGGAAGCCGATGTCCTCGCCCACGCTCACGGTGGCGCGGGTCATGATGATCTCGGTGTAGCGGCGGTCGTCCAGCACCTGCGTCAGGCCCGCGGCCAGCGCCATCAGCGTCTTGCCGGTGCCGGCCGTGCCGGTGAGGGTGACGAAGTCGACCTCCGGGTCCATCAGCAGGTTCATCGCGAAGTTCTGCTCGCGGTTGCGGGTGTTGACGCCCCAGACCGCGTTCTTGGCCGAGCCGTAGTCCTTGAGCGTCTGCAGCACGGCGGTCTTGTCGCGGATCTCGGTGACGCGCGCGTACAGGCTCTGCTCGCCCGGCGCCTCGAAGTAGGCGAACTGGTTGACCAGCAGGCTCGGCACCGCGGGCCCGGTGATGCGGTAGTAGGTGCTGCCGCCGCTCTGCCAGCTCTCCACGCTCTTGCCGTTCTTGATCCAGAAGTCCGCCGGCAGGGCCAGCGCGCCGGAGTACAGCAGGTCGCCGTCCTCCAGCACCTTGTCGTTCTGGTAGTCCTCGGCGTCCAGGCCGAGCGCGCGCGCCTTCACGCGCATGTTGATGTCCTTGGACACCAGCACCACCTCGCGCGGCGCGTATTTGTCGCGCAGCGCCTCGACCACGCCCAGGATCTGGTTGTCCGCCTTGCCCTGGGGCAGGCTGGTGGGCAGCGCGTAGTCGAGCGGCTCGGTCTGGAAGAACAGGCTGCCGCCGGCCTCGCGGTGGCCGGTGGTGTCGAGCTTGAGGCCCCTGGCGATGTCGGCGCCCTGGGCGCCGGCCAGCGCGTCGAGCGTGCGGCTGGTCTGGCGGCCGTCGTGCTGGTGGTGGTCAAGCCTTTCTGAGCGCGGCGCGCCCCGTGAAACCCAGGCGCCCTTCGCAATTCACACTGGAAGACCGGCGGCCACCGCAACGCGCACGGTCCAGCTCCGC
>NZ_JAELTO010000103.1 GCF_016428875.1 Xylophilus sp. ASV27
CCCCCCCCCCCCCCCCCCCCCCCCCCCCCCCCCCCCCCCCCCCCCCCCCCCCCCCCCCCCCCCCCCCCCCCCCCCCCCCCCCCCCCCCCCCCCCCCCCCCCCCCCCCCCCCCCCCCCCCCACCCCACTTTTTTAGATGTGTATAAGAGACAGGGCCACCATTGCCGCCGTGGCGGTCGGCCTGCGCCTGGACCGCCAGCTCGACCAGAGCGCCGTGCAACTGGCGCAGATGCGCCAGCAGAGCGAGCAACTCACCGCGCAACTGGAAAAGGCGTCCCATGTCGAATACGTGGCCGTGCTGCAGGGAAGCAACACCGATGCCTCGGTGCTGGTCACCTTCGATCCGGTCAAGCGCACGCTCACCCTCAAGCGCGTGGGCGACTACCAGGAAGCCTCCGACCGTTCGCTGGAACTGTGGGCGCTGCCGGCCTCCAGCGCGCCGAAGTCGCTCGGCGTGATGGGCGAAGGGCCGCTGGCGCGCCTCACCGCCGCCGAAGCCGAGGTCGCCCCCGCCCCCGCGCTGGCGATCACGCTCGAACCCAAGGGCGGCGTGCCACCCGGCAGCGGCCCGACCGGGCCCGTGGTATTCAAGGGGCCGCTGCTCAAGACGAGCTTGTAGGCCGCCGCTTGCTATGTTTTATATAGCTAGAGGCCCAGGATGCACCTAGGCTTCAGCATGTTTTCATGCGCAATGCAAGAAAAATGGAGCCCGGAGGCTCCATTGGGGGTCGGCCCTGTGCTTCAGCGCCAATGGTGGTAGCCGCCGCCCCAGCCACGGCTGTAGCCCAGGTTGAGCGACAGCCCGATCGGCGCGACCGCCGGGGCGCCATAGTAGGCCGGGTAGGCGGGTGGCGCGTAGACCACCGGCGGCGAATAGACCACCGGCGGCGCGGCGTAGTAGCGGGGCGACGACACCACCACGCCGGGCTCGACGTAGGCCGGCTGCAAACTGTTGCCCGGCGCGCTGGCGACCGGCTGCGGCGCCTGGTAACTGTCGGGCGAGACCGCGCCCACCTGCACCGGCACCCACTGGCCCGGGTCGCTGGCCATGCGCGTCGTGTACTGCCGGCCGGCGTATTCGTAGGTCACGTCATAGCCCACGGTGCGGTTTTCGTAATTCGTCTGCGTGACGCAGTTCTGCACGTTCTGCACCCGGGTGGAACCATTGGCTTCGACCTGGTTGCCCATCACCGCGCCGCCGAACACGCCCAGCGCCGTGGCGGCTGCGCGGCCGGAGCCGTGCCCGATGGCATTGCCCAGCACCCCGCCGGCCACCGCACCCAGTACCGCGCCCGCGCCCGAGGGCGGGGCCTGGGTGACGACGGGCTGCGTGCCGCAATACTGCTGTGGCACCGCGACCTGCTGCACGACGGGCGTGGTGTTGATGACCCGGCCCATCTCGCGCGGGCCGGTCTGCGCAGCCGCACTGCCGGCGGCAAGGGCGAAGGCGGTCAATGCCAGGAGGGTTTTCATGGTGCTTCCTTAACGGGCGCGTACCGGCACCCGACCTGTCTGGGAGTCTAGTGCGGGGTGCGCGGTTCCGTTGCGCCGTCCGGATGAAAGCCGGTAAGCAATCGTGAAGACAGGCCCTGAGTGACATAAATGATGGCCCCCGGATGATGAAACACGCCGTGTGAGAGGTGCGCAGCCTTGCCAGGGCACCCGTGGAACTGGCTTTGCCAGGCCACCCCGGGTGCGCCCCCTTCCTTGAAGGGGAAGCGTCGCAGGCGCTTCGGGGGTGTTCCACATCAAGCGCTGCGCCGGGCCCAGTCGTCCGGCTCGAAACCGACCGTGACGCTGCCGTCCTGCCACTCCACCACCGGGCGGCGGATCACGCTGGGGTGCTCCAGCATCAGGGCGCGCGCGCCGGCCTCGGTATCGGCGCTGGCCTGCGCCTGGGGCGCCAGCCTGCGCCAGGTCGTGCCGCGGCGGTTGAGCAGTGCGGCAGCGCCCACGGCGGCCATCCAATGGTCCAGCCGCGCCGGGGGTACGCCTTGCTTCTTGAAGTCATGGAACTGGTGGTCCAGGCCTTGCGCGCCGAGCCAGGCGCGCGCCTTCTTCACCGTATCGCAGTTGGGAATGCCGTAGAGGGTGGTCATGGCTTGCGATTGTCGCGCGCGGCGGGCGCGAGGCTTGGGCGACAATCCCGCTCCTCATGCCTTCCCGCTCCCTCTCCGACTGGCTCGCCCACTGCGAGCGCCTGCATCCTTCCGCCATCGACATGGGCCTGGCCCGCGTGCGCGAGGTGGCGCGGCGGCTCGGTCTGGCCTTCCACTGCCCGGTGATCACCGTGGCCGGCACCAACGGCAAGGGCTCGACCTGCGCCATGCTCGAATCCATCGCGCTGCAGGCGGGCTGGAAGACGGGGGTGTTCACCTCGCCGCACCTGGTGCACTTCGAGGAGCGCTGCCGGGTGCGGGGCGACATCGTCAAGGCTGAAGCCCTGCTGCCGCACTTCGAGGTGGTGGAAGCCGCCCGGCTGGCCGGCGGCGCCGAGGTGTCGCTGAGCTACTTCGAGTTCACCACCCTGGTGATCCTGCGCCTGCTGTCGCGGGCGGAACTGGACGTGGTCGTGCTGGAGGTGGGCCTGGGCGGCCGGCTGGACGCCACCAACATCATCGACACCGACTGCGCCGTCATCACCAGCATCGACATCGACCACACCGAGTTCCTGGGCAGCACGCGCGAGGCCATCGGCCTGGAGAAGGCCGGCATCATGCGGCCGGGCCGGCCCGCGGTGGTCAGCGACCCAGCGCCGCCGGCCAGCGTCGTCGCCCATGCCGAAACCATCGGCGCCGACCTGTGGGTGACCGGGCGCGACTTCAATATCTCCGGCGACAAGCAGCAGTGGGGCTGGGCCGGGCGCGGGCGCCGCTACAGCGGACTGGCCTACCCGGCGCTGCGCGGCGCCAACCAGTTGGTGAATGCCGCAGGCGTGCTGGCGGCGTTCGAGGCGCTGCGCGAGCGCCTGCCGGTCAGCGCCCAGGCGGTGCGCACCGGCCTGGCCCTGGTCGAACTGCCCGGCCGCTTCCAGATCGTGCCGGGCCAGCCGAGCCTGGTCCTGGACGTGGCGCACAACCCCCATTCGGTGGCGGCGCTGGCCGAGAACCTCGACGCCATGGGCTTTTACCCCACCACGCACGCGGTCTTCGGCGCCATGGCGGACAAGGATCTGGCCGCGATGCTGGCGCGCATCGCGCCGCTGATCGACCGCTGGTACTTCACCGACCTGCCCACCCCGCGCGCGGAAAGCGCCGCCCGCCTGCTCGGCAAGTGGAATGCGCTGCAGATGGTGGCCGGAGGCAGGCGCCAGGTGCCCGCGGCGGCTTTCGCCAGCCCCCAGGCCGCGCTGGACGCTGCCACCGCCGCGGCGGACCCCGCTGATAGAATCGTCGTCTTTGGATCGTTCCATACCGTCGGCGGCATATTGCAGAACGGAGTTCCCCGTCTGCAGGCCCGGCACCTCGGGTAGCCGAACAGCTCTCGCCTCTCGCCTCTCGCATTTCATGGCTTTTTTCAAGTTCCGCTGGCCGGGCCGCAAGGGGCAGGACGACACCAAGGCCGGTGCGCAGGCCCCGCGCGTGCGCCGCGGCGCCGCCCAGGCCGAGAGCGCCGAGGCGCTGCGCCGCCGGGCGCGTCACCGCCTGATCGGCGCTTCGGTGCTGGTGGTGCTGGGTGTCGTCGGGTTCCCCATGCTGTTCGACACGCAGCCGCGCCCGGTCCCGGTCGACATCCCGATTTCCATTCCCGACCGCAACAAGGCGCCCGCGCTGGTGCTGCCAGGGGCGGGCGGCACTGCCGGTGCCGCAGGGGCACCGGCCGCTCCCGCCGCCGCAGGCCCTGCGCCGACGCAGGTCGCCTCCAGCGCCGCCGCCAAGGGCGCCCAGGGCCTGGACGAAGGCGAGGAAGTGGTGGAATCCAAGCCCGTGCCGGACGCTGCGTCCAGGCCCGAACACAAGCCGGAGGCCAAGCCCGAGCCGAAGCCCGAGCCCAAACCCCAGCCCAAGCCCGCCGTCGCACCGGCGCCCGCAAGCACCGCCAAGGCGAGCGACGCCGCGCGCGCGCTGGCACTGCTGGAGGGGCGGGCCGCACCTGCTGCGGCGGCAACTGCGGCGCCGGCGGCCGGCGCCGCTGCCGCCGATTCGGCCACGCGCTTCGTCGTGCAGGTCGGGGCTTTCGGCGAACTCGAGAAGGCGCAGGAAGTCCGCGCCAAGCTCGAGCGCAATGGATTGAAGACCTATGTGCAGTCCATCGACACCAAGGACGGCAAGCGGCATCGGGTGCGCGTGGGGCCTTTTCCCCAGCGCAGCGAGGCCGATCAGGCCGCCAGCCGTATCCGGGGCCTTGATTTGCCGGCCAGCGTCCTGACGCTGTGAAACTGCAGCGCCATGTCGGCTGTCGACTGGATTTTCTGTGCCATGGTGCTGTCTTCACTGCTGCTGGGCTGGTGGCGCGGATTCGTGTTCGAAGTGCTGTGGCTGAGCGGGTGGATCGTGGCCTTCGTGCTGGCGCAGCGGTGGGCTCCTGGGGTGGCGGCCCATCTGCCGTTCGGGGATCCTGGTGACCCGGCGCGCTACGCTGCGGGATTCATCATCGTCTTCGTGGCCGGCGCATTTGCCTGCGGCCTGGTGGCCTCGCTGATGCGGCGGCTGGTCCGTGCGGCGGGCCTGCGCCCGGTAGACCGCACGCTGGGCGCGGCCTTTGGCCTGACGCGCGGCGCATTGCTGTTGCTGACAACGGCGGTGTTGGTGCAGCTCATGTCCTTCAACGCCAGCCCGTGGTGGCGGGAGTCGCAGTTGGCGCCTCTGGTGCAGATGGCCCTGGAACGTCTCAAGCCGTTACTGCCCGAAGCGGTTGCCCAGTTACTTTCTCGATAAAAGGTTTGCCCCCATGTGTGGAATCGTCGGCGTCGTCAGCAGCGCCCCTGTCAATCAACTGATCTACGACGCCTTGCTGCTGCTGCAGCACCGCGGCCAGGATGCGGCGGGCATCGTCACGCAGCAGGGGCGCAAGTTCTTCATGCACAAGGCCAAGGGCATGGTGCGGGACGTCTTCCGTACCCGCAACATGCGCGCGCTGCCGGGCAACGTCGGCCTGGGCCAGGTGCGCTATCCCACGGCGGGCAATGCCTACAGCGAGGAGGAGGCGCAGCCCTTCTACGTGAACGCGCCGTTCGGCATCGTGCTGGTGCACAACGGCAACCTCACCAATGCCAAGCAGCTGCGCGGCGAGCTGTTCTCCACCGACCACCGCCACACCAACACCGAGAGCGACTCGGAAGTGCTGTTGAACGTGTTCGCCCACGAACTGGAGAAGTCCACCCGCGGCCTGCCCCTGCAGCCCGAGGAGGTGTTCACCGCCGTGCGCAACGTGCATGCGCGCGTGAAGGGGTCCTACGCCGTGGTGGCGATGATCGCCGGCCACGGGCTGCTGGCTTTCCGCGATCCGCATGGCATCCGTCCGCTGTGCCTGGGCCGCAGTGCGGACGGAACGGTGATGGTGGCCAGCGAGTCGGTGGCGCTGGAGGGCTCGGGCTACGTGTTCGAGCGCAACGTCGCGCCGGGCGAGGCGGTGTTCGTCGACGGCCAGGGCCAGGTGCATGCGCAGCAGTGCGCAGCGTCGTCCTGGCTGAACCCCTGCATCTTCGAGTTCGTCTATCTGGCGCGGCCTGACTCGGTGCTCGATGGCATCTCGGTCTACCAGGCGCGCCTGAACCTGGGCGAAGCCCTGGCCAAGCGCGTCATCTCCACCGTGCCGCCCAGCGACATCGACGTGGTGATCCCGATCCCGGAATCCAGCCGTCCGAGCGCCACGCAACTGGCGCATCTGCTGGGCATCCCCTACCGCGAGGGCTTCGTGAAGAACCGCTACGTCGGCCGCACCTTCATCATGCCGGGGCAGGGCGTGCGCAAGAAGTCGGTGCGCCAGAAGCTCAACGTGATCGGCAGCGAGTTCAAGGGGCGCAATGTGCTGCTGGTGGACGACTCCATCGTGCGCGGCACCACCAGCCGCGAGATCGTGCAGATGGCGCGCGACGCCGGCGCCAGGAAGGTCTACCTGGCCAGCGCCGCGCCGCCGGTGCGCTATCCCAACGTCTACGGCATCGACATGCCCACGAGCGCCGAACTGGTGGCCCATGGCCGCACGGTCGAGGAAGTGCGTCAACTGATCGGCTGCGACGCCCTGATCTACCAGGACGTGGAAGGCATGAAGAAGGCCATCGGCTCACTCAACCCGCGGATCGACGGCTTCGATGCTTCCTGCTTCGACGGCATCTATGTGACCGGCGACATCAGCGCCGACGACATCCAGCGCATCAACGAGGCGCGCGTCGGCCAGGAAGAGCCCCTTGCCGACGAAGACAGCTCGCGCCTGGCGCTGCCCAACGCCCAGGATGCCTGAGATCGCAGACCACGCCTCCAGATGACACAACGCACCCGTACCCGCTTCGCCCCGTCGCCGACCGGCTTCATCCACCTCGGCAACATCCGCTCCGCGCTCTACCCCTGGGCGTTCGCCCGCGCCACGGGCGGGGACTTCATCCTGCGCATCGAGGACACCGACCTCGAGCGTTCCACGCAGGCCGCGGTGGACGTGATCCTCGAAGGCATGGCCTGGCTGGGGCTGGACCACGACGAGGGGCCTTACTACCAGATGCAGCGCATGGACCGCTACAAGGCGGTGCTGGCCGAACTGCAGGCGGCCGGCCACGTCTACCCCTGCTACATGAGCGTGGCCGAGCTGGACGCGCTGCGCGAGCAGCAGATGGCCGCCAAGCAGAAGCCGCGCTATGACGGCACCTGGCGCCCCGAGCCCGGCAAGACCCTGCCCCCGGTGCCCGAGGGCGTGCAGCCGGTGCTGCGCTTCAAGAACCCGCTCCACGGTGTGGTCGCCTGGGACGACAAGGTCAAGGGCCGCATCGAAATCTCCAACGACGAACTCGACGACCTGGTGATCGCCCGGCCCGACGGCACGCCCACCTACAACTTCTGCGTGGTGGTCGACGACATCGACATGGCCATCACCCACGTGATCCGCGGCGACGACCACGTCAACAACACGCCGCGGCAGATCAACATCTTCCGCGCGCTGGGCAAGGAGCCGCCGGTCTACGCCCACCTGCCCACCGTGCTCAACGAGCAGGGCGAGAAGATGAGCAAGCGCAATGGCGCCAAGCCGGTCACGCAGTACCGTGACGAGGGCTACCTGCCCGACGCCATGGTCAACTATCTGGCGCGGCTGGGCTGGAGCCATGGCGACGACGAGATCTTCTCGCGCGAACAGTTCCTGCAGTGGTTCAACCTGGACCACCTGGGGCGCAGCGCAGCGCAGTTCGACGAGGCCAAGCTGCGCTGGGTCAATGCGCAGCACATGAAGGCCGCGCCCGACGCGTCGCTGGCCGAGCTGGTTGCCGGCCACCTGCGCGCGCGCGGCATCGCGCCGGACGATCGCCTGCCGCGCATCTGCGCGCTGTTCAAGGACCGCTGCGACACCACCGTGGCGCTGGCGGACTGGGCGCAGCGCTTCTATGCGGACGTGCAGGCTTCGGAAGAAGAGCGGCAGCAGCACCTGACCCCGTCCGCCCTGGCCGCGGTCGGCACGCTGGCGTCCAGGCTGGAAGGCTGCGAATGGACCAAGCCTGCCATCGCCGCCGCCATCAAGGAAACGTTGGCCGAGCATGGCCTGAAGATGCCGCAACTGGCCATGCCGGTGCGCGTGCTGACGATGGGAACCGCGCACACTCCGTCGGTCGACGCGGTGCTTGAACTTCTGGATCGACAAATTTTGTTGGCGCGTTTGAAAACCGCATGAAAACCTGTCTATAATTCGAGGCTCAGCAGTTGACGGCAGCCAAAGCGCAAGACGCGTGATAAATGCCGAAGACAATTGGGGGTATAGCTCAGCTGGGAGAGCGCTTGCATGGCATGCAAGAGGTCATCGGTTCGATCCCGTTTACCTCCACCAATTTTGCTGACGGTTAGTTCCAAGGTTTTGACCCTATCGTCTAGAGGCCTAGGACATCACCCTTTCACGGTGAGTACCGGGGTTCGAATCCCCGTAGGGTCGCCAAGTCGCAGCACTTGGCTTGCGTGTGAAGCGCAAGCGAAGCTGTCTACCAGGAGTGGTAGTTCAGTTGGTTAGAATACCGGCCTGTCACGCCGGGGGTCGCGGGTTCGAGTCCCGTCCACTCCGCCAGAATTCCGCGAGGAAGTTAAAGGGTTACGTCAGCGATGGCGTGGCCCTTTTTTCTTTGGAATTTTATTTCGATGGTTCTGGAATACGCTCATACGGCCATAGCAGCTTTGGACTTCCGGCGGTCGTAGGCCCCGCGATCATCTTCCCGTCGGTGTGCGCGCCTTGTTCCATCGGCCACATCAGTCTGGCGCAGTAGCGCGGGTGCCAAATCAAAGCCCTGGCAGTCTCAAGATAGCCAATTCCAATCAGATGAATATTTTCAATTAATTGGATTGATGGGGCGGCGTCCACTATGCTTCACATGTGTCTGTTCTCAACCCTCCCAAGGAAACTCGATGTCTCTGATCAACAAGCAAGTCCCCGCCTTCAAGGCCACCGCCTACCACAACGGCAAGTTCGTGCCGGTGAGCGAGCAGAGCTTCAAGGGCAAGTGGTCGGTGGTGGTGTTCTACCCGGCCGACTTCACCTTCGTCTGCCCGACGGAGTTGGGCGATCTGGCCGACCATTACGCTGAATTCCAGAAGCTGGGCGTGGAGATCTACGGTGTCTCCACCGACACCCACTTCACCCACAAGGCCTGGCACGACACCTCCGACACCATCGCCAAGGTGCAGTACCCGCTGGTGGGCGACCCGAGCGGCCAACTGGCCCGTTTCTTCCAGGTCATGATCGAAGAGGGAGAAGACGCCGGCCTGGCCTATCGGGGCACCTTCGTGATCGATCCCGAAGGCCGTATCAAGACCATTGAAGTGCACGACAACGGCATCGGCCGCGACGCGACCGAAACCCTGCGCCGCGTGAAGGCGGCCCAGTACGTCGCGGCCCACCCCGGTGAAGTCTGCCCCGCCAAGTGGACCGAAGGCGCCAAGACCCTGACCCCGTCGCTGGACCTGGTCGGCAAGATCTAAGCGCGTGTGCCGCCAAGAGCCCGGGGCGCACCCGGGCTTTTTTTTAAGCCGGCAATCCTCAACTATCAATAACTATTTTTAAATAGCGAGTCACTATCATGCTGGACGCCAATCTCAAGACCCAACTCAAGGCCTACCTGGAACGGGTGACCAGGCCGATCGAAATCGTCGCCTCGCTCGACGAGGGCAAGGCGTCCGCGGATCTCAAGGGCCTGCTCGACGACATCGTGTCGCTGACCGACAAGATCACCGTGGTGGAGCGCCGCGACGACGGCGAGCGCAAACCGTCCTTCCTCATCACCAATCCGGGCGTGGACACCGGCGTGCGTTTTGCCGGCATTCCGCTGGGGCATGAGTTCACCTCGCTGGTGCTGGCGCTGCTGCAGGTGGGCGGCCACCCGTCCAAGGCGTCGCAGGACACGATCGAGCAGGTGAGGAACCTGCAGGGCGAATTCCACTTCGAAACCTATTTCTCGCTGAGCTGCCAGAACTGCCCGGACGTGGTGCAGGCGCTCAACCTGATGGCGGTGCTCAACCCCAACATCCGCCACACCGCGATCGATGGCGCGCTGTTCCAGGACGAGGTCAACGCGCGCCAGATCATGGCCGTGCCCACCGTATTCCTGAACGGCACGAACTTCGGCCAGGGCCGGATGGAACTGGAGGAGATCCTGGCCAAGATCGATACCGGCGCCGTGGCGCGCGAAGCGGAGAAGATCGCCGCGCGCGCGCCTTACGATCTGCTGGTGGTCGGCGGCGGCCCGGCCGGCGCGGCCGCGGCGGTGTATGCGGCGCGCAAGGGCATCCGCACCGGCGTGGCGGCCGAACGCTTCGGCGGGCAGGTGCTCGACACCATGGGCATCGAGAACTTCATCTCGGTCAAGGAGACCGTGGGGCCGAAGTTCGCCGTGGCGCTGGAGGAGCATGTCAAGCACTACGACGTGGACATCATGAACCTGCAGCGCGCCGAAGCACTGGTGCCGGGCCCCGACCTGATCGAGGTCAGGCTGGCCAGCGGCGCCTCGCTCAAGACCCGCGCGCTGGTCGTCTCCACCGGTGCGCGCTGGCGCAACATCAATGTGCCCGGCGAGGCCGAGTACAAGAACAAGGGCGTGGCCTACTGCCCGCACTGCGACGGGCCGCTGTTCAAGGGCAAGCGCGTGGCGGTGATCGGCGGGGGCAACTCGGGCGTCGAAGCCGCGATCGACCTGGCGGGCATAGTGGGCCATGTCACCCTGCTCGAATTCGATGCCAAGCTGCGCGCCGACGAGGTGCTGCAGCGCAAGCTGCGCAGCCTGCCCAACGTCACGGTGGTGGTGTCGGCGCAGACGACCGAGGTCACCGGCGACGGCCAGAAGGTCAACGGCCTGCTCTACAAGGATCGCGTTTCGGGGGCGAAGCACCGTGTCGAGCTCGAAGGCGTGTTCGTGCAGATCGGCCTGGTGCCCAACACCGACTGGCTCAAGGGCACGGTCGAGCTGTCCAGGCATGGCGAGATCGTGGTCGATGCCAAGGGCCAGACCTCGGTGCCCGGCGTGTTCGCCGCCGGCGACGCGACGACCGTGCCGTACAAGCAGATCATCATCGCCGCCGGTGATGGCGCGAAGGCGGCGCTGAGCGCGTTCGACTACCTGATCCGGACCTCCGCGCCGGCTTGATCGGCGTGCGGCGCAGCATGGGGGGCGAAACGCAAGTCGCCCCTCACGGAAAAGACATCGAGGAGACGTGCTGGCAGGAAGACACAAAAGGAAACAACGCGCACAATTCGGCACCACCACCCTTCCAAGGCTCTGAACATGTTCACCAGCCTGCGCGCGCGGCTGATCGGCGTCTGCATCGCCATTACCACGGTCTCTCTGATCGCCCTTTCGCTCGCCACGTTCCTGGTAGTGCGCAGCAACACGCTGGACGCCCTGGACGACCACATCGGCCGCTTCACGCGCGTATACGCGCACGAGCTTACGCAGTGGGTTCGCGACAAGCAGCGGATCACCAGTTCCATCAAGCCTTTCATCGACGAGGAGGACGCCCTGCCTTTCCTGCGCGCCGCGCAGCAGGCGGGTCTGGACGAAGCCTTCTTCGTACTTGCCGACAAGCGCCATGCCTTCACCACGCCGCGAGCGCCCGGCTACGACGGCACATCGCGCGCCTGGTACAAGCAGGCGGTAGCCGCGGGCGGGCCGGCGCTGACGCCGGTGTACCCCGATGCGGTCACGGGCAAACTCACCATCAGCTTCGTCGAGCCGGTCCTCAGGGACGGCCAGGTCATCGCCGTCGTCGGCTCGGACATGCTGCTGGACAGCGTGATCCAGAAGGTCATCAGCATCCGCCCCGCGGAGAAGAGCTTTGCTTTCCTGCTCGATGGCGGGAGTGCCCACATCCTGGCGCATGCGCGGTCCGACCTGGCCCTCAAGCCGGTGCGCGAACTCTCGCCCGAACTGGACGGCGCGCTGATCCAGCGTCTGGTCAGCGCGGGCGGCCATGCCGACGTGAGCATCGACGGCGCCCGGCAGATGCTGTACGCGGCCCGCGTGGAGGGCACGCCCTGGGTGCTGGTCGTGGGCGTGGACCGCGCCGAGGCGGCGGCTTCCCTGAGCCGCTTGATGCAGATGGCCGCTGCCATGGCCGTGCTGTGCGTGCTGGCCGCGGGGGTGCTGGTGACGGCCGTCGTGGCGCGGCAACTGCGCCGCATGGTCGTGGTACGCGATGCGCTGGAGGACATCGCCTCCGGCGAGCGCGACCTGACGCGGCGCATGGACGCCACGGGCCATGATGAGTTGGCGCAGATCGCCGGTGCCTTCAACCGCTTCGTCGACAAGATCGCCGCCGTGCTGCTGCGCATCCGCGAGTCGTCTGAATCCGTGCGCCAGGCCTCCAGCGAGATCGCCAGCGGCAACCAGGAACTGTCGTCGCGCACCGAGCAGCAGGCCAGCTCGCTGGAGGAAACGGCCGCCGCCATGGAGCAGCTCACCGCCACCGTGCAGCAGAACGCGGAGAACGCCGCCCAGGCCAACCAGCTCGCCGCCAGCGCCTCGGAGGTGGTCGGCCACGGCGGCGGTGTGATGCAGCAGGTGGTGCAGACCATGGGCGGCATCGACGCGGCATCGCGCAAGATCGTGGACATCATCCAGGTGATCGACGGCATCACGTTCCAGACCAACATCCTGGCGCTCAACGCGGCCGTCGAGGCCGCGCGCGCGGGCGAGCAGGGCCGGGGCTTCGCCGTGGTGGCCAGCGAGGTACGCACCCTCGCGCAGCGCAGCGCCGCGGCGGCCAGGGAGATCAAGGCGTTGATTGACGATTCCGTGCGGCAGGTTGGCGCCGGCAGCCGCCTGGTGCAGGAGGCGGGCACCACCATGCAGCAGGTGGTGGAGAGCATCCGCCGCGTGACCACCATCGTGGCCGAGATCAGCAACGCCAGCCGCGAGCAGAGCAACGGCATCACCGAGATCGGCGGCGCCGTGACCCAGATGGACCAGAGCACCCAGCAGAACGCGGCTCTGGTGGAGCAGGCCACCGCCGCTGCGCAGTCGCTGCAACAGCAGGCCCAGGAACTGGCCGAGGCGGTGGCAGGCTTCAAGCTGCCACAGGGCGCGCAGGCCCAGAGACTCCTCGGTTGAGGGCCGCCGGCCTGGCGAGCGCCGTAATCTGCTCGACGAACGAGGGAATTGCCAGTGTCATAAGCAAAATATGCCTCAAGCCCAGGTACTTCCTTGGCTTTTAGCTATCAATTCAATAGCGATGCGGTCTATGAGCAAAAGCCCGCCTCCGTCGCCACGGACGCGGGCTTCTGATTGCCTTGAATTGCTTTCTGATTGAGAATTATTCTCATACAATGGCTGACTTCCCAGCCAGCCGGTGCGCTTTTCGCCTCGCACAGCCAGCTCTGTCCAACATCCGTTGCAGAACCGAAAGCGCACCGTGGCCCGTCTTACTCTTCGCCGTCCGGCGTTCCGACTTCATCCGCTTGCCTGGCTGCTGGCCAGTGCCTTCGCGCCGGGCGCGCATGCGCAAACGCTGCCGGCCGCGCCCGCGTTGAAAGAGATGATCATCAGCGCCTCGCGCAGCGAGCAGGACCCCGACGAGCTGCCGGTCAGCATCGAGGTGCTCAACGCCGCGCAGATGGAGGCGCAGCAGGTGCGCGACATCCGCGACGCCGTGCGCGACATGCCCAACGTGTCGGTGCAGCGCGCGCCGGCGCGCTTCACCATCGGCGCGCAGACCGGGCGCGACCAGAACGCCGGCTTCAACATCCGCGGGCTCGACGGCAACCGGGTGCTGATGCTGGTCGATGGCATCCGCCAGCCGCGCAGCTACGTGTTCCAGAGTGAAAGCGCGATCGGCCGCGACTACCTGGACATCGGCCTGGTCAAGCGCATCGAAGTGGTGAAGGGGCCGACCTCGGCGCTGTACGGCTCCGACGGCATCGCCGGGCTGGTCAACTTCGTCACGCGGGAGCCGGACGACTACCTGAGGAACGGCAAGACCTTCGGCGGCAGCGCCTCTGCCGGCTACGACGGCGACGACAAGGGCCGGCACCTGGGCGCGGCGCTGGCCGGCCGCGCCAACGAGACCGTGGCCTGGATGCTGAGCGCCCAGGCCGGCCGCGCCGACGCGCTGAAGAACATGGGCCGCAACAACGCGGCCAACACCGACCGCACCACGCCCAATCCCGAGAAGGGCACGAGCGCCTCGCTTCTGGGCAAGGTGGTGCTCACGCCGGGCGGCGGGCAGAAGCACGTGCTGAGCTTTGAGCACGTGGAGAAGAAGGCCGACTACGAACTGCTCTCCAACATCGCCAAGCCGCCGCTGGCGGGCACCTCGGTCGTCGGCTCCACCGCCAACACGCGCATGGCGCGCGACCGGCTGACCTGGAACGGCCGCTGGCAGCTCGACGCGCCGGTGGCTGACGAGGTCCAGGCGGTGCTGAGCTACCAGAACGCGCGCTCGGACGAGTTCCTGTTCCAGGACCGCTTCACTGCCGCCGACCGCAGCCGCAACACGCACTACCAGGAGCACATGGCCCAGGCCGGCCTGCAACTGGGCAAGCTGCTGCGCGCGGGCAATGGCCTGGTGCAGAAGCTCACCTACGGCTTCGACTATGCGCAGTCGCGCGTCGCCAACCTGCAGACGGGCGTCACGCCGCCAGCGGGCGAGAGCTATCCGCTCAAGCGCTTCCCCGACACCCGGGAGAGCAGCAGCGCGCTGTATCTGCAGGACGAGATCATCGCCGGCCCCTGGAGCATCACGCCGGGCCTGCGCTTCGACCACTTCAGCATCGACGCCCGCCAGGCGGGCTACACCGCGCCGTCGCCGGCCCAGTCGCTGTCGGGCTCGGCCACCTCGCCCAAGCTGGGCGTGCTGTACCGCGCCACGCCGGTCTGGAGCGTGTATGGCAACTACGCCTCGGGCTTCAAGGCGCCGACGGCCGGCCAGGTCAACGGCTTCTTCGCCAACCCGCTGGCCAACTACGAGAGCATCGCCAACCCCCATCTCAGGCCCGAGAAAAGCCAGAACGTCGAGATCGGCGCGCGCGGCCGCATGGAGCGCGTATCGCTCGACCTGGCCGCCTTCACCGGCCGCTTCAAGGACTTCATCGTCGACAACCAGATGGTCGGCGGCGCCTTCACGCCGAGCAACCCGGCCATCTTCCAGTCGGTCAACCTGAACCGGGTGCGCATCAGCGGCTTCGAGGTCAAGGGCAACGTGGACTGGGGCCGGCTGGCCGGCGGCACATTCAGCACGCCCTTCGGCTACGGCCAGGCGCGGGGCCGCGACCGCGACACCGGCGCGCCGGTCAACAGCATCAACCCCTCGCGCCTGAACCTGGGCGCCCGCTACGACACCCCGGCCTGGGCCGCGCGCATCGACCTGACCCATGTGGCGGCCAAGAAGGCCGGCGACATCGACGGCGCCACGCAGTTCGCCACGCCTTCGGCCACGCTGCTGGACCTCAGCGGCCAGTGGCGCATCCGCAAGGACCTGCGCCTGACCGCCGGCATCTACAACCTCACCGACAAGAAGTACTGGAACTGGACCAACGTCATCGGCGTGGCCTCCACCTCGCCGGTGCTGGACGCCTACACCCAGCCGGGGCGCTATGCGCGCGTCTCGCTGGTGGCCGATTTCTGATTCCCCGCAAGGAGCCCTCGCATGACCTCTCCCACCACGCAAGCCCCCACCGCCACCGCGCGCGACGACGACGTCGCCTGCACCGAAGCCCTGCTGGCCGGCACCCTGGCCCTCATGAGCAGCCATGCGCAGGCCTGCTGCGACCAGCACCGCGAGGCCATCGCGCGCAAGGTGGCCGTGCGCCTGCAATGCCTGGCGCGGCACGACGCCTTTACGCCGCACTTCCGCGCTACGCTCGAAAACCTGCTGCCTTGCTGGCTGCGCCAGGGCGGGCTGGACGGCCTGGTGGACACCCGCACCGCGCCGGCGCCGCAGGCTCCGGCGCGCGCGCTGTGGCACACGGCACCGGAGGCGCTGCAATGAGCGCGGGGGGGGGGGGGGGGACATCTGACGCTGCCGACGAAGAGAACCTAGTGTAGGTGTGGGGGGGGGGCGGGGGGTGGGAGAGGGGGGGGGGGGGGGGGGGGGGGGGGGGGGGGGGGGGGGGGGGGGGGGGGGGGGGGGGGGGGGGG
>NZ_JAELTO010000104.1 GCF_016428875.1 Xylophilus sp. ASV27
CCCGCTCATGGAGATCTTCGAATGAGCCCCTTCCTCGCCTGGTCCCTGTGGACCGCCATGGGCTGCCTGGCGCTGGCCATGGGCTGCTGCCTGCTGCGCATGCTGCGCGGGCCGACGGCCCAGGACCGCGTCATGGCGCTGGACACCTTTTACGTCAACGGCATGCTCGCCATGCTGGTGCTGGGCCTGCGCTACGGCAGCGGCATGTACTTCGAGGCGGCGCTGCTGATCGCGCTGTTCGGCTTCGTCGGCTCCACCGCCATGTCCAAGTTCCTGCTGCGCGGCGAGGTCATCGAGTGAACGAAACCCACCGTGCCGCCGCACGCCCGGCAGGAGCCGCGCCATGACGCCCGCCGTGGCGCTGCCGTTCTGGGCCGAGGTGCTGGTCGGCCTGCTGGCCTTGCTGGGCAGCGCCATGGCGCTGCTGGGATCGGTCGGGGTGCTGCGGCTGGGCAGCTTCTTCCAGCGCATCCACGCCACCACGCTGGGGGCCACCCTGGGCTGCTGGTCGCTGGTGGCCGCGACCATCGTCTACTTCTCGGCGCGCGCGAGCTCGCTCTCGGTGCATGCGCTGCTGATCGCCATCTTCGTGGCGCTCACCGTGCCGGTGACCACCATCTTCCTGATGCGCGCCGCGCTGTTCCGGGCCCGCCGCGCCGGGCGCACCGACGTGCCCGAGGGCCTGAGCGACGGCCTGCCGGATGGCGATCCGTCGCAATGAAATTGATAGCATAATGCCCAGAAAAATCCTGGGCTTCAGGCACTTTTTGACAAGATTTCGGTGTCCGCGCAGCCTTCCTAACTGGCCTCACCATGCTTCCCGTCTTCGCCATCTGCATCGGCGCCAGCATCGGCGCCCTCTCGCGCTGGGGCCTGGGCCTCTGGCTGAACACCCATGCCGCCAGCGTGCCCTGGGGCACGCTGGCGGCCAACCTGATCGGCGGCTATCTGGTCGGCATCTGCGTGGCGGTGTTCCAGAACATGCCGCAGCTCGACCCGGTCTGGCGCCTAGCGCTGGTGACCGGCTTCCTGGGCGGGCTCACCACCTTCTCCAGCTTTTCCGCGGAGGTGGTGGGCATGCTGCTGCAGCAGCGGCTGGCGCTGGCTTTCGGCACCGTCCTGCTGCATGTGGCGGGCTCGCTGCTGCTGACGCTGGCGGGCGTCCACACTGCTACATTTTTAATAGCACAAAGCCGTTGACTCACTAGGGCTTCAGGCCATTTTTTGTGAAAAATCCATGGCCTCGCGCTGCCGCAGCGCCGCTTCGCGCTCGGCGACGTAGTCGCGCGTGAGCGGCACGGCCTCCTGCCGGCGCGCGAGCTGGATCTGGAAGACGGCGATGTCCTGGTAGCGGAAGGCGGTCTCCGACATCGACAGATAGAACTCCCACATGCGGCAGAAGCGCTCGTCATAGAGCGCGCGCGCCTCCTCACGCCGCGCCAGGAAGCGCTCGCGCCACAGGCGCAGGGTGCGCGCATAGTGCAGGCGCAGCACCTCGATGTCGGTGACGATCAGGCCCGAGCGCTCGATGGCCGGCGTGCACTCCGACAGCGACGGCAGGCTGCCGCCCGGGAAGATGTACTTCTCGATCCACGGGTTGTTGAAGTCCGGCACGTCGGAGTTGCCGATGAAGTGCAGCAGCATCACGCCGTCGTCCTCCAGCAGCTCGTAGCACTGGCGGAAGAAGGCGTCGTGGAAGTGGCGTCCCACGTGCTCGAACATGCCGACCGAGACGATGCGGTCGAAGCGCCCGCGCGTGGCGCGGTAGTCCTCCAGGCGGTACTCCAGCGCATCGGGGCGCGGCGTGCCGGCGCGCAGCCGCTCGGCCTCGGCGATCTGCTCGGTCGACAGCGTGATGCCGGTGACGTGGCCCGCGCCCGCCACCGCCGCCAGGTAGCGCGACAGGCCGCCCCAGCCGCAGCCGATGTCCAGCACCCGCTGTCCCGGCTGCACCAGCAGCTTGGCCGCGATGTGACGCTTCTTGGCGAGCTGGGCCGCCTCCAGGCTCTGCTCGGGCGACTCGAAATAGGCGCAGGAGTACTGCCGGTCGCTGTCGAGGAACAGGCCGTAGAGCCGGTCGTCCAGGTCGTAGTGGTGGGCCACGTTGGCACGCGCCCGGTCCGGCAGGTTGCGCTGCAGGAAGCCGCGCAAGCCCATGCGCACGCGGTCGAGCACGCGCGTCGCCAGGCCGGGCCGCACCTGCTTGGCGTCGCGCAGCAGCAGCTCCAGCAGCTCGTAGACACTGCCCTCCTCCACGCGCAGCCGCCCGTCCATGAACAGCTCGCCCAGTTGCAGGTCGGGGTCGCGCAGCAGCGCCCGCACCGCCGCCGCGTCGGTGAAGCCGATCGCCACCCGCGGCGCGCCGCCATCGCCAAGCGCCAGGCGGCGGCCCGAGGGCCATGCAATGCGCAAGGAACCGCGCCGGACCAGCGGCGCCAGCGCCTGCGCCAGCAAGCGTTCCGTAAATTTCTGCAGCATCCGCGCAGTGTGCCGCAACTCATCCCCCGATCCGGTCACGCCCCGCCAACGAAGGGAAGAGGCGCAACCACAGCAGCGCCACCGCCACCGTGCCCACGCCTCCCAGCACCACCGCTCCAACCGGCCCCAGCAGCGCGGCGGTGGCGCCGGATTCGAATTCTCCCAACTGGTTGCTCGCGCCGATGAAGACCGAGTTGACCGCGCTGACCCGCCCGCGCATGGCGTCGGGCGTCTCCAGCTGCACCAGCGTCTGGCGCACCACCACGCTGACCATGTCGGCGCCACCGGTCACGGCCAGCGCCACCAGCGACAGCCAGAGGCTGCGCGACAGGCCGAACACCAGCGTCGCCACGCCGAACAGCGCGACGGCGCCGAGCAGCGTCCGGCCCACGCGCCGCTCCAGCGGCCAGCGCGTGAGCACCACCGACGTGCAGAGCGCCCCGAGCGCCGGCGCCGAGCGCAGCAGGCCCAGGCCCCAGGGCCCCGTGTGCAGGATGTCGCGCGCGAAGATCGGCAGCAGCGCCACCGCACCGCCCAGCAGCACGGCGAACAGGTCGAGCGAGACCGCGCCCAGCACCGGCTTGCGCTGCCAGATGAAGCGCACGCCCGCCAGCAGCGTCTGCGCCGACACCGGCTCGCGCGGGGCCGGCGCATGGGCGTAGCGCAACCGCGCGATCAGCACGCAGCCGGTGACGAACAGCGCGGTGCAGGCGGCATACACCGCCGCAGCGCCGGCCACGAACACCAGCCCGCCCAGCGCCGGGCCGCCGATGACGGCGGCCTGCTGGCCGGCCGAGGCGAACGCCATGGCGCGCGGCAGCATCGGCGCCGGCACCAGCATCGGCGTGAGCGCCTGCTGCGCCGGCATCTGGAAGGCGCGCGCCATGCCCAGCAGCACCGACAGCCCCAGCAGCAGATCGCGCCCGACCCAGTGGCCCTGCGTGGCCAGCACCAGGGTCACGGCCACCATGGCCTGCGACATCAGGCAGGCGGCGACGATGCGGCCGCGGTGCAGGCGGTCGGCCACGTGGCCCGCCACCAGCGCCAGCAGCAGCGCCGGCAAGAACTGGTAGAGGCCGACCAGGCCCAGGTCCCAGGCGCTGCCGGTCAGCTCGTACATCTGCCAGCCCACGGCCACCATCAGCATCTGCTGCCCCGCGGTACCCAACAGCCGCGTGGCCCAGAAACGGATGTAGGCACGCTCCTGCAGCAGGTCGCGGAACCGGTAGGCGGAAGCGCTCATGGGCGGCAAGGATAGCGTCAGGGATGACCATGCGCATCCCCGACAATCCGGGGAATGGACAACACCCACAACCTGAACGACCGCCGCATCGCCGACGCCTGGGCGCAACTGCAAGCCCATGCCGACAGCGGCACCCCCCTCCAGGCCGACGCCTATCGGCTGGCCTTCTCGGACCCGGAATTCCTGGTGCGCCGCGAGACCCGCGGCATCCGCCTGCAGCTGGAAATGCTCAAGCCCGACATCGAGCAGCAGGCCCAGGGCATCGACAACACCGTCGTTGTCTATGGCAGCGCGCGCTTCCTGCCGCTGGACGAGGCAGAGGCGCTGCTCGCCGCCGCCGAGGCTACGGGCGACGCCGACGCCGTGGCCGCCGCACGGCTGAAGGTGAAGAACGCCCACTACTACGAACAGGCCCGCATCTTCGCCGGCCTGGTCGCGACCGACAGCCTGGCGCGTCCGCGCGAGGAACGCCTGTACATCTGTACCGGCGGCGGCCCCGGCATCATGGAGGCCGCCAACCGTGGCGCGCACGAGGCCGGCGCGCTGACCGTGGGCCTGAACATCGCCCTGCCGCACGAGCAGAGCGGCAACCGCTTCATCACGCCCAGCCTGTCCTTCAAGTTCCACTACTTCGCGCTGCGCAAGATGCATTTCATGATGCGCGCCAAGGCGCTGGTGGCCTTCCCGGGCGGCTTCGGCACGCTCGACGAACTGTTCGAGCTGCTGACCCTGGTGCAGACCAAGAAGTCGCGGCAGGTGCCGATCGTGCTGTTCGGACGCAGCTTCTGGTCGCGCCTGATCCACTTCGACGTGCTGGTGGAAGAAGGCACGATCGCCGCCGCCGACCTGAAGCTGTTCCACCTGACCGACGACCCGCAGGACGCCTGGGACTACATCCAGGCCTTCTACCGGCTGTGATCCTGCTGCGGCGCGGCCGGCAGGCCGTCGCGCAGCAGCCAGGCGGCGCGCGAGCCGCCGCCCACCACCAGGCCCACGATCCAGAACACGCCCGAGATGCCGACCACCGCGCCGGCCGCGCCGAACAGCAGCGGCATGGCGACGCTGGAGGCGTTGATGGTCATCAGCCGTAGGCCCAGCGCCTCGCCATGGCGCGCATGCGGCGTCACCTGGTGCAGCATGCTCATCACCATGGGCTGCACCGCGCCCAGCGCAAAGCCCAGCAGCACCGAGCACACGCCCATGGCAAAGGCCGAGGGCAGCAGCGGATAGACGGCGAAGATCAGGGCCGTGGCGATGCTGGAGGTGGCGATCACCGCCCACTCGCGCACCCGCGCCGCCACCAGCGGCAGCGCCAGGCGCACCAGCGCCGCCGCCACCGCGAACACGCCCAGGATGGTGCCGATGGTCGAGGCGCTGAAGCCGCGCTCATGGCCGATCAGGGGCAGCACGAAGGTATGCACGTCCCAGCAGGACGACTGCAGCCAGTTCACGAACAGCAGGCGCCGGAACATGCGCACGCGCAGCAAGTCCCACACGCGCGGCCTGGGGCCCGCGCCTGCCGGCGCCACCGCCACCGGCGGCAGCTCTCGCGTGCGGCGTGCCGTGTACCAGCACACCAGCGGCAGACAGGCCATCACCGCAAACGCCGTGCGGTAGCCGGCATGGTCGATCAGCAGCCCGGCCGCGAACGGCCCGGCGAAGTTCGCCACCGCAGGCGCAATGCCCAGCCAACTGAACACCTGCTTGAGCTGGGTTGCGCTTTCGGCGGCGCGCCCGACGTGGCGCTGCAGCGCGATCACCGCTGTGCCGGTGGCACCGCCGGTGAGCAGGGCCGCGAAACACAGCACGGGGTAGCTTGGAAACGCGGCCGCGCTGCCCACCCCCAGCACAGCCGCCGCCACCGCATAGGACAGCGGCCGGCGCAGGCCGTGCCGGTCGGCATAGCGGCCGGCCGGCAATGCCAGGAAGACCTGCGACAACGCGAACAGGGCCAGCAGCCCGCCCACCGCGGCGGCGCTCGCGCCCTGCGACAGCGCCAGCAGCGGCGCGGCCATGCGCGTGCCGGCCATGGCCGCGTGCAGGAAGATCTGCGCCAGGATCAGGCGCATCAGCTCCGGCGTCATGCGGCGCTAACCCTCGGCCTCTTCGTCCAACGCGGGCAGCAGCGCCTGCGCCTGCGCGTCGGGCAGCGCCTCGACGTTCTTGAGGGCGCGCCGCATCTGCCGGGTGCGGGTGTCGGCCTTGTCCAGGGTATCGGCGGCCTTGTGCACCTGCTCGCGTATGCGTACCACCCATTCCCCGTAGCGCTCGAATTCGGTCTTGACCGCGCCCAGCACGCGCCAGACCTCGGACGCCTGGCGCTCCAGCGCCAGCGTGCGAAAGCCCATGTGCAGGCTGTTGAGCATGGCCAGCAAGGTGGTCGGCCCGGCCAGCGTGACGCGGTGGTTGCGCTGCAGCGCATCCATCAGCCCGGGCCGGCGCAGCACCTCGGCATAGAGGCTCTCGATCGGCAGGAACAGGATGGCGAAGTCGGTGGTGTGCGGCGGCGCCAGGTAGCTCTCGGAGATGGTCTTGGCCTCGGCGCGGATGCGCGCCTCCAGCGCCTTGCCGGCGGCCTCGGCACCGGCGGCATCGGCGCGGTCGTGGGCGTCGAGCAGGCGCTCGTAGTCCTCGCGCGGGAACTTGGCATCGACCGGCAGCCAGACCGGCGCGCCATCGTCGCCCCGGCCGGGAAAACGGATCGCGAAGTCCACCCGCTGCCCGCTGCGCGGCCGGGTCTCGACCTGCTTGGCGTACTGCTCGACCGTCAGCACCTGCTCCAGCAGCGCCTCCAGTTGCACCTCGCCGAACATGCCGCGCGTCTTGACGTTGGTCAGCACGCGCTGCAGGTCGCCCACGCCGCTGGCCAGCGACTGCATCTCGCCCAGGCCCTTGTGCACCTGCTCGAGCCGGTCGGCCACCTGCTTGAAGCTCTCGCCCAGCCGGGTCTCCAGCGTGTTCTGCAGCTTCTCGTCCACCGTCTGCCGCATCTCGTCGAGCTTGGCGGCGTTGGACTGCTGCAGTTGCGCCAGTTGCGCCTCCAGCGTGGCGCGCACCTCGGCCATGCGCCGCGCGTTGGACTCCGACAGGCCCTGCAACTGCGTGGCCAGGGTGTTCTGCAGCAGCGCCAGTTGCTGCGCGAAGGCGTCGATCTGCAGGTTCTGGGTGCGGATGGCTTCCGCGCTCTGCAGCGTCAGGCTGCTCTGCAGCGTGGAGAAGGCCTGGGCCAGTTCCTGGCGGCCGCTGCGCGCGTCGGCCGCCAGTTCGCGGCGCAGTTCCCGCTCGCCGCGCTCGCTGCGCTCGCTGGCGCTGCCGATGGCGCTCAGCAGCTCCTCCCGGCCTTCGGAGCCTGGCCGCCGCAGCAGCAGGGCCAGCAGCACCAGCAGATTGAGCAGGGCCAGCGCCAGCAGCGCCCAGCGGTCCAGCGGCATGTCGGTCAAACCTTGCTCCCCATTACCGAATTGACCGGCGTGAGCGGGCCGTCGCCATGGAAGAAGGCAATCAGGTTGTCGGCGGCCAGGCGGGCCATGGCGCGCCGGGTCGGCATGGTGGCGCTGGCGATGTGCGGGGTGAGCACGACGTTGGAGAGAGCCAGCAGGTCCGGATGCACCCGCGGCTCGCCCTCGAACACGTCCAGCCCCGCGGCGGCGATGCGGCCCTCGCGCAGCGCGGCGGCCAGCGCGGCATCGTCCACGATGCCGCCTCGCGCGATGTTGACCAGCGTGGCCGTGGGCTTCATCAGCGCCAGCTCCGCCGCGCCGATGGCGTGGTGCGACGAGGCGCTGTAGGGCAGCACCAGCACCAGGTGGTCGGCGGTCTTCAGCAGTTCCTCCTTGCCCACGTAGCGCGCCCTGCATTCGGACTCCAGCGCCGGGTCGAGCCGCGAACGGTTGTGGTAGAGCACGTTCATGCCGAAGCCGTAGGCGCCGCGCCGGGCCACGCCCTGGCCGATGCGGCCCATGCCCAGAATGCCCAGGGTGCTGCCGTGCACCTCGGCGCCGGCGAACATGTCGTAGCGCCAGCGCTTCCATTGCCCGCTGCGCAGGAAGTGTTCGCTCTCGGTGATGCGGCGCGCCGTGGCCATCAGCAGCGCGAAGCCGAAGTCCGCCGTGGTCTCGGTCAGCACGTCCGGAGCGTTGGTGCCCTGCACGCCGGCCGCGCTCATGGCCTCGACGTCGAAGTTGTTGTAGCCCACGGCCATGTTGGCGCAGATGCGCAGCTCCGGGCAGGCCGCGAGCACGGCGGCGTCCACGCACTCGCTGCCGGTGGTGAGCACGCCCTGCTTGCCCTGCAGGCGTGCGATGAACCCGGCGGCGTCCCAGGGCTCGTCGGCCTGGTTGTGCTCGACGTCGAAATGCTGCTCCAGCAGCGCGACGGTTTCGGGAAACAGCGCGCGTGCCACGAGGATGCGGGGCTTGCTCATGCGGAAAAGTCTCCTATGGAAAAAAGCAAGGCCCGCGGCGGCCGAGCCGGCCGGCAGGCCTGCCGGGGGTTTTTCAAACCGGCGCGGGAATCTCGAACACCTGCCGCAGGTAGGCGAGGTACTTCTCGTCGTCGCACATGTTCTTGGCCGGCGTGTCCGACAGCTTGGCCACCGGCTGCCCGTTGCAGCGCACCATCTTGATGACGATCTGCAGCGGCACGTGGGCCGGCGGGTCGCCCAGGTCATTGGTCAGGTTGGTGCCGATGCCGAAGGCCAGTTGGCAGCGCCCGTGGAACTGCTGGTACAGCTCGATGGTGCGCGGCACGGTCAGGCTGTCGCTGAAGATCAGGGTCTTGGTGCGCGGGTCGACGCGGTTCTGGCGGTAGTGCTCCAGCAGCCGCTCGCCCCAGGCGAACGGATCGCCGCTGTCGTGGCGCGCGCCGTCGAACAGCTTGCAGAAGTACATGTCGAAGTCGCGCAGGAAGGCATTCATGCCGTACACGTCCGACAGCGCGATGCCCAGGTCGCCGCGGTACTCCTTGGCCCAGGTCTCGAAGCCGAACACCTGGCTGTCGCGCAGCCGCGGCCCCAGCGCCTGGCAGGCCTGCAGGTACTCGTGCGCCATGGTGCCCAGCGGGGTCAGTCCGAGCTGCATTGCGTACAGCACGTTGCTGGTGCCGGCGAACTGGCCTTGCGGGCCGGTTCCCAGGCGGTTGGAGAGCACGCGCAGGACCTCCTCGTGCCAGGCGCGGCTGAAGCGCCGGCGCGTGCCGTAGTCGGCGATCTTGAGCGACCCCAGGCCCTCGCCCTGCAGCTGCGCGATCTTGCGGTCCAGCCGCGCACGGCCCCCGACGAAGTCGGGCACGCGCTGCGTGTTGCGGAAGTAGACCTCGTTGACGATGGCCAGCACCGGTATCTCGAACAGGATGGTGTGCAGCCATGGGCCTTCGATGACGATGTCGATCTCGCCCGAGGGCAGCGCCGTAACGGTGATGTTGCGCGGATTGAGCTGGAACAGGCCGAGGAAATCGACGAAGTCGCTCTTGATGAAGCGCATGGAGCGCAGGTAGGCCAGCTCGGCCTCCTGGAAGCGTAGCCCGCACAGCGCGCGGATCTCCTCGCGGATCTCCGGCACGAACGGCGCCAGCGCCACGTCGGGCGTGCGGCACTTGAAGCGGTATTCGACATGCGCCCCGGGGAACTGGTGCAGCACGACCTGCATCATCGTGAACTTGTAGAGGTCGGTATCGAGCAGGCTGGTGATGATCATGGTGCGGTGCGGCAGGCCGATGCGCGGAAGGCGATGCGGGGCCCTCGGGCATTCTCGCATCACGGGGCGCGGCATGCAGGCGGATGTATCAAGCCTGTAATTTGCATGTCACACTGGTGGCGCCTGGCGCCGCCTCCTGGTGGGGCGAGGCGAACCCCAGCCCACCCGATCTCCCTGGAGGACCCTTCCATGACCCCATGCCCCACCAAGGCGCAGACCCGGCCCAGGTCCACGCACCGGCGCGTCGCCCCTGCGCTGCTGGCCGTGCTGCTGGCGCTTGCCGGCTGCGGCGGCAGCGACCGCGGCGCCATCCCGATCGACACCGCGCAGAACTCCTGCAACCTCACGACCAGCAGCGGCGGCAGCGTCGTCGTCGGGTCCGGCCAGGCCGGCGATCCATCCGCACCCGAGCCCGCCAGCGGCTACGTCCTCGGCAAGAAGGCGACCTACGCCACCAAATACATGGTGGTCTCCGCCAACCCGCTGGCCTCCAAGGCCGGCTGCGACGTGCTGAAGAACGGCGGCAGCGCCGCCGATGCCGCCGTGGCGGTGCAGGCGGTGCTGGGCCTGGTCGAGCCGCAGTCCTCGGGGCTGGGCGGCGGCGCCTTCATGCTGTATTACGACGCCAGGACCAAGAAGGTCCAGGCCTATGACGGCCGCGAAACCGCTCCCGCCGCGGCTACCGAGAACTACCTGCGCTGGGTCAGCAGCACCGACCAGACGCCGCCCCAGCCCGGCGGTGCGCGCGCCAGCGGCCGCTCCATCGGCACGCCCGGCGCCGTGCGCATGCTGGAGCTGGCCTGGTCGGACCACGGCCGCCGCCCCTGGTCCGACCTGTTCAGGCCCGCCATCAGCCTGGCCAATGACGGCTTCCTGATCAGCGGCCGTCTGGCCGACGCCATCGCGGGCGGCGCCACGGGCCTCAAGCGCGACGCCGAGGCCACCGCCTACTTCTTCAACAGCGACGGCACGCCCAAGGGCCTGGGCACGCGCCTGCGCAACCCGGCCTATGCCGCCACGCTGGGCACCATCGCCGCGGGCGGCGCCAATGCCTTCTACACCGGTCCGGTGGCCCAAGGCATCGTCGCCAAGATCAAGGCCACCAGCGGCGGCACGCCGGCCGTGCCCATCACGCCCGGCCTGACCGAGCTCAGCGACCTGGCCAACTACCAGGCCAAGCGCCGCGACCCGGTCTGCACCACCTACCGCGAGTACTGGGTCTGCGGCATGTCGCCGCCGTCCTCGGGCGGCATCGCGGTGGCCTCGGCGCTCGGCATCCTGGAGAACTTCAACCTGGCCCCGCTCAAGCCCACCGGCAGCCTGGCCGAAGGCGGCAAGCCCACGGTGCAGGGCGTGCACCTGGTGAGCGAGGCCGAGCGCCTGGCCTATGCCGACCGCGACAAGTACGTGGCCGACACCGACTTCACCCCGCTGCCCGGCAACTCCTGGAACACGCTGCTGAACAAACCCTACCTGAAGAGCCGCGCCGCGCTGATCAGCACGGCCAGGAGCATGGGTACGGCGCAGCCCGGCGTGTTCGGCTCGGCCGCGCAGGGCGTGTCGCTGATCGAGGAGCGCGGCACCACGCACTTCACCATCGTCGACGCCGCCGGCAACGCCGTGGTGATGACGACCACGGTGGAAGCGGGCATGGGCTCCTACCACTTCACGCAGGGCTTCATCCTGAACAACCAGTTGACCGACTTCTCGGCCACCCCGACCGACGGCGCCGGCCTGCCGGTGGCCAACAAGGTCGAACCGGGCAAGCGTCCGCGCAGCTCGATGGCGCCCACGCTGGTCTTCAGGAAGGCCGCCGACGGCTCCATGGGTGACTTCGTGATGGGCACCGGCTCCCCGGGCGGCGGCACCATCATCCAGTACGTCACCAAGACCCTGGTCGGCGCGCTGGACTGGGGCCTGGATGCGCAGCAGGCCACCTCGCTGGTGGACTTCGGCGCCAGCAACAGCGCCACGACCAGCCTGGGCGGCGAGCACCCGGTGCTGGACATCACCAACGGCGGCAACAACGATCCGCTGATCGTCGGGCTGCGGGCGCTGGGCCATACGGTATCGACCGCCGCGCAGTCGAGCGGCATCGGCACCATCATCAGCACCACCCGCAACGGCGCGCCGGTACTGCAGGGCGGCGCCGATCCGCGCCGCGAAGGCATCGTGCTGGGCAACGCCGACTGACAAGGCCCTTGCGGGGCCCGGACGCTCAGGCGTCCGGGCCCCGCAGCGCTTGCAGCACCTGGCGCAGGCGCTCCGGCAAGGGCACCGGCCTGCGCGAGGCCCGGTCCACGTAGACGTGCACGAAATGGCCGCGCGCGGCCGTCAGCCCGCTGCCGGCCGGGAACAGGCCCACCTCGTAGCGCACGCTGGACGAACCCAGGGCCGCCACGCGGATGCCGGCGTCCACCGCATCGGGGAACGCGATCGGCGCGAAGTAGTTGCACTGGGTCTCGATCACCAGCCCGATGGTCGGGCCGCCATGGATGTCCAGCGCGCCCTGCTCGATCAGATGCGCGTTCACGGCCGTGTCGAACCAGCTGTAGTAGACGACGTTGTTGACATGGCCGTACACGTCGTTGTCGGCCCAGCGGGTGCCGATGGAGCGGAACGCGCGGTAGGCAGATCGCGGCTCCGGTGCGGGCCGGGCTGCGGAGGAGGCGGGCGTGGTGTTCATCGCGCAGGATTCTGCCAGCGGACGCAACCCGGATGCCGCCACGTGCGGGACAGCGTCAGCCATGAAATTGCTATTATTTATATAGCAAAAAACCCAGGTAAAACCTGGGATTCAGCACTATTTCTCTCAAAAATCGCCGCCACGGCAGCCTGCAGCTCGGGCAGGGGCCCGGCGGCGGAGCCGGCTGACCCGAGGCCATGCGATGCGCCGCGCGCCCTACGCCTGGAAGCGGCCCTTCGCCCGGCGCGCGAATTCGTTGGTGAAGAGCCTGGCCTGGTCGATCTTGCCGACCCGCACCGCCGGGTCGAAATTGGCGAGTGCACGCACCGCCGTGACCGGCCCCTGTTCGGGCACCATGCCGTCGGGCGATATGGCTTCGCGCACCTTGCCAAAGGCGCTCAGGTACAGCGCCCGGTCCCCCAGCAGGTAGCGCTCGGGTACGGTCCGCAGGATGTCGCTGGGGCCGGCCGTCTGTATCCATTTCAGCGCGTGCACGACGGCGCTGGCCAGTGCCTGGGCCGTGCCGGGATTCTTGTCGGCGAAGCCTTCCGGGGCATACAGGCAGGCCGCCGGCATGGGGCCGCCGAAGACCTCCTGCGCCCCCTTGAGCGTGCGCGTGTCGCAGATCACGCGGATGTCGCCCTTCTGCTCCAGCACGGTCATGATCGGATCGACATTGCTGATCGCGTCGATCTGGCCCGAGCGCAGCGCCGTCAAGGCCGTCATCGACGAGCCCACGCCGACGAAGGACACTTCGGACGGCTTCACCCCCGCGCCCAGCAACAGCAGGTTGGCCTGCATGTTGGTGGAAGAGCCGAGCGAGGTCACGCCGATCCGGCGGCCCCGCAGGTCGGCCGCCGTCCGGTAGGCTCCCATGGTCCGGTGCGACACCCCCACCACGATCTGCGGCGCGCGCCCCATCAGCACGAAGCTGCGGAAGAACCGGCCCTTGCTCTGCAGGCTCACGGTGTGCTCGAAGGCGCCGCAGCAGACGTCGGCCAGCCCTCCCACCACCGCCTGCAGGGCACGCGAGCCGCCGGCGAAATCGCTGATCTCCACCTCCAGCCCCTCGGCCCGAAAGTAGCCCAACTGCTCGGCGATGGTCAGCGGCAGGAAATAGAAACTGCCCTTGCCGCCGACCGCGATCGACACCCGCGTCCTCTCGAGCACCGGCTGCGTGCGCAGCAGGGCTGGTGCGGCCAGCGCCGCGGCTGCCAGCGATGCCGCGGCGTGAAAGCCGCGGCGGTTCATCAGGGAAGTGCGGGGAACGGTCATGCGCGATGGCCTGCGTCGCAGGTCGCATGAGCTTAGCGGCGCGTGCTTTGCCGGCGCATCGGTACATCTCCCCAGCGGGAAAGCACGTAGCGGGAAACCGGAACTTCCGCGCGGCCGGAAGACGTGAACGGATCAGCGGTAGCCGGCGAACAGGATGGCGATGTTGAGCAGCAGCCCCACGCTGAACACCACGCTGCGCAGCGTGGCATGGCCGGAGATGTAGAGCCCGCTGTAGACGATGCGCGCCGCGATCCACGCCAGCGCGAGCAGGTCGACCCGGCCCTGCGGCGCGCCGAGCTGGTGGGCGATCACCACCGCTCCGATGAAGAAGGGCAGGTTCTCGAAGCCGTTGTCCTGCGCCGCGACGGCGCGCGCGCGCCAGCCGTCGAGCCGCGCGGACCAGTTGCGCGGAGCGCCGTTGTCGAAGTCCTTGCGGCCCGCCTTGGCCGCCGCCGAGCAGAAGATGGGCAACAGCGCGGCAAAGAGCACGCACCAGTAGGCAATGGTGAAATGGGTCATATCAGCCTTTCAGAACGCTCACACGCAGACCGCAGCGCGCTGCATGCAGCCTGCATCATCTCCGGTCGGCCAGCGCATGGGCAATGGTGCCCAGGTCCACGAACTCTAGCTCGCTGCCCACCGGCACGCCGCGCGACAGCCGCGTGACGCGCAGCCCGCGCGCGCGCAGGCCCTCGGTGATGACGTGGGCCGTGGCCTCGCCCTCGGCGGTGAAATTGGTGGCCAGGATCACTTCCTGCACCGAGCCATCGGTGGCGCGGTCGAACAGCTTCTGCAGTCCGATTTCCTTCGGCCCGATGCCGTCGAGCGGCGAGAGCCGGCCCATCAGCACGAAGTAGCGGCCGCGGAACGCGCCGGTACGCTCCATGGCCGCCTGGTCGGCCGGGGTCTCGGCCACGCAGAGCTTGCTGAAGTCGCGCTCGGGATCGCTGCAGACCTCGCAGATGTCGGTTTCCGTGAAGGTATTGCACAGCGCGCAGTGCCGCACCTGGGCCACCGCATGGTGCAGCGCCTGCGACAGCATCTCCGCACCGGGCCGGTCGTGCTGCAGCAGATGGAAGGCCATGCGCTGCGCGGACTTGGCGCCCACGCCCGGCAGGCGCCGCAGCGCCTGGACCAGCGCCTCCAGGGAATCGGGAGCGCGGGCCATGGTGTCAGCGCCCGGGCGCCGGTTCGATCCGGCTGCGATAGAGCGCGGGCCAGTCCCCCGGCGAGCCGGCACAGCGCCGCTGTTCGTCGCGCGACGCGGGCTGGAACGCCTTGCCGTCGAACACCCAGCCCAGGGCGACACCGCAGTCGCCGATGCCGCGGCCTTTGGAGAAGCTGTTGAGCGTAGCGCTTGCCGGGTCATAGACAGGCTCGGTGAGCACGCTGGCATCGTCCTCCGCTCCCTGCCCTTTGACCAGCCGAAGACCGCCGGGCACGGGCGGCAGCAACACGGGCTCCGCGCGCTCGGGCGCGGTCCGCGGCACGCGCAGCACCAGCGCGCTGGACTGGTAGGGGCCGCGCCAGCACTGCAGCAGCACCAGGGCGTCGTCGGCCGTCAGCGGCTGCGCTTCGTCGGCCGAGGTCTCGCCGCGCGGCGGATCGCAGCGCCGCGCCACCAGCGCAGCATTGCGTGAACGCACCGCGCGCGCGAATCGTTCGGGCTCGGCCAGCGGCGGCGGCTCGGGCGCGGCGCGCAGCACCGGCAATGCGGCCGGCGCGGGCACCTGGGCGGCAGCGGCGCGGCCGGGCCGTACCAAGGCCGTCACGTTGCCCACGCGCCCCTGCACCTCGTCGATGAAAAGCGCCGCGGCGGCCAGTCCGTCCAGCGACAGATTCACCGGCTGCGGCTCGGTCGCGGTGGCCATGGTCAAAGCCTGGGCCTGCGCCAGGCTGCGCACCAGACGCAGCGCGGGTTCGCCCTGCAGGCGGTAGCTGCCTTCGCCGTCGGCCGTCCAGGCAGTACCGGTGCCAGCGGGCTGGTCGGCGGCCTCCAGGGGCTGGCCGTCGCGCTGCGCGGCAGACGCGGGCAGGGGCTTCTCGCCGGCAAGCTCCAGTTCCACGGCCCCCTCCGGCCCCGCCTCGCGCGAGAGCGCCAGCCGCAGCGCCACGGGCTCCCCGGAAGCCGGCGCCAGCCGCGCCTCGCAGCGGCGCGCGTTGTCGCAGGCGACGATCCAGTCGCGGAATTCACGATAGGCCGGCACGCCTGGCGCGGCCTGCGCGGCAGCGCCTGCCAGCGCCAGCGCCAGCGCCACGGACAGGCGCACCTGTCTCTTATACACATCTGACGCTGCCGACGAAGAGAACCTAGTGTAGGTCTCGGTGGTCGGGGTATGAGGTGAGGAGGGGGGGGGGGGGGGGGGGGGGG
>NZ_JAELTO010000105.1 GCF_016428875.1 Xylophilus sp. ASV27
GCTGGCCGCGTTTGGCAAGCTGCGAACCCGCTTCGAGCGCCGCATCGACATTCATGTCGCGCTGCTTTCCCTGGCTTGTTGTGTCATCTGTGCTCGCAACCTCCCTTTGTTTTGTTAGCCGCTCTTAGAAGCGCCATCTTTTTTCCATTCAAAACCCCAAGTCAGCCGAACAGCCGCGGCACCTTGCCCGGCGCAATGTCCAGGCCGATGAACCGGGCGATCTCCACGATCTGCCCATACAGCATGCGGTGCCCCGGGTGGGCCGTCGCGCCGCGCTCGCGGGCGGCGGCGAGCAGGGCGGTGTCGCGCATCACGGCCTCGCACACCAGCGAGCCGGGCTGCAGGGTGTCGACCGGCAGCGGTGCCGGGTCGCCCTCGTGCAGGCCGAGTGCGGTGGCGTTGATCACCACGTCAAAGCGCGTGGCGTCGGCCGCGCCGGTGCGCAGGTCCACGCCCGGCAGTGCCGGGGCCAGGCGCTGCACCGCCTCTTCGGCCCGCGCCATGGAGCGGTTGCTCAGCACCAGCGCGGCCGGCTGCTCGCGCCCCACCGCATAGGCAATGGCCTTGCCCGCGCCACCCGCGCCCAGCAACAGCACGCGACGCCCTGCCAGCAGGTGGCCGCACTCCTTCAGCCCGGCAACGAAGCCCTCGCCGTCGAGGTTGCCGCCCACCCAGTGGCCCTGCGCCGCATCCCAGCGCAAGGTGTTGGCGGCGCCCACCAGGCGCGCCGCCGGGGTCAGCTCACCGCACAGGGCGACCACCGCCTCCTTGTGCGGCATGGTGACGACCAGCCCGGCAAGGTTCTGGCAGCCGGCCAGCCCCGCCAGTAGCTGCGGCAGTTGCGCAGGCGCCGCGTGCAGCGGCACGCACACGGCGTTCAGCCCCTGCCGGGCGGCCGCCGCGTTGAACAACTGGGGGGTGCGCACGTGGGCGATGGGGTCGGCCACGATGCCCACGACCCGGGTAGCGCCGTCGATCCTCAATCTCAGATCCCCGCCATGTTGATGTACTTGATGACCAGGTAGTCCTCAATGCCGTAGTGCGAGCCCTCGCGCCCCACGCCCGACTGCTTGACGCCGCCGAACGGCGCCACCTCGTTGGAGATGAGCCCGGTGTTCACGCCCACCATGCCGTACTCCAGCCGCTCGGCCACGCGCCAGACGCGGCCCAGATCACGCGCATAGAAGTAGCTGGCCAGGCCGAACTCGGTGTCGTTGGCCATCGCCACCACCTCGTCTTCGGTCTCGAAGCGGAACAGCGGGGCCAGCGGGCCGAAGGTTTCTTCCCTGGCCACGGCCATGGCCTGCGTCACGTCGGCCAGTACCGTGGGCTCGAAGAACGAGTGCCCCAGCGCGTGGCGCCGGCCGCCGGTGAGCACGCGAGCGCCCTTGGCCAGGGCCTCGGCGATGTGCTCTTCCACCTTGGCCACGGCCTTGCCGTCGATCAGCGGGCCGATGCGCGTGCCCTCCTGCAGGCCGTCGCCCACGGGCATGGCCTGCACGGCGGCCACCAGCTTTTGCGCAAAGGCCTCGTATACCTTGGCGTGCACGTACAGGCGGTTGGCGCATACGCAGGTCTGGCCCGCGTTGCGGTACTTGGAGACCAGGGCGCCCTCCACGGCAGCGTCCAGGTCCGCATCCTCGAACACGATGAAGGGCGCGTTGCCGCCCAGTTCCATCGACACCTTCTTGATGGTGGCGGCGCTTTGCTGCATGAGCGTGCGGCCGACCTCGGTCGAGCCGGTGAAGGTGAGCTTGCGCACCAACGGATGGGTCGCCAACTCGGTGCCGATCTCGCCCGCCGCGCCGGTCACTACCGACAGCACGCCGGCCGGAATGCCCGCGCGCTCGGCCAGCACTGCCAGCGCCAGTGCGGTGAGCGGCGTCTGCGAGGCCGGCTTGACCACCATGGTGCAGCCCGCCGCCAGTGCCGGGGCGGCCTTGCGCGTGATCATCGCGGCCGGAAAGTTCCACGGCGTGATGGCGGCGCACACGCCGATCGGCTCCTTGGTGACGACGATGCGCTGGCTGCCCATGGGCGAGGGAATTGTGTCGCCATAGATGCGTTTGCCCTCTTCGGAGAACCACTCAACGAACGAGGCGGCGTAGGCGATCTCTCCGCGCGCCTCGGCCAGGGGCTTGCCCTGCTCCGTGGTCATGATGCGGGCCAGGTCTTCCTGGTTCGCCAGGATCAGCTCGTACCAGCGGCGCAGCAGCGCGGCGCGCTCCTTGGCCGTGCGCGCGCGCCAGGCGGGCCAGGCGCGGTGGGCCGCCTCGATGGCCTGGCGCGCCCGCGCGGCACCCAGGCGCGGCACGGTGGCGATCTGCGCGCCCGTTGCAGGGTTGGTGACGGCAATGGTCTGCTGGGCTCCCACCCACTGGCCGTCGATCAGGCACTGCTCGCGCAGCAAGGAAGAATCTTGCAAGTTCAGCATGTCATTCGCTCCGTTGACTAACCTGCAATGTAAAGGCCGCCGTTGACGTGGATGACCTCGCCCGTGATGAAGCTGGCCGCGCTGCTGCACAGGAAGCCGATCACGCTGGCGATCTCACCGGGCTGGCCCAGGCGCCTGAGCGGCGTCTGCTCCACCGACTCCTGGCCGCGCCGGGCAATGAGTTCGCCGGTCATGGGCGTGGCGATGACGCCGGGCGACACCGCGTTGACCCGCGTCTTCGGGCCCAGCTCGCGCGCCAGGGAGCGGGTCAGGCTCATCAGCCCGCCCTTGGAGGCGCTGTAGTGCGCGTTGTAGAACGCGCCGCGGTGGCCGGCCATCGAGGTCAGGTTGACGATGGCGCTGCCGTCGCGCAGGTGCGCAATGGCGCGGCGCGTCAGGTAGAACACGCCGTCGAGGTTGATCGCCAGCGTCTGGCGCCACTGCGCGTCGGTCATCTCTTGCACCGGCTGCGCCAGGTACAGGCCGGCCGAGGGCACGAGGTGGTCGATGCCGCCAAAGCGCGCCTGCGCCGTGTCCACGGCGGCCTGGGCGTCTTCAGGGCTGGCGGCATCCATGCGCAGCACGGCCACGCGCCGGGCCACGTCCGCGCCCAGCCCGTGGGCGAAGGACTCCAGGCTCGCATGGTCCAGATCGGTGAGCACCAGGTTGGCGCCGTGGGCGTAGAAAAGCGCCGCCACGCTGCGGCCGATGCCACCGTTGGCACCGGTCAGCAGCAGCGTCTTGTCCTGAAAGTCGTACATGGTGAAAAGTCTCCGTATCAGATGTGCAGCGCCCGGCCATGGGCCGCGAGCACGGCTTCGTGCATGGCTTCGGACATGGTGGGGTGCGGCATGATGGTGGCCATCAGCTCGGCCTCGGTGGTCTCCAGGCTCTGCGCCACGGCAAAGCCCTGGATCATCTCGGTCACCTCCTCGCCCACCATGTGCGCGCCCAGCAGTTCGCCGCTGGCGGCGTCGAACACCACCTTGGCGAAACCCGCCGTGGCGCCCATGGCAATGGCCTTGCCATTGGCCAGGAAGGGGAACTTGCCCACCTTCACGGTGCGCCCGGCCGCCCTGGCCTGCGCCTCGGTCCAGCCCACGCTGGCCACCTGCGGGTGGCTGTAGGTGCAGGCGGGCACGCGGCGCGGGTCCAGCGCATGCGGCTTCAGGCCCGCGATGTGCTCCACGCACAGCACCCCCTCATGGCTGGCCTTGTGCGCCAGCCAGGGCGGCCCAGCCACGTCGCCGATGGCGTAGACGCCGGGCTCGGCCGTGCGGCACCGCGCATCGGTGACGATGTGGGTCATGTCCACCTGCACGCGGGTCTTCTCCAGCCCCAGGTCTTCCACGTTGCCGACGATGCCGGCGGCCACCAGCACCACGTCGGCCTGCACCTGCGGCGCGCTTCCGGCGCCCTGCGGGCGCAGCGTGAGCTGCCAGACACCGTCCACGCGCGTGGCCCGCTCCAGCGCCACCTGGGTGTGCACCCGGATGCCATCCTTCTGCAGGCTGGCGGCCACCTGGGCGGAGATGTCCTCGTCTTCCAGCGGCAGCACGCGCGACGCCATCTCCACCACGGTGACCTCAGCCCCCACGGCGCGGTAGAAGCTGGCGAATTCGATGCCGATGGCCCCGGCGCCCACGATCAGCAGGCGTCTGGGCAGCGAGGGCGGGGTGAGCGCCTCGCGGTAGCTCCACACGCTCTGGCCATCGACCGGCAGTTGCGGCAACGGGCGCGCCCGCGCGCCCGTTGCCAGCACGGTGTGCGCGGCACGCAGCACCTGGGAGCTGCCGCCCTCTCCCGTGACGGCCACCGCGCCGCCGCCCTGCAGGCGTGCGTGTCCGGTGAACACATGCACGCCGTTCTTCTTCAGCAGGCCGGTGACACCCTTATGAAGCTGCGCCGCCACGGCGCGTGAACGCGCCACCATGGCAGGCAAATCGGCCTCGGGCGGCTGCACCTTGACGCCGAACTGGGCCGCGCCGCGCACCAGGCGCAGCACGTCGGCCGAGCGCAGCAGCGCCTTGGTGGGCAGGCAGCCCCAGTTCAGGCAGATGCCGCCGAGCTGGGCTTTTTCCACCAGCGCGGTCTTCATGCCCAACTGCGCGGCGCGGATGGCGGCCACATAGCCGCCCGGCCCGCCGCCGATGACCAGCAGATCGAAGGTTTTTTCAGACATCGCGCGCCCTCAGATCAGCATGGACAGCGGCGCCTCGATGGCGCGCTGGAATGCGGCCAGCCACTGCGCGGCCAGGGCGCCGTCGATGGCGCGGTGGTCCACCGAGAGCGTGCAGGACATTGCCGTGCCCACCCTCAGCTCACCGTTCTCGACCACCGGCTTTTGCTGCGACGCGCCCACGGCCAGGATGGCGGCCTGCGGCGGGTTGATGATGGCCGAGAACTCGCACACCCCGAACATGCCCAGGTTGCTCACGCTGAACGAGCCGCCCTGGTATTCGTCCGGGCGCAGTTGGCCGGCGCGGGCGCGTGCGGCGAGGTCGGCGATCTCGGCGCTGATCTGCGACAGCGGCTTGCGGTCGGCCGCGCGCACGATTGGCGTGATCAGCCCGGAGTCGGTGGACACGGCCACGGCCACGTCGGCCTGCGGGTACTGGCGCATGGCGGTTTCGGTCCATCCCACATTGGCCTGCGGCACCTCGCGCAGGGCCACGGCCACGGCGCGCACGATGAAGTCGTTGACCGATATCTTGCGGCTGGCGGCTGCGTTGATTTCGGCGCGCAGCGCCAGCAGGCGCTCCATGCGGCACTCCGCCGTGAGGTAGAAGTGCGGGATGGTGGACTTGCTCTCCGTCAGGCGCCGGGCGATGGTGCGGCGCATGTGGGAATGCGGCACTTCGGTGAACGCGCTGGCGCCTGCCGGCGCGGGCGCCGGGGCCGCAGCCACCGGGGCCCCTTGCGCCGCCGCAGGCGGCGCGCTCAGGGCGCGTTCGATGTCGATCTTCACGATCCGGCCATGGGGGCCGCTGCCCTGCAGGCGCGCGAGGTCCATGCCGTGCTGGGCGGCCAGGCGGCGCGCCAGCGGGCTGGCGCGCAGGCGCGCGCCGCCGTCCTGCGCCGCTGCCGGGGCAGCGCAGAGGGCCTCAGGCTGCATGGGGGCCGCCACCGCAGTGGCCGCGGGTGTGGCGCCGGCGGCTTTCAGCAGGGCCTGAACGTCGCCAGCGGCCTCGCCTTCGGCCAGTAGCACGGCAATGGGTGCGCCGACTTCCACCTCCTGGCCCGCTGGCACCAGCCATTGCCCCATCACGCCAGCGCCGTTGGCGCTGATTTCGACGATGGCCTTGTCGGTTTCCACTTCGGCGAGGCAGTCGCCCGTGGCAATCGGCTCACCCTTTTTTTTCGACCAGGCGGCCAAAGTGGCGTGGGTAGCGTTGGCTGCCACTTCAGGCATACGCAGCAAAGTGGCCATATCACACGCTCCCGCTTTTCAGGTCGGCCCGATAGCCGTGGATGTCGTCGTACTGCACCAGCTCCAGCACGTTGCCTTCGGGGTCGCGGCAGAACGACAGGAAGGTGCCGGGGCGCACTTCCACGCGCGCGGTACCGGTGAGGAGCTCCGCGCCGTGCGCCCGCAGGCGCGACGCGGCGGCGTCGATGTCATCGACGATGAACGTCAGGTAGCAGGCGTTGGGCTGGTCCAGAATGAGGCCGCTGCGCGGGGCGGCGACCGGCGGGTTGACCGGCGCCAGCAGCTTGATGCGCTCGCCATGGCTTGTCTGCAGGCGCACCACGATGTAGCCGCCATCGGACAGCGCCGCCTGGCGCGCCTTGTCGGCGGGCACCGCCACTTCGCTCACGAACTGGCAGCACAGCGCGTTTTCGTAGAAGTGGCGCATGCGCGGCAGATCGCGCACGCCCAGGCCCACTTCGAGGGGGGAAATCATCGTCATCGACATGGCATGTCTCCTTGCTCTCAGGCACGGCCTTGGTCGCGCATCACTTGCTGCAGGCCTTGCACCACTTCTTCGGTGCGCGCGGCGGCGGCGCGCTCCAGCACCCTGGAGATGCTGGGCGATGCTTCGGCGCCGGTCACGCGCTGCACCGGCTGGTCAAGCCAGTCGAAGCAGCGACGCTGGATCTCATCGGCCAGCCAGCCGCCGTACGAGGTGCCGCGCGCGCCCTGCTCCACGATGAGCACGTTGTTGGTCTTCTGGATGCTGGCTTCGATGGTGCCCCAGTCCAGGCTGGCGCGGTCGAGCCAGCGCAGGTCCACCACCTCGGCATCGATGCCGGTCTGCTCCACCGCCTCCAGCGTGTGCTGGACCATCGACAGGTAGGTCAGCACCGTCAGGGCCTGGCCGCTGCGGCGCACCGCCGCCTTGCCCACGGGGATGATGTAGTCCAGGTCGTCTACCGGCGCAGGACCGGTGCTGTTGTAGAGGTCCACATGCTCGATCACCAGCACTGGGTCCTTGCAGGCCAGTGCGGCGTTCATCAGGCCCACGTAGTCGAACGGCGTGGAGGCGGCCACGATGCGCCAGCCGGGGCTGGTGACAAAGATGCCCGCCGGATCCATGGAGTGCTGCGAGCCATAGCCCGTGCCCATGGCCACCTTGGTGCGCAGCACCAGCGGCACCTCGAAGCCGCCGCCGAACATATGGCGCGCCTTGCCGATCTGGTTGAACACCTGGTCCGCCGCCACCCACATGAAATCGGGGTACATGAACTCCACCACGGGCTTGAAGCGCCCGTCCATCGCCATGCCGCCGCCCAGCCCCACGAAGGCGTTCTCGCTGATGGGCGTGCCCAGCACGCGCGCGGGGAAGCGCTCGCGCAGGCCGCGCGTGGCGCCATTGGTGCCGCCCTTGAGGCGGTGCACGTCCTCGCCCATCACGACGACGCCGGCATCGGTCTCCATGCGGCGGGCCATCACGTCGGCCACCACGTCGACGAACTTGCGCGGCTCGATCCTGCCGGTGAACGTGGCGGCCTCCTCGGCGCGCAGGCACTGCAGCTCGCTCAGGTCTCCGCGTACGCCGACGTCGCGGAAGTCGGGGCTGGGCCAGAGTTCCGGGCGAATGCGGCGCTTGCCGGGCTTGCCCGAGGGGTCGGCCTCCAGCAATTGCGCGCAGGCCTGGGCCATGGTGTCCTTGACGCGCTGGCGCAGCGCCTCGGCGTCTTCGGCGGTGAGCAGGCCGCGCGCCTGCATCCTGCCGGCCAGCAGCGCCAGCGGATCGCGCGTGCGCCACTCCTGCTCCTCGGCCTTGGAGCGGTAGCCGAAGGCGCTGCCGGGGAAGGGGCCGTTCTGGTGGAAGAAGCGGTACACGTCGGCCTCGATCACGGCCGGGCCCCTGCCCGCGCGCATCCAGGCCAGGGCTTCCTGCATGGCCAGGTGTACGGCCAGCGGGTCCATGCCGTCCACCTTCCAGCTCGGGATGTTGAAGGCCAGGCCGCGCGCCGACAGGCGGGTCTCGGCCGTGGACTCTTCGACCGTGGTGGAGACGGCGTAGCGGTTGTTCTCGATGAAGAAGCACAGCGGCAGCTTCCAGGCGGCCGCCAGGTTCATCGACTCCAGCACCGAGCCGATGTTGACCGCGCCATCACCGAAGTAGGTCACGGCCACGGCATCGGTGCCCGCGTGCTTGTGCGCCCAGGCCGCGCCGGCGGCCAGCGGCACGCCGCCGCCCACGATGGCGTTGGTGCCCAGGGCGCCCGCTTCGACCCACTGCAGATGCATGGAGCCGCCCCGGCCATGGCAGAAGCCCTGGTCCAGCCCCAGGATTTCGGCCAGCGTGCGCTGCAGCAGGTGCTGCACCGCGCCGTCCAGCGACGCCCTGGGGTCGATTCCCTGCGGGGCGATGTAGCCCAGCGCCTTCGAGAGGAACTGGTGGTGCCCGCGGTGCGAGCCGTTGATCTGGTCGGCCCTGGTCAGTCCGACGATGGAGCCGGCGGCGCCGCCTTCCTGGCCAATGCTGGAATGCGCCGGGCCGTGCACTAGACCAACGCCCGCCAGCTCCAGTACGCATTCCTCGAATCCGCGAATGATCTGCATGTGGGCCAGCAGCGAGCCCAGCAGTGCCGGGTCGGCCTGTGCCCAGTCCGCATCGGTGGTAGAGAGCTGGACCCAGTCGCTCGCCGGGGCCAGGGGGGTGCGCAATGGCATAGGGTGTTCCTGTCGGGTTCTATGAACGGTGTGGAAGATTCAAGTCAAAAGGGCTTGCAGCCCATGTATGGCGTTCGCTTTCAGCTCTTCTTTTCAGAGCACTGATTTCAATAGCCATGGGCCAGCCAGCCGCCGTCCGACACCAGGGCATGGCCGGTGATGAAGGCGGAGGCGTCGGATGCCAGGTAGAGCGCGGCCTCGGCCATTTCCTCGGGGCGGCCCAGGCGGTTCATGGGGGTCTTGCCGCACAGCTCGGCGCCGTTGATGACGCCGCGCCCCATCAGGTCCTCCATCAGGGCGGTGTGCGTGTAGCCCGGGCAGATGGCATTGACGCGGATGCGGTGCTGCGCCCATTCCGCCGCCAGGCACTTGGTGAGCGACACCACGCCGGCCTTGGCCGCGCAGTACGCCAGGCGGTGGGCCGAGCTGGACAGCCCCCAGATCGAGGCGGTGCTCAGAATCACTCCGCCGCCCTGCCGAGCCATGCGCTTGCCGGCGGCCTGGGCGCAATAGAAGACACCGGAGAGGTCGATGTCGATGGCGCGGCGCCATTCGGCGGGCTTGAGCTCAAGCGACGGCTTGTTCATCGAGATGCCGGCGTTGTTCAGCAGGACGTCGATGCGGCCCAGGCGCGCCTCGGTGGCGGCGCAGGCCTGCTCCACCGCCACGTCGTCCGCGATGGATGCCTGCACGATGTGCACATCCACGAAGGGGAAAGCCTCGCGCAGTTGCGCACGGGTCTGCTCCAGCGCGGCGGCGTCGATGTCCAGCAGCATCAGTCTGGCGCCGTGGCGGGCGAAGGCGTGGGCCATGGCGCGGCCGATGCCGCTGCCCGCGCCGGTGTTGAGCACCACCTTGCCGGACAGGCCGGGGTAGTGGGCCGGGGTGAACGGCTGGGCCTCTGGGTAGCCTTGGGGAATGGGGGAGGTCGTCATACGGCGAGCCAATCTTTCATGAGTCGGGAGTTGGATGTGAGCTCGTGCGGGGCACCTTCGAAGACGATGCGGCCATGGCCCATGACGCATACGCGGCTTGACACCTTGAGCGCGATGGCCAGCTTCTGCTCCACCAGCACGACCGACACGCCCCTGCGGTGGATGTCGCGTATGGCTTCGCCGACGACCTGCACGATCTTCGGCGCCAGGCCTTCCGTGGGCTCGTCGATCAGCATCACCACCGGGTTGCCCAGCAGCGAGCGGCACATGGTCAACATCTGCTGCTCGCCACCCGACAAGCTGCCGGCCCTGGTGTTGCGCCGCTCCTTGAGTCGGGGGAAGTAGTCGAACATCTGCTCCACCGACCACTGCACGCGCCCGGCGCGCGGGGCCTGCTCGCCCATGCGCAGGTTCTCGTCCACCGTGAGGTTGGCGAACACCTCGCGCTCCTCGGGCACAAAAGCTACGCCGGCGCGGCAGATCTCGAACGAGCGCGCGCCGCTGATGCGCCGGCCCTGCAGCAGGATCTCGCCGCCGGTGGCGGGCACTAGGCCCATGATGGTTTTCATGGTGGTGGAGCGCCCCGAGCCGTTGCGTCCCAGCAGGCTCACCACCTCGCCGGGCGCTACGTGGAAGTCCACCCCGTGCAGGATGTGGCTCTTGCCGTAGTGGGCATGCACGCCGTGGAGCGCCAGCAGGGCTTGCGTGGAACCATTCATGCTGCGGCCTCCTCGCCCAGATAGGCTTCCTTGACCTTTTGGTTGTTGCGGATCTCCTCGGGCGTACCGGTGGCGATGACTTGGCCGTACACCAGCACGCTGATGCGGTCGCACAGGGAGAACACCACGTCCATGTCGTGCTCCACGATGAGCAGCGAGCGGCCCTGGGTTACCGTCTTGATGAGTTCGACCGCATAGTCGGTCTCCTCGTGCGACATGCCGGCCATGGGCTCGTCGAGCAGGATGACCTTGGGGTCCGAAGCCAGCGCCATGCCGACCTCCATCGAGCGCTGCTCCGAGTACGACAACTCGCCCGCGCTGCAATCGCGCCGCGCCTGCAGGCGCACCCGCTCCATCAACTGCTCGGTTTCCGCGCGCACCGTGGCGTAGCCGCTCACGAAGCGCCACAGCGTGTGCTGCACGCCGTGGCGGCGCATCACGGCGATGCGCAGGTTCTCGTACACCGACAGCCTGGGAAAGAGATTGGTGATCTGAAACGAGCGCGCCAGCCCCAGGCGGTTGATGTGCTGCGGGCTCGCACCCTGGATGTCGTGACCGTCGAATTGGATGCGCCCGCCGGTGGGCGCGTAGTGGCCCGAAATCAGGTGGAACACCGTGGACTTGCCCGCCCCGTTGGGGCCGATCACGGCATGGCGCTCGCCGGCACGCAGTTCCAGGTCCACGCCGCGAATGATCTCGGCGTCGCCAAAGGACTTGCGCACGCCGCTCAAGCTCAGGATGGGTTGCATCGGGTTCTGGCTCACAGTGCGCCCCCTTGCCGGGCGGTGGGGGACTCGACGTGGCCGGCGTGCTCCTGCAGCGCATGCCACAGGCGCGCCGTGATGCGCACCAGCGCCACGCCCACCGCCCACAGGCCCAGCGGCACGGCCCAGGTGGCCACGGCCGTGGGCGGCCAGTGACACCCGAACAGGGGGATCGGCGCCCAACCCGCGCCAGCATTCAGCACCGCCATGGCGCGGTAGTCCTGCGAGAAGAAGCGCTGCAGCAGCTCCACCGTGAACACCGTGCCCGCAGTGAGCAGCAGTCCGGCAAGCAGGCCCGCACACAGAGTCGGCAGCAGCGCGACGGTGCCATGGGCACGGCGCGACGCGCCGAACCAGCGGATGAACCCGGTCAGCCCGGTGGGCATGAACATCATCACCAGCACGAACAGCACGCCCTGGTAGAGCAGCCACGAGCGCGTCAGGTCCGACACGGCGTAGCCGAAGAAAGTCATCAGGGCGGCACCCAGCGCCGGGCCGAGGAAGACCGATACGCCGCCGATGTAGCTGTTGAGCACCACAGCCGCCGAAACCTGGCCTTCGAGCAGCACATAGTTGGCCGACTCGGTATTGAGCGCCTGCAGGCCGCCCGCAATGCCTGCGAACATTGCGGAAATGGCAAACACGGTGACGTTGAGGCGATGCACGTCATAACCCAGGAACTTCAGGCGCTGGCTGTTCTCGCGCAGGCCCAGGGTCAGCCGGCCCACGGGGGTGAGCGTGAACAGGTACAGCAGCACCAGCGACAACAGCACCCAGGCCAGCACGAGGTAGTACACCTCGGTCGACGAGCCAAACGTCAAGCCCCAGGCCGGCATGCGCATGGCGGAAATGCCAGCCTCGCCACCGAACAGGCCCTTGAGGTGCGGCGCCAGCGCGTGCAGCAACTCGGCCAGGGCCAGTGTGATCATGGCAAAGTAGGTGCCGGTGCGCTGCGTGGCGAACCAGCCTGCGACCACGCCCGTGAGCAGGCCCGCGACGGCACCGGCCAGCGGCATCAGCGGCGTGGGCAGCAGGCCCGCGCCGTTGAAGGCGTTCATGGCGTGCACCGTGGCGAAGGTGCCCACGCCGAAATAAGCCGCATGTCCGAACGACAGCATGCCGGCCTGGCCGCACAGCAGGTTGAACGCGCACGCAAACAGCGCGGCGATCAGCATCTGGATCGCGGCGTTGACGAGCGACTGCGACAGCAGCGCGGGCAGCGCAACCAGCAGCCCGACGCCGACGGCTGCAAGTATCCAAGGCTTCGATTTCATGGTTTGCACTCCTGACGGCAGCGCTCAGTTCTTCTCGCCCATGAGGCCCGAGGGGCGCACCATGAGGACCAGCAGCATCAAGGCGAAGGGAATCGTGGCGGAGATGCTCGACAGCTTGAGCGATAGCAGTCCGCCCACCTGCTCGGCCCATTCACGGGCCCCGAACCAGGCCAATACATCGGCCAGGCTGTAGTCCACGCCCACCGACAGCGAGGTGATGACGCCAATCAGCAGTGAAGCCAGCATGGCCCCTCCCATGGACCCCAGGCCGCCGACGACCACCACCACGAATACCGTCACCCCCAGCTCAAGCGCCATGTTGGGATTGGTCGTGTAGAAGGCCCCGGCCACGGCGCCGGCCAAGCCGGCCAGCGCCGCCCCCACGCCGAACACGCCCGTGAACACCAGGGGCACGTTGTGGCCCAGCGCCTCGGCCATGCGCGGCTTGTAGATGGCCGAGCGCACGACGATGCCCACCCGGGTACGCGTCAGCAGCAAAGAGACCAGGATGAACATCACCACCGCCACCGAGCCCATCAGGATGCGGTAGGCCGGATAGTTGGTGGCCCCCAGCCGGAACAGCGCAAAATCCATGCTGGCCGGAATGCGGTAGTCCACCGGAAAGTTGCCGAAGAACAGCTTGATGAGTTCGGCGATGATGAAAGACAAGCCGAACGTGAGCAGCAGCTCGTGCGCGTGCCCGTGGTGGTGTACGCGGCGCAGGAAAAACTTTTCTACCGCCATGCCCACCAGCCCCACCAGGAGGGGGGACACGAGCAGCGCGCCCCAGAAGCCCAGGCTGCCCTGCAGCGCATAGGCAAAGTACGCACCGAGCATGTAGAACGAAGCGTGGGCGAAGTTCAGCACGCCCATCATTCCGAAGATGAGCGTGAGGCCGGCGGAGACCATGAACAGAAGCAAGCCGTAGATCACGCCGTTGAGCAGCGAAACGATCAGGTTCTCCAAGGGAATATTCCTTTTTTCAAGCGCGCGCGGCGGCCGGAGCCGCAGCCCATCTGCGGCCCCAAGGGAAACGAAATGAGGGGAAGGGGCCTGCTGCCAGTCAGGCCCCAAGGAGGCAGGGCGCTACTTCGGCCGCTGCATCTTGCAGCTCGCCTGAACGGGCGTCGCGGCCTCCTGGGCGCTGAACAACCTGACCGTCTGGAAGCCCATGGGGGTTCCGTCCGCCTTGAACCGCGCCTCCTTGCTGAGCTTGGACACCACGATGGGCAAAAGGATCTGGTGATCCTCGGCGCGCATGCTCGACTCACCCAGCGGCGTCTTGAAGCTCGCCGTCTCCAGGGCCTTGGCAAAGGCATTCACGTTCAGCTTGCCGTCCTCGGCCTTCGCGACCTTGAGCACCGAAGCAACCATCTGCAGGCCGAATACGGTCTGCCCCTCGACATAGACCGGGTAGTGGCCGGTCCTGGCCTTGTAGCCCTCGGCGAAATGCTCGCTGTCCTTGCCATTGGCGTCGGCGTTGAACGGGTGCGCCACATAGTTGCCCAGAGCCGCATCCCCGGCGTTGGCGATATTGCCCGGCTGATCCAGGAAGGTCGTGCCAAAACGAACCTTCAGACCCGCAGCCTTGGCGGCCTTCATCATCAACAGCAGATCGTTGGACCAGTTGCCGGTGATCACCGTGTCGGCCTTCGAGGCCGCGATCTTGTTCACGTAGGGCGCGAAGTCCTGGATCTTGTTGGTGTCGTGCAGCGTCTTCTCGACCACCTGGTAGCCGCCCGCCGCGGCGTTGGCCACGATGGCGGCCTCCATGTCCTGACCCCAGGAATAGTTCTGATTGATGGAATAGACCTTGGTGCCCAGCACGCCATCCTGCTTCATGGCCGACACCAGCGCCTTCACGCGCACCTGGGCATTGGGGTTGAAGCGGAAGTGATGGAAGTGGCACTTGTCGCCCGTCAGCTCCAGCGCCTCGCCGCCCACGTTGAGGAACACCACCTCCTGGCCCGGGTTGCGCAGGTTGAACTTGCGCACGTCCTCGGTGATCTGGCCGCTCACCGCCGACGATGAGCCCTGCACGATGAGCTGCACGCCATCGGCCAGCGCCGCCTTGACCTTGTCCGAGGCGCCGGCTGGGCCGCCCTGGTTGTCGTACTCGACGAGCTGCACCGGCTCGCCGTTCCAGCCGCCCGCGGCGTTGATCTCATCGATCACGTAGCGGGTGGCCGCCCTGAACATCAAGCCGGTGGAGGCTTGCGGGCCCGACAGGGTCTCGACCAAGCCGATCTTCAAGGGTGCCGCCTGGGCGCCGGCGCCGGCCATCACCAGGGAAGCCAACACGATGTTTTTTGCACTGGACATTACGGACATTCAGGTCTCCATGTTTCGTATTCCCGCATGACAAACGCCGGCCTGTCCGGCGCACGTCCCGCAGAGGTGTCTGACATTGTCTTTATTTGGTCAGACCAAAAATTCTAATGGTCAGGCAGGATGAGATCAAAGAAAATCCACCAGAATCAGGGTAACTACTAGTGCAATGCCACTGTTCTTGAGCGCGCTCGCACCGGATTTGTGCGTGCGTGAATCCACGGAAACTGGTAGGACCGTTTAACATGTCTGACAACTTTCCCCAGTGCGGAGACACCACCCCATGGCACTCAATCCCATTGCAGCCGACGACAGCCCTGCCGCCAGCCCCGACGGCGGGCGGCATCTGCCCGATGAAATCGCCGCCACCATCCACACGCGGGTGCAGCGCGGCGAACTGCTGCCCGGTGAACGTCTGCCCAGCGAGCGCGAGCTGTGCGAGCTGTTCGGCGTGAGCCGCTCAGTGGTGCGCGAGGCGCTCTCGCAGCTCAAGTCGGACGGGATCATCGAAACCCGGCGTGGCAGCGGCGCCTATGTGCTGGAGCGCGACCAGCGCCAGTCCTTCCGCATGCAGGACGTGGTGATCGACGAGCGTGACAGCCTGGCGCTGGTGATGGAGCTGATCGTCACCGTCGAGGTGGCGGCCACGCGGCTGGCGGCGATGCGCCGCACGCCCGAGGACCTGAAGATGATCCGCCGCGCGCTCATCGGCATGGAGTACGAGATCGCCAACGACCGGCTGGGCGACGAGCAGGACTTCGCGTTCCATCAGGCCATCGTCGAGGCCACGCACAACCCGCATTTCGTCGCACTGAGCTCGCACCTGGAGCAAGGCGCGCGCCGCGTAATCCGCCAGGCCCGCACCAACACGCGCTCTCGACACATGGACCTGATCGAGGCCGTGCAGGAGGAGCACCAGGCCATCTTCGACGCCATCAAGGCCAGCGACGCCGACGCCGCCGCGCGCGCGGCAGAGGACCATCTCAGGAACGCCGCCCAGCGCCTGGACATGTACCTCAAGAGTTAGGGCAACGCTGAATAAGTCCGCGCGGTGGCGCGCGCCCTGGTGTGGGATGGGATGCAAGGCGCAAACCGCAGCCATAGCCGCAGCTATGGCGAGGATTTGCAACGCCGCAGACCGCCCACGGCAGGGA
>NZ_JAELTO010000106.1 GCF_016428875.1 Xylophilus sp. ASV27
CTTCGGCGGCGACGACGGCAAAGCCGCGGCCCTGCTCGCCCGCGCGCGCGGCCTCCACCGCGGCGTTGAGCGCCAGGATGTTGGTCTGGAAGGCGATGCCGTCGATGACGCCGATGATGTCGGCGATGCGCCGCGAGCTGTCGTTGATCTCCTTCATGGTGCCCACCACCTGGGTCACCACGTCGCCGCCCTTGACCGCCACGCTCGAGGCGTTCTGCGCCAGCTGGTTGGCCTGGCGCGCGTTGTCCGCGTTCTGGCGCACGGTGGAGCCCAGTTGCTCCATGGAGGCGGCGGTTTCTTCGAGTGCCGAGGCCTGCTGCTCGGTGCGCGCGGACAGGTCGTTGTTGCCCTGGGCGATCTGCGCGCTGGCCGTGGCCACGCCTTCGGCGTTGGCGCGCACTCCGCCCACCACCTTGGCCAGGCTGTCGCGCATATGCATCAGGCCCGTGAGCAACTGCCCGACCTCGTCCTTGCCGCGCACATCCACCTCCACCGTCAGGTTGCCGGCGGCGATCTGCTCCGAGGCGTGCATGGCACTGCGCAAGGGCCGGGTGATCAGGCGGGTCATCCACATGGCCACCAGCCCGCTGACGATGAAGCCCGCCAGGACGAAGCCGATCACGCCCATCTGCACTTGGCTGTAGGTTTCCTCGGCCACGGAGCGGGAGTTGTTCGCACCGCGGATGTTGATCGCGGCGAGCTTGGCGATGGACTGCACGAAGCCCTCGAAGGCAACGCCGGAGCCCTCGACGAAGCGCTGGCTGATTTCGTCCTGGCCCGCATCGCCGCTGTTGGCGCGGACGAGGCCGACCACGTCGTCCATGGCCTTGAGGTAGGCGTCGCGCTGCTGCTCGTATTCACGATAGAGCTGCGCTTCTTCTCCCTGCCTGGTCGTGGCCAGGTAGGCTGCCTCCGCGTCGGCCAGCGCCTTGCGCCGGGCGGCCAAGGCGCCGATCTGCACGTCGCGCTTTTCCTGGGTGCGCGACGCGACCAGGTTGCCTTCGACCAGCCGCAGCCGGTTCGCGTTCACGCGTATGTCGTTCAGGGCCTCCACGGTGGGTAGCCAGTGGCCGGCGATCTCCGCCACGTTGCCGTTGATCCGCGCCAGCGACCCCAGGGCGATGCCGCCCATGCCCAGCATCAGCAGCAGCATCAGGCCATAGGCCAGCGCCAGCTTCGACCCAATCTTCCAATTGGCAATTTTCATGACGCACCACATTCCGCAAAAAATTCAATGATCGTACAACGCCCTCGCGAGCGCGCCAGGACATCCGTCAACAATCCGGCGAGCACTGCTCCAGCGCGACGGCGAACGGGATCAGGCCGGCTTGCGGCTGCGGTAGCTGGCAATGCCGTCGGCCACTTCCTTGCGGGCCGCGTCCACGCCTTCCCAGCCGGTGACCTTGACCCATTTGCCGGCTTCCAGGTCCTTGTAGTGCTCGAAGAAATGGCTGATCTGCTGGAGGATGAGCGGGTGGATGTCCTCGGGCTTCTGGTAGTGGCTGTAGATGGGCAGCAGCTTCTCGGTGGGGACGGCCAGCACCTTGCCGTCCACGCCGGCTTCGTCTTGCATCATCAGGATGCCGATCGGGCGGCAGGGCACGACCACGCCCGGCGGCAGCGGGAAGGGCGTCATCACCAGCACGTCGACCGGGTCGCCGTCGCCCGACAGCGTCTGCGGCACATAGCCATAGTTGGTCGGGTAGTGCATGGCCGTGGTCAGGAAGCGGTCGACGAACACCGCGCCGCTTTCCTTGTCCACCTCGTATTTCACCGGATCGGAGTTCATCGAGATTTCGATGACGACGTTGAAGACGTCGGGAGCGTTCTTGCCGGGGCTGACTTTGTCGAGGGACATGGAGGTTTCGCAGAAGGGATGAAGGGGCCCACGCCAGTGATGCAGTGGACGGGAGGAAGCAGCGCGGAATTCTACTGACCGGGTGCGGCTGCCGTACGCAACTGGCGTGACGCTACATTTTTAGTAGCACAAAACCAAGGAATGATATGGGCTTCATCGGTTTTTTGTTCGTCATCCAAGGACCAGCATGCAGCGCGGCGTCCCGGCACAATGCAGCGCATGCAATACCACTTCATCGCCAACGCCGCCCTGCCCTCGTCTTCCGGCCGCATGCTGCCGGTCATCGATCCGTCGGACGGGCAGCCCTATGACGAGATCCAGCGCGGCGATGCGCAGGATGTCGACAGCGCCGTGCAGGCCGCGCGCCAGTGCTACGACGCGGTCTGGAGCCGCAGCAGCGCGGCCGAGCGCGGCCGCCTGCTGATGGCGCTGGCCGAGGCGGTCGCCGCCCACGCCGAGGAGCTTGCCGCCATCGAGCAGCGCGACTGCGGCAAGCCCACGCGCCAGGCCCGTGCCGATGCGCGGGCGCTGGCCCGGTACTTCGAGTTCTACGCCGGCGCCTGCGACAAGCTGCACGGCGAGACCCTGCCCTACCAGCACGGCTACAGCGTGTTCACCTGGCGCGAGCCGCACGGCGTCACCGGCCACGTGATCCCCTGGAACTACCCGATGCAGATCTTCGGCCGCAGCGTCGGCGGCGCGCTGGCCGCGGGCAACGTCTGCGTGGTCAAGCCCTCGGAGGACGCCTGCCTCTCGCTGATCCGCGTGGCGCAGCTCGCGGCCGAAGTCGGCTTCCCGGCCGGCGCGATCAACATCGTCACCGGCTACGGCCATGAGGTGGGCGACGCGCTGGCGCGGCACGAGGGCATCGACCACATCAGCTTCACCGGCAGCCCCAAGGTCGGCACGCTGATCCAGCAGGCCGCCGCCGAGCGCCATTGCCCGGTGACGCTGGAGCTGGGCGGCAAGAGCCCGCAGATCGTCTTCGCCGACGCCGACCTGGACGCGGCCCTGCCCACGCTGGTCAACGCCATCGTGCAGAACGCCGGGCAGACCTGCTCGGCCGGCTCGCGCCTGTTGGTGGAACAGTCGGTCTACGAGCCCCTGCTGGAGCGGCTGGGCCACGCCTTCGAGGCGCTGCGCGTGGGCCCGGCCGCGATGGACCTGGACGTGGGCCCGCTGATCCGGCAGACGCAGCAGCAGCGGGTCTGGGATTTCCTGTCGGACGCGCAGGTGGCGGGCATCCCCATGGTGGCGCAGGGCACGGTGGTGGACGAGGCGCCCGAGACCGGCTACTACCAGGCTCCCACGCTGCTGCGCGACGTACCGCCCGGGCACCGCCTGGCGCAGGAGGAAGTCTTCGGCCCGGTGCTGGCCGCCATGTCCTTCCGCGACGAGGACCACGCGGCGCAGCTCGCCAATGGCACCGACTTCGGCCTGGTGGCCGGCGTCTGGACGCGCGACGGCGCGCGCCAGTTCCGCATGGCCCGGCGCATCCGCAGCGGCCAGGTCTTCATCAACAACTACGGCGCCGGCGGCGGCGTGGAACTGCCCTTCGGCGGAGTCAAGTCCTCGGGCTACGGGCGTGAAAAGGGCTTCGAGGCGCTGTACGGCTTCACCACCCTCAAGACCGTGGCCATCCGCCACGGCTGACGGCCGAGCGCAAGGGCGGGCTTCAGCCCAGCGCCGTGTCGAGCAGCATCATCAGCACGAAGCCGATCATCAGCCCGCCCGTCGCCCAGACCTCGTGGCCCTTGCGATGCGACTCGGGGATGATCTCGTGGCTGATGACGAACAGCATGGCCCCGGCAGCGAAGCCCAGGCCCCAGGGCAGCAGGCCGGTGGAGTACTCGATCACCGCCGCGCCCAGCACCGCGCCCACCGGCTCGACCAGGCCGGAGGCCATGCCCAGGCCCACGGCGAGCTTGCGGCTGTAGCCGGCGGCCAGCAGGGCCACGGCCACCACCAGCCCTTCGGGAACGTCCTGGATCGCAATGCCGGTGGCCAGCGCACTGGCGCGCAAGGCGTCGTTGCCCGCAAAGCCGACGCCGATGGCCAGGCCCTCGGGCAGGTTGTGCAACGCAATGGCGAAGACGAACAGCCAGGTGCGGCGCAGCGTGCGCGTGCTCTGGCCCTCGACGCCCTTGATGAAATGCTCGTGCGGCACCAGCCGCTCCATCAGCAGCAGCATGGCGCCCCCGAGCAGGATGGCCGTGCCGATCACTCCGCCCGCGCCCCAGGGGCCATGGCCCGCGAGCTTGGCCGCCGCGATGCCCGGAATGATCAGCGAGAACGCACAGGCCGCCAGCATGACCCCCGCGCCAAAGCCGAACAGCGTGTCCTGCGTGCGGTCCGACAGGCGCTGCGAGAACAGCACCGGCAAGGTACCGAGCGCCGTCGCCAGCGCCGCCACCATGCCGCCGGCAAAGGCATCGCCGATGACCGGGCTGGCGCTGATGAAGCGCCAGGACTGCGTCCCCAGCACCACCAGCAGCAGGCAGCCAATGGCGACGCCCAGCACGGGCAGCCTGCGCAGCGACTGCATCACGGAACGGGATTGCGGCATGAAGAAGGCTCTGCGCAAGCGCGTGGCGACGGGAGATCAGCCCTTGGCCGCGGCGTAGCGGCGGGCGACTTCGGGCCAGTTCACCACGTTGAAGAACGCCGCGATGTACTCGGGCCGGCGGTTCTGGTACTTGAGGTAGTAGGCGTGCTCCCACACGTCCAGGCCCAGGATCGCGGTATTGCCCGAGCCCACGCCCTGCACCAGCGGGCTGTCCTGGTTGGCGCTGCTCTCCACCACCAGCTTGCCGTTCTTGTCCACGCTGAGCCACGCCCAGCCGCTGCCGAAGCGGCTGATGGCCGCCTTGGTGAAGGCTTCCTTGAAGGCGTCGAAGCCGCCCAGGTCGCTGTCGATGGCCTTGGCCAGGTCGCCCTCGGGCTTGCTGCCCTTGGCCGGCGCCATCACGGTCCAGAACAGGCTGTGGTTGTAGTGGCCGCCGCCGTTGTTGCGCACCGCCATGCGGATGCCTTCGGGCAGCGACTCCAGCGATGCCAGCAGTTCCTCGACCGGCTTGCCGTCATGGGGCGTGTCCTTGACGGCGGCGTTCAGGTTGTTGACATACGCCTGATGGTGCTTGGTGTAGTGGATCTCCATCGTCTGCGCATCGACGTGCGGCTCCAGGGCGTCGTAGGCGTAGGGAAGGGCGGGAAGGGTATAGGCCATCGGGAAACTCCATGTGGATGGGTGGAAAAGACTGCACCCGCGGCACGGCAGAACGGATCGACGTACCGCGAACCTTTGACTTTTAACATGCTTTGGCCATCTTTTCTGAAGGCCGGGGCCGCAATCTGCCGGCACCGGCCGGCGGTCGGCGGTCGGGGTCATTGCGCGCCCATGGCACGCGCCGACCCTACATCGGCACAATCGCAGCATGTCCCGATCCACCGTGCATGCCATCGCCCTGCAGGACCTGCGCCCCGGCCGCACCGGCGCGGTGCCGCGCGGCACCCCGGGTGAGCGCCTGCACGACCGGCTCGGGCGGCCGCTGCGCGACCTGCGCATCAGCGTGACCGATCGCTGCAACTTCCGCTGCGGCTATTGCATGCCCAAGGAGGTGTTCGGCAAGGACTACCCCTACCTGCCCCATGCGGCGCTGCTGAGCTTCGAGGAGATCAGCCGGCTCGCGCGGCTGTTCCTGGCGCAGGGCGTGCGCAAGATCCGGCTCACCGGCGGCGAACCCCTGCTGCGCAAGGACCTGGAGCGGCTGGTGGCGCAACTGGCCGCGCTGCGCACGCCCGAGGGCCTGCCGGCCGACCTCACCCTGACCACCAACGGCTCGCTGCTCGCGCGCAAGGCCCGCGCGCTGCGCGACGCCGGACTGCGGCGCGTGACGGTGAGCCTCGACGGCCTGGACGACGCCGTGTTCCGCCGCATGAACGACGCGGATTTTCCTGTCGCCGAAGTACTGCGCGGCATCGACGCCGCGCTGGCGGCAGGCCTCGGGCCGGTGAAAGTCAACATGGTGGTCAAGCGCGGCACCAACGAGCAGGAGATCCTGCCGATGGCGCGGCATTTCCGCGGTACCGGCGTGGTGCTGCGCTTCATCGAGTACATGGACGTCGGCGCCACCAACGGCTGGCGGCTGGACGAAGTGCTGCCCTCGGCCGAGCTGATCGCCCGGCTGCGCGCCGAATTGCCGCTGGTGCCGCTGCAGGCGGCGCAGCCGGGCGAAACCGCGCAGCGCTGGGGCCATGCCCAGGCCGGCGTACACGACCCGGCGCTGGGCGAGATCGGCGTCATCAGCAGCGTGACCCAGGCCTTCTGCCACGACTGCAACCGCGCCCGCCTCTCCACCGAAGGCCGGCTCTTCCTGTGCCTGTTCGCCAGCCAGGGCCATGACCTGCGCGCCCTGCTGCGCGGCGGCGCGGCGGACGAGGACATCGCCGCGGCCATCGCCGGCATCTGGCAGGGCCGCAGCGACCGCTACTCCGAACTGCGCGCGACCCAGGCGCCCGACACGGCCAACGCGGCCCGGCGCGTCGAGATGAGCTACATCGGCGGCTAGCCGTGGCCGCCATCTCCCAGGACGACATCACCGGCCTGGTGCTCGCAGGCGGTCGCGGCAGCCGCATGGGCGGCCTCGACAAGGGATTGCAGCCCTTTCGCGGCCAGCCGCTGGCGCTGCGTGCGCTGCAGCGCCTGGCTCCGCAAACCGGGGCGTTGCTGGTCAATGCCAACCGTCACACGGCGGACTACGCCGCCTGGGGCCATGCGGTGGTGGCCGATGCGGCGCCGGACTTTGCCGGCCCGCTGGCCGGCATGCTGGCCGGGCTGCAGCACTGCCGCACCGGCTGGCTGGTCACGGTGCCCTGCGACAGCCCGCTCTTCCCGCTGGACCTGGTGGCCCAGCTGGCCGCCGCCGCGCCGAGCGGCATGGCCGTGGTCACGGCCCGCGCCGCCTCCGCCGCCGCGCCGCGCCTGCAACCGGTGTTCTGCCTGATGGCCGCCCGGCTGGCGCCCGCGCTGGCGCACTATCTGGCCCAGGGCGGCCGCAAGGTCGGGGAATGGGCCGCCCTGCAAGACGCGGTGCAGGTACCCTTCGGTCCGCCCCGGGACCATGCGCTGGCGTTTGCCAACGCCAATACGCTCGAAGAGCTGGACGCGTTGGAAGCGGCGGCGCGCTAACCCGGCGCCGGAATGCGCCCCAGCGCCACGTCGACGCCCAGATTGGCGAGCTGGTCGGCGCGCTCGTTGCCCGGGTCTCCGTTGTGGCCCCGCACCCAGCGCCATTCGATCTTGTGGCCCGAGTTCTGCACCAGTTCGTCGATGCGCTGCCACAGTTCGACGTTCTTCACCGGCTCCTTGCTGGCGGTGCGCCAGCCGCGCGCCCTCCAGCCGTGGATCCACTCGGTGATGCCCTTGAGCACATACTGGCTGTCGATGTAGAGCGTGACGTCGCAGGGGCGCCTGAGCGCAGACAGGCCCTCGATCACGGCCGTCATCTCCATGCGGTTGTTGGTGGTGAGGCGTTCGCCGCCGAAAAGCTCCCGCTCGGTCATGCCGGACTTCAGCAGCACGCCCCAGCCGCCAGGGCCGGGATTGCCTTTGCAGGCACCGTCGGTATAGATGTCAACGTGATTCAAAAGGAAAGACTCTTTGTAGCAATGTTTCAGAAGCGCGATGATGGCGGCGTCACGGGCCCGCGGCTCGCCACCGACGCCGGACTGGCGGCCGCGCGCACAGACACCCTCTTCCAGGCCGGCTCCAGCAGGCGCATGCCATACACGCGCTTGACGGCGACGACGAAGTAAGCGGCGCCGAAGATCGGCCACCAGCGGTCGCCCGCCCGGTCCAGCCAGGCATGGCGATCGAGCCAGCGCTGGCTACGCACCGCGGGACGCCAACAGCCGAACTGTACCGATTCCACTTCGAACGACAGCAGGCGCAGCCAGTCGCGCAACCGCCAGTAGCCGATGAAGTCGACCTCGCCGGGCAGATAGTGCCGGCCCAGGCCGAAACGCCGGGCCAGCCGCGCGCGGCGCTCCTTCAGCCCCCAGAAGCTCACCGGATTGAGCCCGCAGATGATCACGCGGCCCTCGGGCATCAGCACCCGCTCCACCTCGCGCAGAGTGGCATGCGGATCGATGCTGGTCTCCAGTGCATGGGGCAACAGCACCAGGTCCAGGCTGCCCGCGGCAAAGGGCAAGGCGCTGGATTGCGCCACCAAAGCGGGTGCGGCGAAGGCATCCTCGCCAGGGACCGGCTCGCTGCGGGTGCCCACCAGCCAGCGATGCGGCATGCGGTTGGTCCGCAGACCCTCGAGCAGCGGCAGCCCCAGCTGCACGCCGTGGTACCCGAACAGGTTGGCCACTGCCTGATCGAAGCACTCTTGCTCCCATTGCAGCAGGTAACGCCCCGGGGGGGTGGAAAACCAGGGGTGCAAACCTATAATTTCGTCGCTCATGACCTTGGAACCGCTGCCCGCCTTTAACGACAACTACATCTGGATGCTGCACGAAAGGCAGCGGGCCGTGGTGGTCGACCCGGGCGAAGCCGGGCCGGTGTTCGAGGCACTGCAGGCCCACGGTCTGCAACTCGACGCGATTCTAGTCACCCACCATCACCACGATCACACCGGCGGCGTGGCGGTGCTGCGCGAGGCCACCGGAGCGCAGGTGTTCGGACCGGCCCATGAGGCCGTACCGGAGCCGGCCATCCGCCTGTCACAGGGCGGCGCGGCCGAAGCGCTGGGACTGCGCTTCTCTGTCCTCGATGTGCCCGGCCATACCGCCGGGCACATTGCCTTCTGGTGTGCGTATGCGGGCGGCGCGCCGGTGCTGTTCTGCGGCGACACGCTTTTCTCCGGCGGCTGCGGCCGCCTGTTCGAAGGAACGCCGGCGCAGATGCTGGCCTCGCTCGACGCGTTGGCCGCCCTGCCGGGCGACACGCGCGTGTGCTGCGGACACGAGTACACGCTGGCCAACCTGGCCTTCGCCCTTGCCGTGGAACCCGGCAATGCGGCGCTGGCCGACTACGCGGCCCGCTGCCAAAGCCTGCGCGCCGCAGGAAGGCCCACGCTGCCCTCCACCATCGCGCTCGAGCGCCAAGTCAACCCATTTCTGAGAAGCCGTACCGATGCCGTCGCCCATGCGGCGCAGCGCCACTCACCCTCGGCCCCCCACGACGAGGAAGGCATCTTTGCCATCCTGCGCCAATGGAAGAACGAATTCCGATGAAGCTGATTACCGCCGTCTGGCTCGCCCTGGCCCTGTTCCTCACCGGCTGCGCCACTGCCCCCTCTCCCCAGACTGCAGGATCCTCGACCGGATCGTCCGCGCCGCCCACCGCCTCCCGAACCCCGATGGTGCCGGCAGGCCCGCTGCAGCCGATCACGGCAGGCAGGATCCATCCGCATGACGTCGCCCAGCTAGCGCCGCCGGCCGACCTGTGGGAACGCATCCGCCGGGGCTTCGCCATGCCGGACCTGGACAGCGACCTGGTACGCGACCGCGAGCAGTGGTACGCCTCACGGCCGGACTACATGCAGCGCATGACCGAGCGCTCGCGCAAGTACCTGTTCCACATCGTCGAGGAACTCGAGCGTCGCGGCATGCCGACCGAACTCGCCCTGCTGCCTTTCATCGAGAGCGCCTTCAACCCGCAGGCGGTCTCCAGCGCGAAGGCAGCGGGCATGTGGCAGTTCATGCCGGCCACCGGGAGCGACTACCAGCTCAAGCAGAACCTGTTCCGCGACGACCGCCGCGACGTGCTGGCCTCGACCCGGGCGGCGCTAGACTACCTGCAGAAGCTCTACGGCATGTTCGGCGACTGGCAACTGGCGCTGGCGGCCTACAACTGGGGAGAAGGCAGCGTGAGCCGCGCCATCGCCAAGAACGCGAAGCTGGGCCTGCCCACCACCTACAGCGACCTGTCCATGCCCAACGAGACACGCTACTACGTGCCCAAGCTGCAGGCGGTGAAGAACATCGTGGCACACCCGGAGACGTTCAACACGGAGCTGCCCCTGATCGAGAACCACCCCTACTTCCAGACGGTGGACATCACGCGCGACATCGACGTGGCGCTGGCCGCCAAGCTGGCCGACGTGGCACTCAAGGACTTCAAGGAGCTCAATCCGTCCCTGCACCAACCGGTGATCTTCGCCGCCGGCACGCCGCAGATCCTGCTGCCCTGGGACAACGCCGCGATCTTTCGCCGCAACCTGGAGGCCTATGCCGATGGCCAGTACGCCAGTTGGACCGCCTGGACCGCGCCCAGCACCATGACCGTGGCCGCGGCCGCCGCGCGCTTCGGCATGGACGCGGCCGACCTGCGGCAGATCAACAACATACCGCCGCGCATGCTGATCAAGGCCGGCTCGGCACTGGTGGTGCCGCGCTCGGCCAAGCTGCAGGAGGACGTGGCGGTCGAACTGGCCGACAACGGGCGGCTGGCGCTGGCGCCCGAGGTCGTCACCCGGCGCACCCTGGTCAAGGCGCGCAAACGCGATACCGTCACGACGGTGGCGCAGCGCTACCGCGTCACCCCGGCCGACGTCGCGACCTGGAACGACGTGAAGTCCGGCACCACTTTTCGCTATGGCGAGCAGTTGGTGGTCTACCTTCCGGTGTCCGTAGGCACCAAGGCACACGTACCCCGCGCCGCCAGCCATGGCTCCGCGGGCCGGAAGCCGGCCGCCAGCCCGAACCGCGCCGTTGCCAGAGCAAGCGCCGCTGCGCCCAAACGGCGCTGAACGCGGGGTAACTGAAGGCAATTGCTGACAGCCCCCATCGCATAAGGCGCACAGGCCGCCTTCCGTTCCTTTCCCTACGATGGCTGTGGTTTTTCGCAGCCATACAGCAGACGGCCTCCAGTGCCGTCCACAAGGAACGGTCATGCCCCACGACAACGCCCGGCGCGGGTTCCTGCGCCATTCGATCGCCATCGTGCCGGTCGCCGCGCTCAGCAGCGCCGGCTGTACACAACAAACCCCGACCGCCTCCGCCGTCCCGCCCCCTGCAGAGGCCACTGCTGCGCCGTCCACGCCCTACTCGCCCTCCTTCTTCAGCGCACCGGAGTGGGCGTTCGTCCAGGCCGCGGTGGCGCGCCTGATCCCGGCCGACGACACCGTCCCGGGCGCCATCGAAGCCGGCGTGCCGGAGTTCATCGACCGTCAGATGGATGCGGCCTTCGGCCACGCGGCCCTCTGGTACATGCAGGGCCCCTTCGTCGAGTCCCCGCCCGAGTTCGGCTACCAGGGCAAGCTGCCGCCGCGCGACGTCTACCGCGCCGGTATCGAGGCGTGCGACGCGTACTGCAAGAGAACCTTCGAGGGCAAGGCTTTTGCCCAGCTCGACACCGGGCAGCAGGACCAGGTGCTCAAGGGCCTGGAGTCCGGCGAGGTGGCATTGGACGGCATCTCGGCCACGACGTTCTTCGGCTTCCTGCTGCAGAACACCAAGGAGGGCTACCTGAGCGACCCGATCCACGGCGGCAACAAGAACGCCGCAGCCTGGAAGATGATCGGATTCCCCGGCGCCCGCGCGGACTTTGCCGACTGGGTCGGACGCCCCGGCGTGGCCTACCCGCTGCCGCCCGTCAGCATCAGCGGGCCGCAAGGCTGAGGAGGGCAGCATGGCCACACAGAAGAATCCCGCCGTGGACGCGGTGCTGGTCGGCTTCGGCTGGACCGGTGCCATCATGGGCATGGAACTCACCGCCGCAGGCCTCAAGGTGCTGGCGCTGGAACGCGGCGAGATGCGCGACACCAACCCCGACTTCGCCTATCCGCGCATCACGGACGAGCTGTCCTACGGCATCCGCGGCAAGCTGTTCCAGAACCTGGCCAGAGAGACCGTGACGGTACGCCACACCCCGGGCGAAGTGGCCGTTCCCTACCGGCAACTGGGTTCTTTCCTGCCGGGCGACGGCGTGGGCGGCGCCGGCGTGCACTGGAACGGCCACCACTGGCGTCCGCTGCCCGACGACCTTCGCATCCGAAGCCGTTACGAGGAGCGCTATGGCAGGAATTTCATTCCCGCGGACATGCACCTGCAGGACTGGGGCGTGAGCTACGAGGAGATGGAGCCCTTCTTCGACCAGTTCGAGAAGGTCTGCGGCATCTCCGGCAAGGCCGGCAACCTGCGCGGCCAGATCCAGCCCGGCGGCAACCCGTTCGAGGGCGCGCGCAGCAGCGAATTCCCGCTGCCGCCGCTGGCCTCCATCAACAGCGCATTGCTGTTCGAGAAGGCCACGCGCGAGCTGGGCTATCACCCCTTCCCGCAGGCCGCGGCCAACGCCTCGCGTGCCTACACCAATCCGCACGGAGCCCAGCTCGGGCCCTGCAACTTCTGCGGCTTCTGCGAGCGCTACGGCTGCTACATGTACGCCAAAGCATCTCCGCAGACCACGCTGCTGCCGACCTTGCTGCACCGTCCCAACTTCGAGCTGCGCACGCGCTCGCACGTGATCTGCGTGAACATGGCGCCGGACGGCAAGCGCGCGACCGGCGTCACCTACATCGACGCCCAGGGCAACGAAGTCGAGCAGCCGGCCGACTTGGTCATCCTGTGCGCCTATCAGTTCCACAACGTGCGCCTGCTGCTGCTGTCCAACATCGGCGAGAAGTACGACCCGGCCACCGGCCGCGGCGTGGTCGGGCGCAACTACGCCTACCAGATCAACGGCGGCGCCACGCTGTTCTTCGACAAGAGCCAGCCGATGAATCCCTTCGTCGGCGCGGGCGCCAGCGGCACCGTGATCGACGACTTCGACGGCGACAACTTCGACCACGGGCCGCTGGGCTTCATCGGCGGTGCCACCATCAACTGCATCAACACCGGCGGCCGTCCGATCCAGCAGATGAGTGTGCCCGCCGACACCCCGACCTGGGGCGCCGCCTGGAAGCGTGCCATCAAGGACAACTACCTCTACACTACCAGCGTCGGCAGCCAGGGCTCGGTCATGAGCTACCGGGACAACTACCTGGACCTGGACCCGACCTACAAGGATGTCTACGGCCAGCCGCTGCTGCGCATGACCTTCGACTGGAAGGCCAACGACATCGCCATGACGCAGTTCATCGGCAGCAAGGTCGAGGGCATCGCCAAAGCCATGGGGCCCACGCAGATGCAGCTCGCCTTCCGGAAACCTGGCGACCACTACGACCTGCGCGTCTACCAGTCCACCCACAACACCGGAGGCGCGCCCATGGGCACCGACCGCAGCACCAGCGCCGTGAACCGCTACCTGCAGACCTGGGACGTGCCCAACGTCTTCGTCATGGGGGCCAGCGCCTTCCCGCAGAACTTCGGCTACAACCCGACCGGCATGGTCGGCGCCCTCGCCTACTGGGCGGCCAAGGCGATCCGCGAGCAGTACCTGAAGAGCCCCGGCGCCCTGGCCTGAAGGAGACGACGATGGCCCTCTCGCATCCTTCCCGCCCAGTACTGCTGGCCCTGGCATGCGGCCTCGCCGCCCTGCCCCTGCTCGGCCAGGCGCAGGACGGCACACCGCCGGCGGCCAATGCCGCTGCCGCGGCACCGCACGATCCGCAGATGCTGCGTGGCGCCTACCTGGCCCGCGCTGGCGACTGCGTCAGCTGCCACACGCGGCCCCAGGGCGCGCCCTTTGCCGGCGGCCTGCCGCTTGCCACGCCCTTCGGCACCATCATCTCCACCAACATCACACCGGACCCGGAGCAGGGTATCGGCACATACAGCCAGGCGGACTTCACGCGGGCGCTGCGTGAAGGCAGGGCCAGGGACGGCCGCTACCTGTACCCGGCCATGCCCTATACCAACTTCTCCCGGCTCAACGACGAAGACCTGCAGGCGCTCTATGCCTACTTCATGAAGGGCGTGCAGCCTGCCCGCCAGGACACCCCCCGGACCGAACTGCGCTGGCCGTTCAGCATGCGCTGGCTGATGGCCGGCTGGAACCTGCTCTATCTGCCGGGCCAACCCTACGCGGCCGATGCGTCGCGGAGCGCCGAATGGAACCGGGGCGCCTACCTGGTGCAGGGCCTGGGTCACTGCAGCGCCTGCCACACGCCACGGGGCGTCGCCGGCGCGGAGAAAGCCTCCAGCGAAAAGAGCGGCGAAGCCTTCCTGGCTGGCGCCGTGATCGACGGCTGGTACGCCCAGCCGCTGCGCAACACCGCCGAGCCGGGACTGGCAACCTGGTCGCAGCAGGAAATCGTCGACTACCTGAAGACCGGCCGCACCGGCAAGACCGCGGCCTTCGGGCGTATGGCACAGGTGGTCGCCAACAGCACCCAGTACATGACGCGCGAGGACCTGGGGGCGATCGCGACCTACCTCAAGTCGCTGGGCGACAGCAGCGCGGAGTCCGCTGCGGCAGCGGACTCCGCGGCGGCCCATGCCACGGCCGTGGCGCTGCGCGACGGAAAGGCCGAGCAACCCGGCGCATTGGTCTACCTCAACAACTGCAGCGCCTGCCACCGCTCGGACGGCCAGGGCGCACAGCGCACCTTTCCCACACTGGCTCGCAGCAGCACGGTCGCGGCCAAGGACCCGACCTCGCTGATCCGCCTCGTGCTTCAGGGTTCGGCCATGCCGCACACCACCGAAGCTCCGTCCGCCCTGGCCATGCCCGGTTTTGGCTGGCGGCTGAGCGACCAGAATGTGGCCGACCTGCTCAGCTTCGTGCGCAGCAGTTGGGGCAACCAGGCCGCTGCGGTCACGCCGCAGCAGGTCGCCAAGATCCGCAGCAGCCTGCCGGCACCGGCCGTTGCACCGACACAGAAGGCGGCATTGCGCTAGAGGGAATGGAAGTGTGCCCGCGGGCACACCCCTAATCTTACTGTGTCATAAATATCATAATTCGATCTTCCGGACTTCGATTTGGAGGATCGATGAATGCAGCCGAGCGCTTCGATAGCTATCTGGAGCACCTGAGCGAAGGCCTGGGTCACGTGGACCGGCATGCGGGCCTTCGCGGTTACTGCACGGGCCTGATGCTTCCTCTGTCGCGCAAGAGCGTGGAGCCCATGGCCGCGCGAGTGGACCCGACACACGCCAGCGCCCGGCACCAAGCACTGCACCACTTCGTCGCCAAAGCCGAGTGGTCCGACACGCAGATGCTGCGTCGCGTGTGCCAGTGGGTGATGCCCAAGATGGACTTCAGTCAGCGCGGCTGGTGGATCATCGACGACACCGGGTTCCATCATCACGCCGCGTTGAGCATCGCCGCCTACGGGTTCCTCATGGCCGAGCGCCTCGTCGCCGACAAGTCTGTCGGCGATAAAAAAAACTTCATCGAACGCCAGGTGCCTGCCGTTCCCGAGGATTACGTCCCCCGAGGCAGTCCTGCGCGCGCAACGCCACGTGGCGACGTCGATCACGACACTGCGCCATCGACTGAGCTATCAGTTGATCGCTCGTCTCGGGCAGTGCCCATGCTGCGGAAGGGCAAGCGCAAAGCATCTTTTATGACACAGTAAGATTAAGGCAACGCTGAACAAGTCCACCACTGGCGGCTCGAATGCGTTGTGATCCGATGAAGCAACAGACCCTGGCAGCAGCGGCCGATCAAGAGGCCGGATTCGAGCAATACCGCCGCCCCACCCGACGCGATGTGTTCCTGGCGACGATGGAAGAGAT
>NZ_JAELTO010000107.1 GCF_016428875.1 Xylophilus sp. ASV27
CCCCCCCCCCCCCCCCCCCCCCCCCCCCCCCCCCCCCCCCCCCCCCCCCCTTTTAGATGTGTATAAGAGACAGGGTCTGGCTGGCGCGGCGCCTGGCCCACGGCCCGGGCGATGCGCCGGGCCTGCTGGCGCTCGCCACGCTGGCCGTGCTGGTGCTGCGGCGCCGGCACGCGCTGCTCGCCTCGCCGCGCCTGGCCTGGCTGCTGTTGGCGCTGGCCGGCACCGTGCTGGCCACGGCCACGCGCGGCGCGCTGCCGGCGCTGCTCAGCGGACTGATCTCGATGCTGGCGCTGGCCTGCGGGCTGCTGGCCTTTCTGCCCGCGCATGGTGCGCAGCGCGTGCCGGCGCTGCCGGTGGTGGGGCTGGCCGTGCTGGCGCTGCCACGGCTCTCGTCGCTGCCGTGCCATGCCGGCGAGCCGCTGCGCCGGCTCACGGCCGAGGCCGGCCGCTGGCTGCTCGCGCCGTTCTTCACGGTGCTGCGCGAGGGCGGCACGCTCCTGGTCGACGGGCGCATGGTGATCGTCGATGCGCCCTGCTCCGGCGTGCCGATGGCCTGGCTCGGCGGTGTCACCGCCTGCGCGGCGGCGCTGTGGGCGCGGCGCGATGGCCGGGACTTCCTGGCACGGCTGCCGCTCGCGGGCCTGCTGGTGCTGCTGGGCGAGGTGCTGCGCAACAGCCTGCCGGTGGCGGCCGAAGGCGCCGGCCATGCGCTCGCGCCCTGGGCGCACCAGGCGCTGGGCCTGCTGCTGCCGGCCCTGGTTTGCGGCGGTGTGGCCTGCGCCATGGCGCACGGCCGCCGCGCCCCGCTCCACGGAGGCCGGCATGCTTGAACACTGGCTGCCCAACAGCTTCACCCACCGCGTGGCCTGCAAGGCCGCCTGCGCCCTCGTGCTGCCGCTGTGCCTAGCCTGGGGCGCGTGGCCGGCGCTGTCGTCTTTGCTACATTAATCATAGCTACAAGCCCAGATAATACCTGGGCTACAGTCACTTTTTGCCTGCAATGCACGGCGGCGGCGGCAGACATCGTGCTTACACTGCGGCCTTCGCCCTGCCGCTCCGCACCGCCTTGTCCACCGCTCCCCCACCCGAGACCCCGCCCCGCAAGCGCCTGGGGCGCGAGCGCATCCTGGCCGCCATCCGCGAGGCGGCGATCGAGGAGTTCAGCCTGCACGGCCTGCGCGGAGCCTCGACCCAGGCCATCGCCGAGCGCGCCGGCCTGACCAAGCCGCAGCTGCACTACTACATCCCTGGCAAGGACGAGCTGTACGAGGAGCTGCTGGCGTCGGTGCTGGAGGGCTGGTCCCACGCCTTCGCCTTCGACGAGAACGTGATGGACCCCAAGCGCGTGCTGAGCGACTACGTGCGCAAGAAGCTCGACTACGCGCTGGACAATCCCGGCCTGTCGCGCATCTTCACCGGCGAGCTGCTGGCCGGCGGCGCCCATCTGGACAAGTACTGGCCGCGCGCGCGCGCCTCCACCGACCAGAAGGTGCGCCTGATCGAAGACTGGATGCAGCGCGGCCTGATCCGGCGGGTCGATGCCCGGCTGCTGCTGATGCAGATCTGGGCCATGACCCAGCACTACGCCGACTACCAGGTGCAGGCGCGCGTGATGCTGCTCCTGCCGCCCGACGCGCCCATCGAGCGCGCACCCATCGCGCGCCAGATCACCAATTCCGTGCTGCTGCTCTGCGGCCTGGCACCAGACTGAGGCGCCCGCCCCCGGCGTGGCGCCCGTGCGCCTGCGGCGCGGCGCTGGCACAGGCCTTGCGTGAATCTGACCGTTCGATCAAATCAAACGGTCAAGAATGCGCGTCCTCGTCCTCTACTGCCACCCGGTCGACACCAGCTACCACGCCAGCCTGCACCAACAGGTGCTGCGGAGCCTGCGCGCGGCCGGCCACGAGGTGGACGACTGCGACCTCTACGCCGAGGGCTTCGACCCGGTGCTCTCGCGCGAGGAGCGCCTGGGCTACCACGACGTTCCGGCCAACCGCGTGCCGGTGCAGCGATACGTCGAGCGGCTGCAATGGGCCGAGGCCCTGGTGCTGTGCTTTCCCACCTGGTGCTTCGGCCTGCCGGCCATGCTCAAGGGCTACTGCGACCGTGTGCTGATGCCCGGCGTCGCCTTCGACATCCGCGACCCGCAGCACGTCAAGCCGGCCCTGACCCACATCCGGCGCATCAGCGCCGTCGTCACCTACGGCCGCCCGCGCTGGACCGCCTGGGCCATGGGCGACCCGCCGCGCAAGATCGTCACCCGCTACCTGCGCATGCTCACCGGCGCGCGCGCCAGGGTGGACTACCACGCGCACTACCACATGAACGTGGCGACGCCCGAGAGCCTGGAGCGGTTTCGGGCGAAGGTGGGGCGGGCGATGGAGCGGTTGGCATGAGGGGGATTGGTTCTCCTGCGCAGGGCGGGGGCCGGGAGTAGCCATGCAAGACCACCTGCTCCACCAGGCCCGCCTCCCCCAATGGCTGCTGCCCGCCACCTGGCCGCGCCAGGGCGCGCACCCTGCACTCGCCGACATCCACATCACCCAAGGCCGCATCGCCCGCATCGAACCCTCCCAGCCCACGCCCACGGGCGACGCGGTGCGGCACCTGCACGGCGCGCCGGTGCTGCCCGGCCTGGTGGACGCCCACACCCATCTCGACAAGACCTTCACCCTGCCGCGCATGGGCGCGGTCCGGCCCGGCCTGCTCGGCGCCATCGAGGCCATGATGGCCGACCGCGCGCAGTGGACGCCGGCCGACGTGCATGCGCGCGCCGCCAAGGCGCTGCAATGGGCCTACGAGGCCGGCGTGACACGGCTGCGCACCCACTGCGACTGGTGGGAGCCCGAGGCCGAGCCGGTGGCCTGGCAGGTGCTGCGCGAACTGGCCGAGGAGTGGCGCGGCCGCATCGCCATCGAGCGGGTCACCCTGGTGCCGCTCTCCCTGCATGCCGACGCCGCCACGGCCGACGCACTCGCGCGCCGCGTGGCCGCCAGCGGCGCGGGCGCGGTGATGGGCGGCTTCGTGCACTCCCACCACTGGGACCCGCAGGCGCTGGCGCATCTGCTGGACGCCGCCGCGCGCCACGACCTGGACCTGGACCTGCACGTGGACGAAGAGCTGCACCCCGGCGCGCAGGGCCTGGCCGCGATCGCGCGCCACCTCAAGGCCAGCGGCTACGCCGGCCGCGCCGTCTGCGGACACACCTGCGCGCTGGCGGCCAAGCCCGAGGCCGAGGCGCTGGCCGTGCTCGACGCGGTGGCGCAGGCGCCGATCACGCTGGTCACGCTGCCGCTGACCAACCTGCTGCTGCAGGACGCGGTCACCGGCCGCAGCCCGCGCCAGCGCGGCCTCACGCTGGTGAAGGAGGCGCGCGCACGCGGCATCCCGCTGCTGGTGGCCAGCGACAACGTGCAGGACCCGTTCTGCCCGGTCGGCAGCTACGACCCGCTGGAGTCGCTGGCCGCGGGCGTGCTCGCCGCGCAGCTCGACCAGCCCTTCGACCGCTGGACCGACGCGCTGTGCCGCGCCGACTGGCTCACGCGCACGCCGGGCCGCCTGCCGCTGCAGCCGGGCGACGCGGCCGACCTGCTGATCTTCACCGCCGCCGACGCCTGGGGCTTTCCCTCGCGCAGCCAGCCGCGCACCGTGCTGCGCGCGGGCCGGCCCATCACTGAAGGAGTCTTGTCATGAGTGGTGATCTGAGCGCCGCCGGGTCGCCCCAAGGCGCGAGCGCCCCCTTGGGGGGCAGCGAGCACACGTCAGTGCCGAGCGTGGAGGCCAAGCCTCTCGCGCGCTATTCCGCGTATCGCCGCGTCGGCGACATTGTCTATCTGTCCGGCGTCATCCCGGTCGACCCGGCCGCCGGGCGCATCGTGCGCGGCTATGCCGACATCCCGCCCGAGGCGGCCGAGCGCATCGGGCGCACCGGCGAGTTCTCCAGCGACGTCAAGGAAGGACCGATCCTCGCGCAGAGCTGGAGCGTGCTGGACATGATCCGCCAGACCGTCGAATCCGCCGGCGGCCAGATGGCCGACGTGTTCAAGCTGGTGCAGTACTTCAGGAACCTGGACCACTTCCCGCTCTACAGCCGGGTGCGGCGCCAGTTCTTCCCGGGCGAGCCGCCGGTCTCCACCGTGGTCGAGGTCAGCGGCCTCATGCCCACGGCCGACGTGCTGATCGAGGTCGAGGCCACCGCCCGCATCCCGAGCAAATGAAACACCCCCAGGCTACGCGCTTCGCGTCTTCGCCTACCCCCTCAAAGGGGGCTCATCCTGCGGTCCGGCAAAGCCGGTTCCGCGGATGTCCGCGCATGGCCTGCTCCGCGGCCTTTCGTGCCTCTCCGTGGCCGGCGCCACGCATAACTGATACCGAAAGACCGCCATGCTCCACGGCTACATTCCGCCCCACCGCTTTTTGCCATACCTCAGCTGGACCGAGGTCGACGCGCTGCCCGACCGCGCCAACACCGTCATCGTGCTGCCCTGCGGCGCCATCGAGCAGCACGGCCCGCACCTGCCCTGCTCGGTGGACAGCGTCATCGCCTCGGGCGTGATCGGCCGCGCGCTGGAACTGCTGCCGCAGAGCGTGCCGGCCTACGCCATGGCGCCGATCACCTACGGCAAGTCGGAGGAGCACCTGCACTTTCCCGGCACCATGACGCTCACCGGCACCACGCTGCTGTCCACCGTGGTGGAGATCGGCGAATCGGTCTACCGCGCCGGCTTTCGCAAGCTGGTGTTCGCCAACGGCCACGGCGGCCAGCCCCAGGTGCTGGAGATGGCCGCGCGCGAGCTGCGCCTGCGCCATGGCGACTTCGTGGTGGTGCCGCACGGCGTCTCGCGCCTGCCCAATGCCTCGGGCCGGCAGATCAGCGAGCAGGAGAAGAAGCTCGCCATGCATGCCGGCCATGCCGAGACCGCGCTGATGCTGGCCCTGGCGCCCGACACGGTGCACATGGCGCGCGCCGTCGCCAACTTTCCGCCGCCCTTCCCGATCCAGCTGCTCTCGCCCGACGGCCGCCCCGCCTGCGCCTGGACCGCGCGCGACTTCGGCCCCAGCGGCGTCATCGGCGACCCGACCAGCGCCACGCGCGAGCAGGGCGTGGAAATCCTCGAAACCCTGGCCGCGAGCTGGGCGCAGGTGCTCGCCGAGCTGCACGCGCTGCGCTGGCTGGTGCGCGAGGAATCCACCTGGGAGCGCGGCCACCAGACCGGCTTCATCCAGGGCGCCGCGGCGCTGGCCTGAACGCCCGGCGCAATCCTTGCATCGCCCACGCTCGCAACCCCATCCCTCCACCCTGCACCAAAGGCCCCACCATGCGCAACCGCACCGCTTCCCGCCTCGGCTTTCTTGCCCTTGCACTGGCTGCCGCCAGCACGGCGCAGGCCGACGAAAAGTTCGTCTACATGACCAACTGGTACGCCCAGGCCGAGCACGGCGGCTTCTACCAGGCGCTGGCCACCGGCCTCTACAAGAAGGCCGGGCTCGACGTCACCATCAAGATGGGCGGGCCGCAGGTCAATGCGGTGCAGATCGCCGCCGCCGGCCAGGCCGACTGCGTCATGGGATCGAGCGACCTGCAGATGATGCAGGTGCGCGCCGGCGGCGTGCCGATCACCACCGTGGCCGCCTTCTTCCAGAAAGACCCGCAGGTGCTGATCGCGCACGAGGACGTCACCCGCCTGGACCAGCTGAAGGGCAAGACCCTGCTCATCGGCCAGGCCGCCAACCTCAGCTTCTGGCCCTGGCTCAAGGCCAAGTACGGCTACACCGACAGCCAGGTGCGGCCCTACACCTTCAACATCCAGCCCTTCGTCGCCGACAGGAACGCCGCGCAGCAGGGCTACCTGACCTCCGAGCCCTTCGCCATCGAGAAGGCCGGCGTCAAGGCCAACGTGCTGATGTTCAGCGACCAGGGCTACCCCGCCTACGCCACCACCGTCAGCTGCATGGACAAGACCCTGAAGGACCGCAGCAAGGCCGTGGCCGCCTTCCTCAAGGCCTCCGCCGAAGGCTGGAAGAGCTACCTGGCCGACCCGGCGCCGGCCAACGCCCTGATCAGGAAGGACAACCCCAACATGAGCGAAGAACAGCTCGCCTACGGCGTGGCCAAGCTCAAGGAAATGGGCATGGTCACCGGCGGCGACGCCGCCACCACGGGCATCGGCACCATCACCGACGCGCGCAGCAAGGCCAGCTACGACTTCCTGGTCGCCGCCAAGCTGCTCGACCCGGCCAAGCTCGACCTCGGCAAGACCTACAGCACCGCCTTCATCAAGGACGCAAAGGTCCTGCCTTGAGGACGGAACACCCCATGACCGGTGCACAAGCCGCCACGCCGGCCGCGCCACCCGGACGGGCCGCGGCCGGCATCCCGGCCGTCGAATGCCTGTCGGTCGAGAAGACCTACCCCAACGGCACCCAGGCCCTGCTGCCGGTGGACCTGAAGATCGCCGAGGGCGAATTCGTCACCCTGCTCGGCCCCTCGGGCTGCGGCAAGAGCACGCTGCTGAAGATGGTCGCCGGCCTGCTCGAACCCAGCGACGGCCGCCTGCTGCTCTGGCGCAAGCCGGTGGCGCAGCTCCACGAGTGCGCGCAGAAGCTGTCCTTCGTGTTCCAGTCGCCCACGCTCATGCCCTGGGCCAGCGTGCGGAGCAACGTGCGCCTGCCGCTGGACCTGGCCGGCGTGCCGCGCCAGGAGGCCGACGCGCGCGTGGCCGACGCGCTGGCCCTGGTCGGCCTGGCCCGCTTCGCCGACGCGCTGCCGCGCGCGCTCTCGGGCGGCATGCAGATGCGCGTGTCCATCGCGCGCGGCCTGGTCACCGAGCCCGACCTGCTGCTGATGGACGAGCCCTTCGGCGCGCTCGACGAGATCACCCGCCACAAGCTCGACTCCGACCTGCTCGAACTCTGGCAGCGCAAGAAGCTCACCGTGATCTTCGTCACCCATTCGATCCACGAGGCGGTGTTCCTCAGCAGCCGCGTGGTGATGATGGCCGCGCGCCCAGGCCGCGTGGTCGAGCAGTTCCACATCGACGCGCCCTACCCGCGCAGCGCGGATTTCATGGTCTCGCCCGAATTCGCGCGCCACGCCAAGACGCTGCAGGACAGCCTCCTGCGCGCCAGCACGGAGGAATGAGATGAAGCACCCCCAGGCTACGCACTTCGTGTCTTCGGCCACCCCCTTGCAGGGGGCACATCCGACGGCCCGGCCGAGCCGGTTCCGCGGATGTCCTGGCATGGCCTGCTCCGCGGCCTTCGGCGCCCTTGTGGCGCACGCGCTGCCGGCGCTGGCCGGCACCATGGAGAATTGACATGAGCCGCACCCCCTTGCTGCAGCAGCCGCGCGTGCAGCGCATCGTCTACCCGGCGCTGGTCGGCATCGTGCTGCTGCTGCTGTGGCAGGCGCTGGTCATCGGCTTTGATCTGCCGCCCTACCTCGTGCCCTCGCCGCTGCTGATGCTGCAGACCCTGTTGACCGACTGGGCGCCGCTGGGCCTGGCGCTGTGGGTCACGGTGAAGATCACGCTGCTGGCCTTCGTGGCCGCCACCGTCGTTGGCGTGCTGGTCTCCTTCCTGTTCGTGCAGAGCCGGCGCATCGAGACCGCGCTGTTCCCCTACGCCGTGCTGCTGCAGGTCACGCCCATCGTGGCGGTGGCGCCGCTGATCATCATCTGGGTCAAGGATCCGGTGCTGTCCATGGTGATCTGCGCCGCGCTGGTGGCGCTGTTCCCGATCATCAGCAACACCACGCTGGGCCTGCGCAGCATCGACCCGGACCTGCAGGCCTACTTCCGCCTCAACCGCGCCACGCGCTGGCAGCAGCTGGTGCGCCTGCGCATCCCGAGCGCGCTGCCCTACTTCTTCGGCGGGCTGCGCATCTCCAGCGGCCTGTCGCTGATCGGCGCGGTGGTGGCGGAGTTCGTCGCCGGCACCGGCGGCATCGGCGCCGGCCTGGCCTACCAGATCCTGCAGGCCGGCTTCCAGCTCAACATCCCGCGCATGTTCGCCGCGCTGCTGCTGATCTCGCTCACCGGCGTGGCGCTGTTCGCCGCCATGGCCTGGGCCACGCGCCGCGCGCTCGGCTCCTGGCACGCCAGCGAGCAATCGCACGACTGACCCTTCCGACCAGGACACCGCATGACCATCACCGCCACCCCCCTGGAACGCCTGCAGGACGCCCTGCCCGATGCCGACTGGATCGTCGACGTCTCGCGCGTGGCGCGGCTGTCGCAGGACTTCGCCTGGTACAGCCCGGTGCTCAAGCGCCAGCTCGCCGACAAGCGCGCCGACATCGCGGTGCGCCCGCGCACCGAGGACGAGATCCGCGGCGTGGTGGCCGCCTGCGCGAAAGAGGGCATTCCCATCACCGTGCGCGGCAGCGGCACCGGCAACTACGGCCAGTGCATACCGCTGCGGGGCGGGCTGGTGCTGGACCTGTCGGCCTACAACGGCTTTGGCTGGGTGCGCGGGGGCGTGGGCCGGGCGCAGGCCGGCATCCGGCTGGCGGCCTTCGACGACGAGGCCCGGCCGCACGGCTGGGAGCTGCGCTGGCTGCCCTCCACCTTCCGCAGCGCCACCCTGGGCGGGCTGTTCGGCGGCGGCTTCGGCGGTGCCGGCTCGATCACCTACGGCCCGCTGGCCGCGCCCGGCAACGTGCTGGGCCTGCGCGTGATGACGGTGGAGCCCGAGCCCCGCGTGCTGGAACTGCGCGGCGCCGAGGCCATGCTGCTGCACCACACCTACGGCACCAACGGCATCGTGCTGGAGCTGGAGGTGGCGCTGGCGCCGGCCACGCCCTGGACCGAATGCATCGCGCTGTTCGACGCGGGCGATGCCGGCTACGCCGCCGCGCTGGAGTGCGCCAGCGCGCTGGCCGCGGCGCCCGGCATCAGCAAGAAGGAGGTCTGCTTCCTCGGCGCGCCGGTGCCCGACTACCTGGCGCCGCTGGCCGAATGGCTGCCCACGGGGTGCCACGCCTTGCTGCTGTCCATCGCGCCGCAGTCCGAAGCCCCGGTGCAGGCCATGGTCGCCGCGCACGGCGGCCGCATCGGCTACCGCAGGAATGCCGACGAGGTGCGCGCCGGCAAGAAGACGCTGCTGGAATACACCTGGAACCACACCACGCTGCACGCGATGAAGCTCGACCCCACCCTGACCTACCTGCAGACCGGCTTCGACCCGGCGCGCCACGTCGAGCAGGTCAAGGCACTGGAGCGGGCGCTCGGCGGCGAGGTGCTGATGCACCTGGAATTCCTGCGCACCAAGGACGGCGCCCTCACCTGCAGCGGCCTTCAGTTGGTGCGCTTCAGCACCGAGGAGCGGCTCGAGCAGATCATGCAGATCCACCGCGCGCACGGCGTGCACGTCAACAACCCGCACGTCTACATCGTCGAGGACGGCAAGCAGGGCCGGCTCAACCCCGGGGTGGTCGAGATGAAGCGCCGCCTCGACCCGCAGGGCCTGCTCAACCCCGGCAAGCTGCGCGGCTGGGAACAGGCGTCGCAGGCGCAGCCCTTGGCCGCCTGATTGCTATATTTATGATAGCTTACGGCCAAGGAAAAACCTGGGCTACAGCCACTTTTCATTCAAGAATCCGTTCCCACGGGCACCAACGCTTACAAGTTGGCTGCGACGCGGAAACAATGCTCTTGTCCAATCGCTGCTTCCGCAAAGGGAAGGAGCAGGGATGGCGGTTTCAGGCAAGGGGCGGCGTGCCGCATTGGGGCAGTTTCTGACCGCTGCCGGCGGACTCGCCGCGCTGCCGGCCCTGTCCGCCGCGCCGGCCGGCGCCGGCCCCGCCAGCGTCTGGCTCGAAGACCTGACCTGGACCGAGCTGCGCGACCGCATCCAGGCCGGCAGCACCACGCTGATCGTGCCCATTGGCGGCGTCGAGCAGAGCGGCCCCTTCATCGCCCTGGGCAAGCACAACCAGCGCGTGCGCGTCATCGCCCAGCAGATCGCCGAGGCACTGGGCCACGCGCTGCTGGCCCCGGTCGTCGCCTACGTGCCCGAGGGCGGCACGGCGCCGCCGAGTTCGCACATGCGCTTTCCCGGCACCATCACCGTGCCGGAAGAAGTCTTCGTGCAGACCCTCATGTCCGCCGCCGAGAGCCTGCGCGTGCACGGCATGCGCCACGTCGTGTTCCTGGGCGACCACGGCGGCTACCGCAAGAGCGTGGAGCGCGCCGCCGCGCAGCTCAACCGGCGCTGGGCCGGCAGCGCCCAGGCCCTGGTGCCGCCCGAGTACTACCGCGCCAGCACCGAGGGCTTCGACGCCCTCCTGCGCGAGCAGGGTTTCCGTGGCGACGAGATCGGCAGCCACGCCGGCCTGGCCGACGCCGCGCTGCAACTGGCGGTGGCGCCCGATTCCGTGCGCAGCCTGCGCAATGCCGCCCGGCCAGGCTCGGCCGACGGCGTCTACGGCGGCGACCCACGCCGCGCCAGCGCCGCGCTCGGCCAGCGCGGCGTGGAGTTGATCGTGCGCAATACCGTCGCCGCGCTGCGCCGCGATATTGCGCGCTGAAAAGTGAAACACCCCCAGGCTACGCGTTTCGCGTCTTCGCCAACCCCCTTGCAGGGTACAACACCAGTGGCCCGGCAAAGCCGGCTCCACGGTGTTTCTGGCATGGCCTGCTCCGCGGCCTTCTGTGCCTCTCTGTTGCCGGCGCCGCGGGTAATCACCCGTAGCATCATGAATAACGGATGCTTTTTTCTGTGATGGAGCTTTCGATGCAGCCTGCCTGCCCACCCTTCTTCCGCGCCACGCTGCTGGCCGCCGCCCTGCTGAGCGGCGCCGCCGCCCTGGCCCAGGTCACCCCCGCCCTGCCCGGCACGCCGCCGGTGCCCGACGCGCGCAACCTCTACGGCACCACCGCCGCCCACATGCTGAGCCCGGCCGTGGCCGGCGCGCTGCCGCGCATCTACGTGCCCAACCTGCGCTCCAACGACGTCTACGTGATCGACCCGGCCACGCGCAAGGTGGTGGACAAATTCAAGGTCGGCCGCTCGCCGCAGCACATCGTGCCGTCCTGGGACCTGAAGACGCTCTGGGTCACCAACAACGCCGAAGGCAAGAAGGACGGCAGCCTCACGCCGATCGACCCGCTCACCGGCAAGCCCGGCACCCCGGTGCCGGTGGACGACCCCTACAACATGTACTTCACGCCAGACGGCAAGCACGCCATCGTCGTCGCCGAAGCCTTGAAGCGCCTGGACTTCCGCGACCCGCACACCATGGCGCTGCAGTTCTCGCTCAGCACGCCCGACTGCGCCGGCATCAACCACGCCGACTTCGCCATCGACGGCCGCTACGCCATCTTCACCTGCGAGTTCGGCGGCCACCTGGCCAAGATCGACATGGTCGAGCACAAGGTGCTGGGCTACCTCAAACTCTCGGGCGGCGGCATGCCGCAGGACATCCGCGTCTCGCCCAACGGCAAGCGCTTCTACGTCGCCGACATGATGGCCGACGGCATTTTCGAGATCGACGGCGACGCCTTCAAGGAAACCGGCTTCATCGCCACCGGCCCCGGCGCGCACGGCCTGTATCCCAGCCGCGACGGCAGCCGGCTGTACGTCGCCAACCGCGGCTCGCACCAGGTGCACGGCAAGCGCGGCGGACCGGGCAGCGTCTCGGTGCTGGACTTCGCCACGCGCAAGGTGGTGGCCCAGTGGCCGATCCCCGGCGGCGGCAGCCCGGACATGGGCAACGTCAGCGCCGACGGCACGCGCCTGTGGCTGTCGGGCCGCTTCGACGACGTGGTCTACGACATCGACACGCGCAGCGGCGAGGTCACCAAGATCAAGGTCGGCGCCGAGCCGCACGGCCTGACCGTCTGGCCGCAGCCCGGGCGCTACTCGCTCGGGCACACCGGCAACATGCGCTGAGGACGGCGAAGCCTCAGTGCCCGCACGCCGCGCCCGGCGCCACGGCCGGCCTCATCCGCCGGAGCATGCGATAGACCGTGCGCGGCGTGACGTCGAACTGCCGCGCCACCGAGGCGACCGAGCCGCCCTGCTCGATGAGCCGCAGGGCGCGGCCTTGCTGCTCTTCATCCATCGACGGGTGGCGCCCCATGCGCTTGCCGCGCGACTTGGCCGCGGCCATGCCGGCGCGGGTCCGCTCGCTGATCAGGCAGCGCTCGAACTCCGCCAGCGCCGCCATCATGTGAAACACCAGCCGGCCTCCCGAGGACGCGGTATCGATGTGCTCGCACAGCGAGCAGAACTTGATCTGGCGCGCACCCAGCAGTTCGAGCATCTGCACCAGGTGCACCAGCGAGCGGCCCAGGCGGTCCAGGCGCCACACGACCAGCTTGTCGCCCTTCTGCAGCGTGGCCAGCGCCTCGTTCAGCCCCGGCCGGGACTCCGTCTTGCCCGAGACGTGGTCGGTGTAGATGGCCTGGCAGCCCGCACCCTTCAAGGCCCTGATCTGCAGGTCCAGGTTCTGCTCCTCGGTGGACACCCGTGCGTAGCCCAGCGTGCGTCCCGGCTCGCGCGGTTTATCACGGTCCTTGAGGACGTCCTGTGAAGGCTCGTTTCCGATTTCTTGGTCACGCATCACAGGGCGCGCCGCGTGTTGTTACGAGATAACAACCTCTCAGGCATGGGTTCGGAGTGGCCCGCACCCACTGCCGGGCGCGCGCTAGGGTCAAAAAAGTGAATAAAGTCACTGAAGCCGACCTGATCTCAAAAAAATAGGCTTGACAAAATGCTTCCCTTTTGTCGGCTAGTCAAGAGATGCTGCCTGAAGGTCGTCGATAGAGCAAACGCCCGCCCCTGTTTCGACCGCCTCAAATAGTGACCAAGAGGAACCATTTTGCACAAATTTGACAAGGCCGGCGAAATGATGCAGGTAGATACGTCGAATGGTGGTGCATTGGTGCAGGGCCAAGCCAGACGCAGGCGTGACAGTCGCGCGACAACGCACATGTTGCACATGGGCAGTTCGTACCGGCAGATGCTGATCGAGTTGCGCAACCACGCGCATCTGGCGGGCTCCTTCGGCCTGGCGGTGGCCGAAGAGGTGCTGTCGCAACTGCGGCTGAGGGTGCTGTGTCTCGGCGGCGAGGTGTGGATGCTCGATGCGGCAACGCTGCTGGTGAACATCCCGGACGACCTCCTCTGGGGCGAAGCGCGGGCCAGTGATCGCCTGGTCGAAGACTGGATGGAGCACTGGCAGCTGTGGCTGTCCACCCCCGTGACCCTGCCCCGTGGCGGCCTGCGGGTGCTGCCGGTGGTGGGCCTGTCGCGCGCGTTCCGCGTGGACGATGCCCACGCGTGCAGCGCCGAGGCGCGCGCCAGCACCCCCGATCGCTGGGAGCTGGAGCTGAGCCCGCTGGACGAAGTCCAGTTCCTCGCGCCGCCGGGCCGCGGGGTGAAATGGCGCGAGGCCTATGCGCGCGACATGGCCTGCGCCATCGATCTGTACGAACACCTGGCCGCGGGTGAGCTGAGCCTGGACATGCAGCCGGTGGTGCACGCCCGCGACCACAGCGAGGTGCTGTACCTGGAGGCGCTGCTGCGCCTGAGCAAGCCCGGCGCCAAGGAGGCCGCAGGCCAGGGGCCGACGGCGGGCACGGCCTCGATCTCCATGGGCGACAAGGTTCCCGCGCTGGAGCGCCTGGGCCTGGTGCGCGAACTCGACCGCGTGGTGGTGCTGTCGGTGCTGCGCTGGCTGCGCGCCCAGCCGATGGCATGCGTGGGCTGCAACGTCTCGGCCCTCAGCCTCGTGGGCGACAGCTGGTGGTCCTCGGTCATCGCCCAACTGCGCGAGCGTCCCGATGTCGCCAGCCGTCTGACCATCGAGATCACCGAAACCGCCGCGCAATACGACCCGGGCGTGGCCACCGCATTCGTGCACCGCCTGCAGGCCCTGGGCTGCCGGATCGCGCTGGATGACTTCGGGGCCGGCCACAGCTCCTTCGCGTTCATGCAATCGGTGCAGCCGCAGGTGACCAAGCTCGACGGCTCGCTCATCCGCGCGGCGCGCGGCTCGCGCAGCGGCGAGCAGCGGCTCGCCAGCCTGGCGGCCTATTGCCAGGCCATCGCCGAACATGTCGTGGCCGAAGGGATCGAACAGCCCCAGGACGTGGACCGCGCCTCGCGCGTCGGGGCGGACTGCCTGCAGGGCTTTGCCATCGCGCCGCCGGCGCCCATGAACCCCCGCTTGTGGCTGTCCCGCGGGTGTGCCTTCGAAGGGGATACGCTGTGAATGAGGGCGACGATCTGGATGAGGAGCGGATGTACCGCCTGATGCTCGCCCTGGGCAAGCGCCAAAGGCTGTGGCCGCCGGATGACGCCGTCAGTGTGGCCAGCCTGGGTTTTCTGGGCAGTGCGCGCAGTGCCTACGTCCCGCCGGAGCGGGCGTTGGATGGATTGGCCGCACTTCTCTGGCTCGCCGGTATCGAGGGGCCGTCGGGTCGGCGCCGGGAGAGCTATGCAATGCAGGCGGGCGACCAGGCCGCCATCGAATGCTATGCGTATGCCGTTGCATCCGCCGTCCTTGGGGTCGAGGCAGGCTGGCCTCGGAGTGCTGAGGATTTCCCGAGGCAATCCGAATGGACGCACATCGACCTGGCCCGCCTGGAGGGCCAAGGCGTGGCCCATGGCCAGTCCATGCGCAGGGTGCTGCTCGATTTTCGCGGCCGCTACAGGCGGGCGGGAGGCGATGCGTCCGGAAAAGGGGATGCGCAAGCTCCCCCTCACGACGCGGAGTCGGAGGGCCAAGGCCGTAGGTCCGAACCGTCGCCGGGGGAAGCCTCCTTGGTGACGGGGCTCTTGAGCGAGTTGGCGTGCCACTGGCGAGCTGGGCATGACGCCGACGGCCTGCGCCGTTGGGCCGGATAGCGCTCCATCCAGCCGCGCTTGCTCCGGAAGGGTCATGGATCAGGCACAGGCGCCAGCCAGACGCCTCCGGCTCTCGAAATGCCGCGCCTGTCCCGGGTCGGTGAAGCCAACACTGCGCGCCAGCAATTGCAGCGGCACCGAGGTGTCGCCCTCGGGCGGGTCATGGATGTCAAGGTACCAGCGCGTTATAAATTGAATACGGCTGGCATGCATTCCGCCAGAGCGTGCGTGGATAAACTCCCTCGGCGAGGACCACGCTGAACAAGTCCCCAGGATGCCCGGCACGCGAGGGACTTGTCCAGCGTTGCCCCGGCTACTTGCTCAAGCTTCTCCGCGACCGGCCCAAAGGCGTGGAAGATCCGGACTGCGCTGCGCGACCCATGCGACCTGCCCAGGACGGAGCGGCATCGTGAGCATCTTCGAGAACATACGAGAGGGATCCCACCGTGAGCTTCTTTGAAAACATGCGGGTCGCCCGCAAGGTCTGGGGCGCGTTCGTCTTGCTGCTGGCGGCCATGCTGGCCATTGCCGCGCTGACCTACTGGCAGACCCAGGCCCGCAATGCCG
>NZ_JAELTO010000108.1 GCF_016428875.1 Xylophilus sp. ASV27
GCCCAGGGGTATCTCAAAGACCTTGAAATGGCTCTTGCTTAGAGCTTGATGCCCGAAGCCCGGATCACCGGCGTCCACTGCGCGCGGTAGGCCTCCAGCATCTTCGCGGTCTGCTCCGGCGTGCTGCCGATGGCGTCGAGTTCGGCGCTGGCGAAGCGCGCGCGGGTGTCGGGCTCGGCCATGGCGCGGTGCACCGCGTCGCCGATGCGGCGGATGCGTTCGGCCGGCATGGAGGCGGGCGCGTAGAGCACGTTCCAGCCGACTGCCGAGAGCTTGAGGCCGACCTCCTGGAAGGTCGGCACGTCCGGCAGCGTGGCGCTGCGCCGGTCCGCCGAGTTGGCCAGGATGCGCAGCTTGCCGGATTTGTGCAGCGGCTCCAGCGCGTCGATGGTGTCCACCGCGATCGGCACGTGGCCGCCCATTAGGTCATTGGCCAGCGGGGCCGAGCCGCGGTAGCCGGCCACGGGCATGTCGATCTTCAGCTGCTGGGCCAGCATCAGCGCAAAGAAGTGCGGCAGGCTGCCGGTGGCCGGTACGCCGACGGTGATCTTGTCCTGGTTGGCCTGCATCCAGCCGCGCAGCGGGCCGAACTCGCGCACCGGGACCGCAGGGCCCACGGCCACGCCGAAGGCATAGCGGGTGATCTCCGACAAGGGGCGGTAGTCGCGCTCGACGTCGTAGCCCTCTTCCTTGACCAGCAGGGGCGAGACGAGCATCGGGGCCGGGTTGGCCAGCAGCAGCACATTGCGCGAGGCGGGCTCGCGGTGCACCTGCTGCACCGCCAGCCGGCCGCCGGCGCCGACGCGGTTCTCCACCACCACCGAGACGCCCAGCAGCGGCTGCAGCGCGTTGGCCAGCAGGCGCGCCGCGCGGTCGGTGCCGCCGCCCGGCGGATAGGGCACCACGATGCGCAGGACGCCGCCCTCGATATCTGCCGGCCCCTGCGCATGCGCCGCCGCCCATGCCGCCATTGCCGCCATTGCCGCCACGGCCTGCCGTCTGGTCCATTTCATGTGCGCTCCTTGTGCAAGACAAAAGACGCACTGTAGTGCGATGTTCATTTCTTGCGGTCATGTACAAAGAACGCACCGGGGGCTCAATCGGCCGCAGGCACTGCCCTGGCGGCGATGAGGCCGCTGATGTCTGCTGCGCAATAGCCGATGCTGCGCAGCACGGTCGCCGCGTCGGCGTTGAAGCTGCGCGGGTTGTCGCCGGGCGCTCCGGGCGTGCCGCGCAAACGGACCGGCAGCCCCACGCCGCGGTAACCTTCGCGCCGCACCAGCATCTGGCGGTGCCGGGCGTGCGGCTGCGCAAAGGCTTCCGCCACGGAGTTGACCGGCCCGGCAGGAACGCCCGCGCGCATGAGCGCGTCGCACAGGGCCTGGCGCGGCCAGCGGCCGATCGCGCGCTCGATCTCGCACTTGAGCGCATCCCTGTGCGCGATGCGCAGCGCGTTGTCCAGGAATCGCTCGTCGGCAGCCAAGCCGGGCTGCTCCACCACGGCGCAGAAGCGGCCGAACTGCGCGCGGTTCATGATGCCCAGGAAGATCTCGCCGTCCTGGCACCGGAAGCGGTCATAGGGTGCGATGTTGGGGTGGGCGCTGCCCAGCAGTCCTGGCACCTGGCCCGATTCGAAGTAGTTGGCGGCATGCGGCACCAGCAGGCTCAGCGCCGCGTCGAACAGCGTCACCTCCACGTGCTGTCCCCGGCCGGATGCATGCCGGCTGTGCAGCGCCAGCAGGATGCCGGTGAGCGCGGTGTAGGCGCTCAGGTGGTCGACGATGGGCACGCCGATGCGCGTCGGCCCGCTGGCCGCATCGCCATTGACGCTCATGAGTCCGCACATGGCCTGCAGCACCGCGTCGTAGCCGGGCAGCCCGGCCAGCGGGCCGTCGGCGCCGAAGCCGCTGATGCTGCAGTGGATGAGGCGGGGAAAGCGCTCCTTGATCCACCCGTCGTAGCCGATGTCCCACTTCTCCAGGGTGCCTGGCAGGAAGTTCTCGACCAGCACGTCGGCGTCCGCCAGCAGGCGCTCCAGTACCCCGCGGCCGGCGGCCTGCGCGAGGTCGAGGCTGATGCACTGCTTGCCGCGGTTGATCGCATTGAAGTAGGCGGCGTCGCCCTTTGCGTCGAAGGGCGGGCCCAGCGTGCGCGTGTCGTCGCCCGTGGGCGGCTCGACCTTGAGCACGGTGGCGCCATGGTCCGCGAGGATCTGCGTGCACATCGGTCCCGCCAGGATCCGCGACAGGTCCACCACCCGAATGCCGGCGAGCGCTCCCTGCATGGCGGTGCCTCACGCCCCGCGCTACTGCCGGCTCGGCAGTTCGACCACGCCGGAACCGACTACCGACAGCTCGTCATCCTGGTTGCGGGCCTCCTGCTCGATCTCGACCAGGTGCCAGCCGTCCTCGACGTACTTGCGCTTGACCCGCCCCTTGATGAACAGCATGTCACCCTCGGGGTTGTGGCGGCGGATCTTGCAGTTCGCCTGGCGCAGAAAGCCGTCGTCGCCCATCCAGTTGGTGAGGTGGTGCGTGAGCCACGAGGTGCGCTCCGGGCCGTAGTCGTAGGCCCCGGGCGCGCCCACCTCCAGCGCGAAGTCTTCTTCCCAGTGCACGCGCTCGGGCACGTCGGGAATGCCGAAGCGGTTGGTGATGCCCACGCCCGGGTGCGCGTCTATCAGCTTCCACGCCAGCTTGTTGGCGCGGATGTACAGGCCGCCCCAGCCCTGCGCATAGGCGATGAAGCCGGTGACCGTCATCGGCCCCTTGAACATGACGGGCAGTTCCTCGCCCTCGGCCACGTCCTGCCAATAGCGCGGCGTGGCGCCACGCACTTGCTCGTGGCGGTAGAGCTTGCAGGCCTCGGCGATCTCCTCGGGCGCGTAGCGCCGCGGCGTGCGGGCGCGCACCTCCTGGTACTTGGTTCCCTGCTCGCGCGCATGGTCGCGCTCGGTGCGGAAGCACCAGCTGTCGGCCTCGGCCACCTTGTCGCCCTTCTGGTTGTAGAAGTCGACATGGTAGATCTGCTGCACGGCACGGCCGGCGAAGCGGGTCTGGTGCTCGACCAGTTCCTTCAGGTAGGCCTCGGTGCGGATCTCGTCATTGCGGTGGACGTTCTTGTGCCAGGTCCAGTCGGAGCCGGACCACATGGCATGCACGCCCGGCAGGCCGCCGACGTAGCCGGACACGATGCGGCTGGTGGAAAACAGGAAGCTCGGCAGCGCCAGGATGCCGCCATGCCGCGTCCTGGCGGCGTAGGCCGGGTCGCACCACAGCGGGTTGTCGTCACCGATGCCGTGCGCATAGTGGCGGATGTTGTCGCGCGTGGCCTCGTAGCACCAGGGCTCCTGCGTGTTCTCGATCTTCTGGCCGATGCGCTCGCGCAGCTCATCGAGGCCGCGTTCAGTGATCTTGGGAAAGGTTCTCTCGGCTACTGCGGACATCGTCGTCTCCTTGCTGGGGTAGGGTTCATGCGTTGGCGGTGGGCTGCTCGCGGTCGCGCAGCAGCTTTCGGTGCACCTTGCCGGCCGGCGTCTTGGGCAGGTCGGCGACGAAGACCACGTGGCGCGGGTATTCGTGCTGGCTCAGGCGGCTGCGCACCAGTTCCTGGATCTCCCGGGTGAAGGCCTCGCTGCCCTCGCGCCGGGCGACGACGAAGGCCTTCACCACCTGGCCGCGCAGCGCGTCCGCCACGCCGATGGCGGCGGCCTCCTGCACGTCGGGGTGCTTGAGCACCGCGTCTTCGATCTCGACCGCGCTCATGGTCCAGCCCGCGGAAATGATCACGTCGTCGGCACGGCCTGCGTGATAGAAGTAGCCGTCGCCGTCGACCCGCCCGAGGTCCTTGGTCGCCACCCAGGCGCCGCCGCGCCAGAGCTTGAGCTCGCCCACCACGCCGGGTGGGCATGGCCTGCCCTCGGGGTCCTGCACCTCCACGCGCCCGCCGGGGATCGGCTTGCCGAGCGAGCCGTGCCGGACCTGAAAGTCCTGGGCGCCGGGGTAGTTCACCAGGATCACGCCGATCTCGGTCGTGCCGTACATGCTGCACACCGGGCAGCCGAAGGTCTTCTTCACGAAGTCCTCGGTCTCGCCGTCCATCGGCTCTCCGGTGTAGGAGAGCTTCTCCAGGTAGTACCTGTATTGGTCCGCGGCGCCGCAGTTGCGCATCATGCGGAAGTGCGTCGCCGCCGCCGAGATGTTGTTGAAGCGGCCGCGCTGCAATGCCTTGAGCAGGCGCGCGGCATCGAACCTGCCCGAATAGGCGCCGATGGTCACGCCCAGCGCCAGCGGCGCCAGCGTGCCGTGCCACAGCCCGTGGCCCCAGGCCGGTGAGGACGGACAGAAGAAGCGGTCGCCCGGCCTTATGCCGGTGCCGTACAGCGCGGCAAGCATCAGCGTTACCAGGGCACGCTGCTTGTGCCGCACGGCCGCGGGCAGCTCGCGCGTGGTGCCGGAGGTGTACTGGAAGATCGCGTCGTCGTCGGCCGCGGTGCTGACTTGGTAGCGGTCGGGGAAGGCGCTCAGTGCCGCGGCAAGACCTTCGTCCGCGATGAGGACCTCGACCCCGTCGGTGCCCGCCGAGACCTGCGCCTTCTCCGCATTGGTGATCAGGATCTTCGGCCTGCAGTCCTCGACCCGCAGGCGGATGCCGTCCGGCCCGAACAGGGTGAACAGGGGCACCACGATGGCGCCCGCCTTGATCGCGCCGAAGATGGCGGCGTAGAAGGCCAGCGAGGGCTCCAGCATCACCGCCACGCGGTCCCCGCGCCGGATGCCGCGGGCCGCCAGCAGATGGGCGAAGCGGCTGGACATGCGCGACAGGTTCCTGAAGCTGATCACCTCTTCGCTGCCATCGGCATGCGCCACGACGACGGCGATCTTGTCGCCCGCGGCATGCCGGTCGACGCACTCGTGCGCAATGTTGAAGGACGCGCGGTCGCCGTCGAACAGATCCCAGAGCCGCTCCGGGGTGCAGTGTTTCTGCGCGTCGGCGAACAGGGTGTAGTCGGTCAGTTTTTTCATCTGCTTGAGGGAGTCTTGGGATGGCGCCACTATGCGGGTTGCACTTTATTTTTGTCAAATGCAACTTCTTTTTGTACATAGACAATAAATGGAAAAGACGGATTCCCGGAATCCGAACTATCCGCACAGTCATGAAGGAGGCGCCCCATGACGGACCTGCCCCCCCCGGCAGACCCGCGCGAAGGCGGGTGGAAGCCCTCGCGCTCGACGGGCGCCTTCATGGCGCTGGCGGGCCCGCTCTGGGCCAGGAGAGAAGGCGAGGACTGGGCCCATGGCGTGCCGGCGGCCGCGCAGCACCTGAACCCCGCGGGCCTGGTGCGCGGCGGGCTGCTCGCCAGCCTGATGGACCACGCGCTGAGCACCATCGCATGGGAGGCGGCAGAGCGCAGGCCCTGCATGACACTGCAGCTCGACACGCACTTCCTGTCGCCGGCGCGGGCCGGCGAACTGATCGAGGCGCGCGGCCGGGTGCCGCGACGCAGCGCGAACCTGGTCTTCCTGCGCGGCAGCCTGCGCGCGGGCGAGCGGCAGGTGCTGGCGGCGCAGGCCCTCATGAAGATCCGGCGCCAGGAGATTTGCGCATCCTGCTTTTGTACTAATACAACTTATTGTCGTATTTGACAATGAAAAGCACGACTTCCATACTGAGCCCGAAGCCACCCCGGGCCTGGCGATCAACGCCTTCAACAGGAGACAAGGAATGAAACCATGGAAGTTTCTCGCAGGCTGCGCACTGGCGCTCGCGTCGCTCTGCGCGATGGCGCAGGCCTACCCGGCCAAGCCGATTCGCATCATCGTGGCCTATCCGGCGGGCCAGGGTACCGACATCGCAACCCGCTACCTCGCCAACCTGCTGGCCAAGGATCTGGGCCAGCCCATCTTCATCGACAACCGGCCGGGAGCCGGCGGCAACCTGGGGACCGAGATCGCGGCCGACGCGCCCGCGGACGGCTACACGCTGACCATGGGCACCAACGCCACGCATGCGGTCAACGCGTTTCTCTATTCCGGCGTGCGCGTGCGGCCGGAGCGGGACTTCGAGCCGATCGCGCTGGTCGGCACTTTCCCGATGGTGCTGGTGGTCAACGCCAGTTCCTCCCTGCGCTCGGTCGATGACCTGGTGAGCGCGGTCAAGGGCAATGCGCGCTCGTCCGACATTGCCACGCCGAGCACGACGGCGCGCCTGGTCGTGGAGCTGCTGAAGGAGCGCACCGGGCTGGGGCTCTTCCCGGTGCCGTACAAGGGCTCGGGCACGGCAATGACCGACGTGCTGGGCGGCCAGTTGCCGCTGCTGATCGACACGCCCACGGCCCTGCGACCGCAGATCGGCGCAGGCCACGTGCGGGCCATCGCGGTCACGTCCGCGGCGCCGAGCGGACTGGTGCCGGGCGTCCGGCCGGTGGCGGAGCAGGGCTATCCGGGCTTCGAGGTGGTGGCCTGGAATGCGCTGTATGCACCGCGCGGCACGCCGGCGGCCGTCCTGGACACGCTGAACGCCGCCGTCAACAAGGTCCTCGCCCGGCCGGAAACCCGGCAGCAGCTGCTGGAATACGGCTTCGACCCCGCGGGCGGCACGCGGCAGCAACTGGCCGACTTCGCGCAGGGCGAGCGCAGGAAGTGGGAGCCGATCATCAAGGCGGCCGGGCTCAAGGCGGAATGATGTGGATCACCTCCAGGCTGCGCGCCTCGCGTCTTCGCCCAACCCCTGAAAAGGGCACATCCTGCGGCCCGGCGGAGCCGGTTCCGCGGATGTCAGCGCATGGACTGCCGCGCGGCCTTTTGTGCCCTTGGGCTTCATTTGCTGCGGGTGGCGCGTGAGCGCCATGCGTGACTGACATGGACGCCCCTGCCGGGGTGGGCAGCCCCTGGCGCGGCCTCGTGGAGCGCGCGCCATCTGGGATAAGCTTGCGCAAGACCCACGCGAGCGCCATGAAGCCCAGCCCTGCCCCCACCGCGACAGCCCCGATCAAGGGGGCGACGAACAAGAAGCCGGTCCGCGTGCGGCCGGTGCCGGGCGTCACGCGCGCCATTGCCATCCTGCGGCTGCTGGGCCGCTCGCCGCAGCCGATGGGCGTGAAGGCGATTGCCGATGCGCTGGAGCTGGTGCCCAGCACCTGCCTGCACATCCTGCGCGCGCTGGTGGCCGAGGAACTGGTACGCATCGACGGCGACACCAAGCGCTACTCGCTGGGCACCGGCATGCTGAGCCTGGCACGCAGCGCGATCGAGAGCAGCAGCTTCGCCAACCTGGTCCAGCCGATGCTCGATGCGCTGGCGCACGACTGGAACGTGACCATGATCGGAGTGCAGACGCCCGACGCGGAGCACATGGTGGTGCTGGCCCTGTCGCGCTCGCGCGCGCCGTTCCGCCTGCACGTGGACGTGGGCAGCCGCTTCCCCGCGCTGGTCAGCGCCACCGGCCGGCTGGTGGCGGCCTTCAGCGACGAACCCTGGCCCCGGATCGAGAAGCGCTTCAAGGCCCTGCGCTGGGACAAGCCGATCGAGCTGGCCACCTGGAAGCGCGAGGTCGAGCTGGCGCGCAAGCGGGGCTACAGCATCGACCGGGGCAACTACATGAGCGGGGTGACCGTGATCGCCGTGCCGGTGCTCGATGCCGCGCAGCGGGTGAGCCATACGCTGGTGGCCACCGGGCTGTCCGAAAAACTGTCCGGCAGTGCCGGCACCGAACTGGCCAAGGCCATGAAGAAAGAAGCAGACGGCCTATCGGCCCTGCTGCCATCGATCCGATGACAAACACCCCCACCGCAGACGCAGCAGAGGCGCAGGAACTGGTGCTGCGCGTGATCCCCATGCCCGCCGACACGCACCTGGGCGACCAGGTGGCGGGCAGCTGGATGCTCTCCAAACTCGACTCCGCCGGCAGCGTGCTGCCGATGCGCATCACGCGCGCGCGGGTGGTGCTGGTGGGCATCGAGAAGCTCGCCTTCACCCAGCCGGTGAAGACCGGCGATCTGGTGTCGTTCTACGCGAAGCTGCTGCGCGTGGGCTCCACCTCCGTCAGCGTGCGCGTGCGGGCCCTGACCGAGCGACGCGGCAGCAACGGCAGCGCCACGCAGGTGACCGAGGCGGTCATGACCTACGTCGCCATCGACGAACAGGGCGCGCCGGTGCCGGTCGCTCGCGCCCCGTAAACTGGCGGCGTGCTGCACGGACCCCTCTCCTCTTTCGAAGAACGCCGCCGCACGACCGTGCTGGGCGCGGCCGGCTGGCTGCTGGCGCCCCATGCGCAGGCCCGTGCCGGCGCCGCGCCCGACGACGGCTGGCCGCCCCATGCGCCGGTGCCCGGAGGCGTGGCCCGGCTCTCGCTCGGCCCCGCCGCAACGCGGCCGGTGGCGCGGAGCGGCGATGCGCCGGTGCTGGTGCTGGGCGACGCGATCGAATGGACGGCGCTGGTCGGCATCCCGCTGGCGGCGCGGCCGGGCGAGGCAGAGATCACGGTGGCGGACACACGGGGCGGCCCGCCGCGCCGGGTGGCCTACCGCATCGCGCCCAAGCGCTACGTGGAGCAGCGGCTGCAGGTGGCGCCCGGCACGGTCGACCTCTCGCCCGCGAACCAGGCGCGCTATGAACGCGAGCGCGCGCATCTGGCGTCGGTCATGGCGACCTTCACCGAGCCCTTGCCGCAGTTCCTGCGCATGCGGGTGCCGGTGCCGGGCCGGCGCTCCAGCTCCTTCGGGCTGCGCCGCGTGTTCAACGGCCAGGCGCGCAATCCGCACAGCGGCATGGACATCGCCGCGCCCACCGGCACGCCGGTGCATGCGCCGCTGGCGGGCCGGGTGATCGACACCGGCGACTACTTCTTCAACGGCAACACGGTGTGGCTGGACCATGGCGGCGGGCTGCTGACCATGTTCTGCCACCTGAGCGCCATCGACGTGAAGCCCGGCGACGCATTGCAGCCCGGCGACCGCTTCTGCGCCGTCGGCGCCACCGGCCGCGTGACCGGGCCGCACCTGCACTGGTCGGTGATGCTCAACCGGGCCATGGTGGACCCGGCGCTGTTCATGGGTGCTTGAGCGTCACAGCGAGGAAAAGTCCGGCCGGCGCTTCTCCATGAAGGCGCTGAAGGCTTCCTTGGCGGCCGGCTCGCGCAGCATGCGGCCGAAGATCGCGCCTTCCTCATCCATCTGCTGCGCCAGCAGGGCGGCCTGGCCCTTCTTCATGAGGCGCTTGGTTTCCACCAGCGAGGACAGCGGCTTGGCCGCGAGCTTCCTGGCCTGCGCCTGGGCGAAGGCATTGGCCTCGGTCGGCGGCACCACGCGGTTGACCAGGCCGACTTCCAGCGCCGCCTCGGCGAAGAAGGGCTCGCCCAGCAGCAGCGCCTCGGCCGCGCGGTGGTAGCCGAACATCTGCGGCAGCAGCAGGCTGGAGCCGCCTTCGGCGCACACGCCCAGGTTGACGAAGGGCAGCGAGAACGCGGCGTTGTCCCCGGCATAGACCAGGTCGCAGTGCATCAGCATGGTGGTGCCGATGCCCACGGCCGGCCCGCAGACCGCGGCCACCAGCGGCTTGGAAAAGCCGGCAATGGTGTGCAGGAAGCGAAAGGCCGGCGATGCGATGCTGCCGGCCGCGCTCTGCGCCGCGCCGCCGGCCGCCGCCAGGAAGTCGCCCACGTCATTGCCCGCGCTGAAGACGGTGGGGTCGCCCTGCAGCACCAGCACGCGCACGGCGGCGTCGGCGTCGGCCGCCAGCAGCGCGTCGGCCAGCGCGGTGTACATGGCGCCGGTGATGGAATTCTTCTTGTCCGGGCGATTGAAGGTCAGCGTGGTCACGCCGGCTTCGAAGTGGATCAGGATGTCGCTCATGGGGTCTCCTAGGGGGGCGAATCGCGGGAGTCTATTGCTTGAAATAGACGATCTGGTGGCTGGTGGCCAGCACCGTGCCGGCCTCGTTCCAGATCTGCGCGTTCTGGTCGAAGAAGCCGTTGCGGAACTCCTGCGCGCGCGCCTGGCCCAGCAGATAGCCGGTGCCGGTCTGCGCCAGTTCGTCCGCGCCGGCATGGAAGTAGGTGGTGATGGATACCGTGCCCGCCGGCACCGGGGTGGCGCGGCGCAGCCAGACGCGCGGAAAGAACACGTCGGCCATGGCCGCGAGCGAGCAGAAGTCCAGTGCGCGCGGCTCGGCGTCGCGCATCCAGAGTTGCGAGAGGCTGTCCTCGCCCTGCCCGTCCCAGCGCCGCGGCAGCGGGCCGCGCACCGGGCGCAGCTCATAGCGGCGCAGCCATTCCACGCCCGAAGACGCGGCGAACGGCTCCGCCTCGGCCGGCGCGGGCACGGCGGGCATGGGCGTGTCGCTCTGGCTCCAGGTGTCGCGCCGCGCGGCGGTGACGAGCGTGGCCGTGGTGGCGACCACCGGCTGGCCCTCCTCGCCCGGCTGGGTCTGGGTGAGGGTCCAGTGCTGGGTCGAGCGGTTGGTGCGCACCGGCCGCGCCTCGACCTCGAACGGCGCGGCCGTGAGCGCGCCCGCATAGTTCACGGTCAGCGCCAGCGGCTCGCCCTGCCGCTCAGGGTGCAGCAGCGCGGCCTGCAACAGCGTGGCCGCCGTGCTGCCGCCGAACGGCCCGACCATGTTCCAGTAGGCCGCGCTGGGCGTGCCGCGCCAGCGGTGCTCGGCAACGGCTTGCAGCCGCAGGGCGTCGTCGAAGCGATGGGGATTCATGGCGGCCAGTGTGCCGCGCCCGGGGGCTGCGGGCAGTCGTGTGGGAGACGCGGTGCGCGCGGCCGGCAATCGCTATTAAAACAATAGCAAAATGCCCAGGAACTACCTGGGCTACAGGCATTTTTCATGCAAAAACAGGGGCGAAACGTCACACCCGCTCGAAAATGCCTGCCGCGCCCTGCCCCATGCCCACGCACATCGTGACCATGCCGTACCTGAGTTGCTTGCGCCGCAGCGCATGCACCACGGTGGCCGAGCGGATGGCGCCGGTGGCGCCCAGCGGGTGGCCCAGCGCAATCGCGCCGCCCATGGGGTTGACCTTGGCCGGGTCCAGGCCCAGCGTGTTGACCACGGCCAGGGACTGCGCGGCAAAGGCCTCGTTCAGCTCGAACCAGTCGATGTCGTCCTGCTGGAGGCCGGCATAGCGCAGCGCCGCCGGGATCGCCTCGATCGGGCCGATGCCCATGACGGCCGGCGGCACGCCCTTGCTGGCATAGCTGACGAAACGCGCCAGCGGCGTCAGGCCGAAGCGCTGCACCGCCGCGCCGCTGGCCAGCACCAGCACGCCCGCGCCGTCGGAGGTCTGCGAGCTGTTGCCCGCCGTGACCGAGCCGCGCGCGGCGAACACGGTGCGCAGCTTGCCCAGGCCTTCCAGGCTGGTGTCCGGGCGCGCGCCTTCGTCCAGGCTGACGGTGCGTGTCCTGGTGGCGACCTCGCCGGTTTGCAGGTCGGGCGTGCGCTCGGTCACCTCGATCGGCGTGATCTCGGCCGTGAAGTCACCAGCCGCCTGCGCCGCCAGCGCGCGCTGGTGCGACTGCAGCGCGAAGGCGTCCTGCGCCTCGCGCGAGACCTTCCACTGCTGCGCAACCTTCTCGGCGGTCAGCCCCATGCCGTAGGCAATGCCCACGTCGCCATCGCGCTCGAAGATGCTGGGCGAGAGCGAAGGCGCGTTGCCCATCATGGGCACCATGCTCATGCTCTCGACGCCGGCGGCGATCATGACCTCGGCCTCGCCCACGCGGATGCGGTCGGCCGCCATCTGCACCGCAGACAGGCCCGAGGCGCAGAAGCGGTTGACGGTGATGCCGCCCACGCTGGTCGGCAGCCCGGCCAGCACGGCCGCGATGCGCGCCACGTTCAGGCCCTGCTGCGCCTCGGGAATGGCGCAGCCGCACACGATGTCCTCGATGGCCGCCGGGTCCAGCCCCGGCACCTGCGCCAGCGCGGCCTTGAGCGTGGTCGCCAGCAGGTCGTCCGGCCGGGTGTTGCGGAAGAAGCCGCGGTGCGACTTGCCGATCGGCGTGCGGGTGGCGGCGACGATGTAGGCGTCTTGTACTTGTTTCATGGATATCTCCTGCTCTGTCGGGTTTACTCCTTCCCCCTTTGGGGGAAGGCAGGGATGGGGGCCAGCGGCGCCAGCTTCGCCAGCCGGTGGGCAATGGCCGTCAGCACGCCGTCGAAATTCAAGAACGGGTCATTCGGGGCAAAGCGCAGCACGTCGAAGCCCTGCGCGTGAAAGAACGCATCGCGCTGCGCGTCATAGGCGGCCCGATCCGCATGCTGCGAACCGTCGAGCCCGACCACCAGCTTCGGCGCAAGGCAAGCGAAATCGGCGACGTAAACGCCCAGGAGATGCTGGCGCCGGAACTTCACGCCCAGTTGCTCGCCCCGCAGACCGGGCCAAAGCTTGCGCTCGGAATCCGTCATGCCACGGCGCAGTACGCGGGCATGGAGCCGGGCCTTGGGTGTGGCTTGGTTCTGCATGATTGAGGCTGCTGCGGCCCCCATCCCAGCCTTCCCCCACGAGGAGGAAGGAGCGGGGCGGGGATCAGTTGCGCACCGGCTTGCCCGTACTCAGCATCCCCATGATCCGCTCCTGCGTCTTGGGATGCACGATCAGCGAGCAGAAGGCCTTGCGCTCCAGCGCCATCAGATACTCCTCGCTCACCAGGGTGCCGGCGTCCACGTCGCCGCCGCAGACCACGTGGGCGATCAGGCTGGCGATGTGGAAGTCGTGCGCGCTGATGAAGCCGCCGTCGCGCATGTTGACCAGTTGGCCCTTGATGGTGGCCGCGCCGCTGCGGCCCGCCACGCGGAAGGGCCGGCGCAGCGGTGCGCGCCAGCCGGCCTCTGCCATGGCCCGGGCTTCGTTCAGCGCCACGTGGAGCAGTTCGTCCTTGTGCGGCACGACGATGTCGCTGTCCAGCAGGTAGCCGAGCTTCTTCGATTCCAGCGCGCTGGTGCCGACCTTGGCCATGGCCGCGGCCGTGAAGCCTTCGGTCAGGAAGGGCAACAGATCGGTGCCGGTGGAGGCCGCCGCGTTCTCGGCTGCGCGGCGGGCGATGTAGGTCAGGCCGCCGGCGCCCGGCACCAGGCCGACCCCGACCTCGACCAGGCCGATGTAGCTTTCCATCGCCGCCACGCGCCGGGACGCGTGCACCGCCAGTTCGCAGCCCCCGCCCAGCGCCATGCCGCGCACGGCGGCCACCACCGGCACGCCGGCGTAGCGGATCCTGAGCATGGTGTTCTGCAGTTCCTGCTCCGCGCCCTCGATGGCATCGACGCCGGCGACGACGAAGGCCGGCAGCATGGCCTGCAGATCGGCACCGACCGAGAACACCTCGTCCGGCGACCAGATCACCAGGGCCTGGTACTCCTTCTCGGCCAGGTCCACGGCCGCGGCGAGCGCCTCGGCCACGTCGGGGCTGATGGCGTGCATCTTGGAGTGGATGCTGGCGATCAGCACGTCGCCGTCCAGCGTCCACAGGCGCACGTCGCCTTCGTCGCTGATGGTGGTGCCGGCCTTGCCCGCTTCCGCGGCGTTGGCGCCCAGCACGCTTTCGGGGAACAGCTGGCGCGCATGCACCGGCAGCCTGCGCTGCGGCACGAAGCGGTTCAGCGACGGGCTCCACGAGCCTTCGGGCGTGTGCACGCCGCCGGCCTGGGCGACCGGGCCCTCGAACACCCACTGGGGCAGCGGCGCCTTGGACAGGGCCTCACCCTTGTCGATGTCCTCCTGCACCATCCTGGCCACGTCGAGCCAGCCGGCCTCCTGCCAGAGTTCGAACGGGCCCTGCTTCATGCCGAAGCCCCAGCGCATGGCCAGATCCACGTCGCGCGCGCTCTCGGCGATGTCACCCAGGTGCACGGCGGCATAGTGGAAGCTGTCGCGCAGGATGGCCCAGAGGAATCGGCCCTGCGCGCCTTCGCTGTTGCGCAGCAGCTTCAGGCGCTCGGCCGCGGGCTTCTTGAGCATGCGGGCATAGACCTCGTCGGCCTTGGCGCCGGCCGGCACGTAGTCGCCGGCCTTCAGGTCGAAGCGCAGGATGTCGCGGCCCGCCTTCTTGAAGAAGCCGGCCTTGGTCTTCTGGCCCAGGTGCTTGAGCTCCAGCAGCTTGGCCAGCACCGGCGGCGTGGCGAAGTTGGGGTAGAACGGGTCGCTCTTCTCGTCCAGGTTGTCCTGCAGCGTCCTGATGACATGGGCCATGGTGTCCAGGCCCACCACGTCGGCGGTGCGGAAGGTGCCGCTGCTGGCGCGGCCGAGCTTCTTGCCGGTGAGGTCGTCCACCACGTCGGGCGTCAGGCCGTATTTCTCGACCTCCTTGATCGTCGCCAGCATGCCGGCGATGCCGACCCGGTTGGCGATGAAGTTGGGCGTGTCCTTGGCGCGCACCACGCCCTTGCCCAGGACGCGGGTGACGAAGGTCTCCAGGTCGTCGAGCACCGGCGCGCCGGTGCTGGGCGTGGCGATCAGCTCCACCAGGAACATGTAGCGCGGCGGGTTGAAGAAGTGGATGCCGCAGAAGCGGTGCCGCAGCGCCTCGGGCACGGCCTCGCTCAGTTTGGTGATCGACAGGCCCGAGGTGTTGGAGGCCAGGATCGCGTGCGGCGCCACGTGCGGCGCGATCTTCTTGTAGAGGTCGAGCTTCCAGTCCATGCGCTCGGCGATCGCCTCGATCACCAGGTCGCATTCGGCGAGCCTGGCCAGGTCGTCGTCGTAGTTGGCCGGTTCGATCAGGGCCGCGTCCTCGGCAACGCCCAGCGGCGCGGGCTTCTGCTTCTTGAGGTTGTCGATGGCGCGGGTGACGATGCCGTTCTTGGGGCCTTCCTTGGCCGCCAGATCGAACAGCAGCACCGGCACCCGCACGTTGACGAGATGCGCCGCGATCTGCGCCCCCATCACGCCGGCGCCGAGCACGGCGACTTTCTTCACTTGGAATCGGGACATGTCTTTTGTTCCTTTAATTTGTCAGCGCCCCACACCGCAAACGCAGCCTGGCCCTTTCGCAGGACACCGCAGAACCGGCTTCGCCGGGCCGCTGGTGCCGCCCCCTGCAAGGGGGTTGGCGAAGACGCGAAGTACGAAGCCTGGGGGTGTGCATCAATTGACGCGGGACCAGATCTGGGTTCGCCAAAAGGGCCCGAGGTAGCCGCGCACTTCGAGCTTCCTGCCGCCCTCGATGGGCGTGTAGCTGGCGCGGTATTCCTTGCCGTTCTCGGGGTCGAGGATCTTGCCGCCCTCCCACAGGTCCTTGCCCTCGGCCTTCTTGCCGCCGCGGATGATCTCCAGTCCCAGCATGGGCTGGTCCTTGCGGTCGTCGGTGCATTGGGTGCAGCGCTCGGCCGGGTCGGCGCCCTGGCGCAGCAGCTTGCCGACGCGGCCGCTGAGCGCGCCGCCCTGCTC
>NZ_JAELTO010000109.1 GCF_016428875.1 Xylophilus sp. ASV27
CCCCCCCCCCCCCCCCCCCCCCCCCCCCCCCCCCCCCCCCCCCCCCCCCCCCTTTTAGATGTGTATAAGAGACAGGTCTGCGGCGTTGCAAATCCTCGCCATAGCTGCGGCTATGGCTGCGGTTTGCGCCTTGCATCCCATCCCACACCAGGGCGTGCGCCATCGCGGGGACTTGTTCAGCGTTGCCTTAGCCCGCTGCATCGTCGCCGGGAGGGGCGTACTGCGCGATCACCTGCTGCTCGGTGAGCATGGCCGTCTGGTTGGCAAAGGCGTAGTACGCCGGCTTCTTGTCAACATAGATTTGGCTGCCGAGCTCGAAGTCCGCTGAATCGAAAACCCCGGCGGGCACGAAGTACTCGCCGGTCGCCAGCAGCTTGTAGTAGAGGTGGGTGCCGCATTGCCTGCAGAAGGCTCGCTCCGCCCATTGCGAGGATGGGTAGATCGCTATCTGGTCCGTGCCGTTGAAGCCGACATCCGGTCCGCAGTGGACGGTCAGCAAAGGGCCGCCGCCCCACCGGCGGCAGGCACCGCAATGGCATGCACCCATTTCCGTCGTCGCGGGGGTTGTGATGCTCACGGCGCCGCACAGGCAATGGCCGTTCATTTGAATTCTCCTCGCTGCTGGTGGGATGGCATTCTTACCGAAGTCCTGCCTGTCAGCCAAGCCCCGCCACGTCCGTCTCTGCGCAGCATTGCATACCGGTGCTCTGGTGGCTATAGCCATCCATTGTTCTCCAGCGGGAAACTGACATCTGCCGCCAGCCTCCTTGGTCGCACCAGGCCGCGCCTGCACACTCGCCGTCCCATTACCAGCGTCGACACGCGCGTGCCGACGCTCTTCAGGACTCTATTCCCATGATGAATGCACCCAGCAGCAACCCCTGCGCTGACCAATTGGCGCCAGGGCTGGCAGACACGCCGCGCTCGGCCTGGCTCGCGGTGGGCTCCATCGCCGTCGGCACCTTTGCCATGGTGACGACCGAATTCATGCCCATCGGCCTGCTGACCGATATCGCCACCGGCCTGGGGGTGTCCGATGGCACGGCAGGGCTGATGGTGACCATGCCGGGCGTGCTGGCGGCCTTTGCGGGGCCGGGGCTGATCGTGGCCTCGGGCCGGCTGGACCGGCGCACGGTGCTGATTGCGCTGGCCACGCTGCTGATCGCCTCGAACCTGCTGGCCGCGTTTGCGCCCAACTTCGCCACCATGCTGGTGGCGCGCCTGCTGCTGGGCATGTGCGTGGGCGGCTTCTGGACCTTCGCCCCCGCGGCCGCCACGCAGCTGGTGCCGGAGGCCTCCAAGGCGCGCGCCATGTCGCTGGTGCTGGCGGGCGTGTCGGCGGCCACGGTGCTGGATGTGCCGGCCGTGGCCTGGCTGGGCACGCTGGCTGGCTGGCGCGCCACCTTTGCGGTGACGGGAGCGCTGGTCACGGTAGTGCTGCTGGTGCAGCTGTGGCTGCTGCCCGCGCTGCCGCCGGCGCGCGCCATCAGGCCGCGCGACCTGCTCACGCCGCTCACGCGCCGCATGGCGCAGGTCGGGCTGCTGGCGGTGCTGTTCTTCGTGGCCGGGCACTTTGGCGCTTACACCTACCTCAAGCCGCTGCTGCAGCAGGTGTTCGGCCTGGAGCCCAACGCCGTGACCACGCTGCTGCTGGTCTATGGCGCGGTGGGCCTCGTCGGCACCTTCGCCGGCGGCAGCCTGGTGGCGCGCAGCGTGCGCGGCACCACCCTGCTGGCTGCGCTGCTGCTGGCCAGCGCGCTGCTGCTGTCCACCATGGTCGGCAAGGGAATGGTGGCGGGTGCCGTGGTGGTGCTGATCTGGGGGCTGGCCTTTGGCCTGATCCCGGTGGCGCTGACCGGCTGGATGATGGAGGCCGTGCCCGATGCCCCCGAGGCCGGCCAGGCGTTGCTGGTGAGCGGTTTCCAGGTGGCGATCGCGGTTGGCGCGCTGCTGGGTGGCGTGGTGGTCGATGGCTACGGCATCGGCAGCACCATGCTGGTGAGCGGCGCGCTGGTGCTGGTGGCGGCGCTGATCGTGGGCACGCTGGGTCGTGCGCGCGGCGGTGTTGGGGCTGCTCAGCGTGCTTGAACCAGCTCAGTGCGCAGCCTTGATCCCGTGGTAGCCCCGATCAAAGTAGATCAAGCCATGTGCGGCATCGCCCACCGCAATGGCTACGGCCTCGCAGAACAGCACGTCGTGCGTGCCCACGCTGGTGCTGCGCACCACGCGGCAATCGAATGACACGGCCGCGCCCTGCAGCAGCGGTGCGCCGGTGGCCTTGCGCGACCACTGCGCGGCGGCAAAGCGGTCGGCCATGGGCGTCTTGCCGCCGAACAGGTTGGACAGCGCCTGCTGGTCCGGCGCCAGCGTGTTCACGCACAGCACGCCGTTGCTGCTGAAAGCCTGGTAGACCGAGGCCGAGCGGTTGAGGCAGACCAGCAGCGTGGGCGGCTCGTCGGTCACGCTGCAGACGGCGGAGGCGGTAAAACCGGCGCAGCCCCCGGGGCCGTCGGTGGTGATGATGTGGACCGCCGCGCCCAGCCGCGCCATGGCGTTGCGGTAGTCGCTCTTGGGTAGCATGGCTGGGAGGACGCTTGCGGCAATGGGGGCGGCGGTGTTCAGCATGGTGGGTCAGGCCAACGCACAGGCCTCGGAAAATTCAAGGCGCGGCAAGCGGCCGAAGACCTTGCTGGCGTCGCCGTGACCAAGGTTGATGAGCAGGTTGGTGGTCCAGGTGGTACCGGCGAAGAAGGCCGCATCGACCAGAGGCTTGTCGAAGCCCGACATCGGCCCGGTATCCAGGCCCAGCGCGCGGGCGGCCAGGATCAGGTAGCCGGCCTGCAGCGAGGCGTTGCGAAAGGCGGTCTCGTGCGCAGTGGCCGGGCTGCCGGTGAACCAGCTCCTGGCGTCGGCATGCGGGAACAGCTGCGGCAGCTTGTCGTAGAAGGCGGTATCCCAGGCGGCGATCACGGTCACTGGCGCGGCCATGGTCTTGTCCAGGTTGCCCTTGGACAGCGCGGGCGCCAGGCGTCGCCTGCCTTCGGGCGTACGCACAAACACAAAGCGCGCGGGCGAGCAGTTGGCCGAGGTCGGGCCCATCTTCACCAGGTCATAGAGTTGCTGCAGCAGCGCATCTGACACGGGCTCGGCGCTCCAGCCGTTGTGGGTGCGGGCGTCGGTGAAAAGCGTTGCCAGGGCAGCGGTGTCGAGTGTGGTCATGAAGCGGTGACGGAGTGGCTTGCGCGGGCAAGAAAGGAGCGCACGCAGTCGTTGAAGGCCGCGGCGGTGGTGGCGCTGTGGGCGTGGCCGCCGTGCGGTATCAGGTCCAGCGTGGCGTGTGGCAGGCCTTCTGCCAGGCGGCGCGAGCAGGTCCAGGGCACGAGCGTGTCGTCCATGGCGCCCATGACCAGTGCGGGCACGTCGATCTCGCCCAGGCGCGCATCCACATCGAAGGCGCGCAGCGCCGCAATGCGTGCACGCATGGTGGCCTCGCCCGGGAAGTGGGCAAAGGCGTGGTCGACTTCGGCCTGCACCTTGTCGGCGTGGGCGGCGGCCCAGGCGGCGGGGTAGAGGAAGATGGGCTGCGCTTCGACATAGGCGCGCGGGCCCAGTGCGCCCAGCAGCGCCAGGCGCGCATCGAAGCAGCGCGCCGAATGCGGGTTGGGCTGCGACCAGGCGTTGACCAGCACCAGGCTGGCGATGCGCTCGGGTGCGTCCAGCGCCAGCTGCAGGCCGACTAGGCCGCCCAGCGCGTGGCCCATGAGGTGGCAGCGCGTGGTGCCGGTGGCATCCATCACCTCGACCACGTCTTGTGCCATGTGGGCGATGGAATAGGGCGCGGGCAGCGTGCCGGGGCTGCGGCCGGTGCCGCGCTGGTCGTAGCCGACCACGCGGTAGCCGGCCTCGACCAGCGCCGGGATCTGCGGCTGCCAGAAAGCGGCCGAGCCGCCCAGGCCGGAGGACAGCAGCACGGTCTCGCCGTCGGCGGGGCCATGCACCTCGTGGTACAGCGCCATATCAGGCCTTCTTGCCGACGTGGGCGATGGATGCGATTTCGACCAGTGCGTCGGGTTTGACCAAGCCAGCCTGTATGCAATAGCGCGCCGGCTTCACGCCGGGGAAGTACTCGGCATACACCTCATTGACCTTGGCGTAGTCGGCCCAGTCGCGCACGAAGATGTGGTTGAAGGTGACGTCGTCCATGGTGCCGCCGGTGGCCTCGACCACGCCCTTGATGATTTCCAGCACATGGCGCGTCTGCGCCGTGGCGTCGCCCACGTGGACCACGTTGTTGTCCTTGTCGAAGGGCAGGGTGCCCGACACGTAGAGGATGCCGTCGGCCAGCGTGCCGGGCACGTAGGGCGCGAGCGGCTTGCCGGTGCCTGGGGGGATGATGGCTTGCTTGGGCATGGAAAGGGCCTCCTGGGAAAAAGATCAGACGGCGGCCGCTTCGGCCGGGATGGGTTGGGTGCCGGCTTGCGGCGCCACGGTGGTGCAAAACTCTTCCACGGTCGATACCCAGCCGAAGAAGGTCATCACGTTGTAGACCGCTGCCGCCTGGATGGCGGCGCCGCCCAGTTCATGCGTTGCGTCTTCCAGCATGACGCTGAAATATTCGAGGTGGAAGGCATCGCGCAGGGTGGACTCCACGCAGACGTTGGTGGCAATGCCGGTGAACACCAGGTTGCGGATGCCGCGTGCGCGCAGCGTGCTGTCCAGCGCACTGTTGAAGAAGCCGCTGTAGCGCGGCTTGGGCACGACGATGTCGCCGGCCTGGGGCTTGAGTGCGTCGACCATCTCGTAGTCCCAGCCGCCCTTGGCCAAGAACTGGCCTTGCAGCTCGGGCTTTTTGCGCATGGTCTTGAGCGCGTTGGACTTGTGCCAGTTGGGCGAGCCGGGGCCGCCGGCCTCGACGTATTGCTTGTCCCAGCCGTTCTGCAAGAACACCACCAGGATGCCGGCGGCGCGCGCGGCTGCTATGGCGCGGCCCACATTGGCGATCACGCCCTGCGCGCCGGAGATGTCGAAGCCGGCCGAGTCCACATAGCCGCCCACCGAGGCATAGGCGTTCTGCATGTCGACCACGATCAACGCGGTCTGCCCGGCGTGGAAGGCCAGCGGCTCGGGCCGCGCCGGCAGCACATGGGCGCCGCTGCCGGGGCTAAGCGCATCGGGTGCGCCTGCGGGCGTGGTGGAGGTCAGCGTGGCGTTGGTCTTGGGGCTTGTCATGTGCTGCTCCTTCAGGCTGCCAGGCGCTCTTGCACTTGCGAAGGCACCGGGCTGTCCACACCGACACGGCTCTTCATCAGTGGCTGGATGCGCTCGCCAAAGTTCTTCACACCGGCCACGAAGTCATCGAAGGTCAGCAGCACGCCTTCGGTGCCGGGCACTTCGGCCATTTCGTCGAGCATGCGTGCCACGCTGGCGTAGGAACCCACCAGCGTGCCCATGTTGATGTTGACGGCCGAGGTCGGGTCGGCCATCTGGCGCACGTTGGTGTCGGTGCCGGACTTGGTGTCGGCCGCGGCCTGGCCGCCGAGCCAGGCGATGGCCTCGTGGTCGGCGCCGGCCTTGTAGTGCTCCCACTTGGCGCGGGCGGCCTCGTCGGTCTCGTCGGCGATGACCATCATCAGCACATAGGTCGAGACGTCGCGGCCGGTTTTTGCGGTGGCCTCGATCAGGCGGTCAGCGGCAGGGGCGAAGGCCTTGGGCGTGTTCACGCCCTTGCCAAAGCAGAAGTTGTAGTCGGCGTATTTGGCCGAGAACTCCATGCCCGCGTCGCTCGAGCCGGCGCAGATCACCTTCATGTCGGCCTGCGGCTGCGGGCTCAGGCGGCAGTCGTCCATCTGGAAGTGATCGCCCTTGAAGTCGGACCGGCCCTTGCCCCACAGGTCGCGCAGCACCTGGATGTATTCAGACAGGTATTCGTAGCGCGTGCTGAAGAACTGGTCGCCGGGCCAGGCGCCCATCTGCGAATACTCGGGCCGCTGCCAGCCGGTGACCAGGTTCAGGCCGAAGCGGCCATTGGAGATGGAGTCGATGGTGGACGACATGCGCGCCACGATGGCCGGCGGCATCACCAGCGAGGCGGCGGTGGCAAACAGCTTGATCTTGCTGGTGACGGCGGCCAGGCCGGCCATCAGCGTGAAGGATTCGAGGTTGTGGTCCCAGAACTCGGTCTTGCCGCCAAAGCCGCGCAGCTTGATCATGGACAGCACGAAGTCCAGGCCGTAGTGCTCTGCGGTCAGGGTGATCTGCTTGTTCAGCTCGAACGTGGGCTTGTACTGTGGAGCGTTCTCCGACAGCAGCCAGCCGTTGTTGCCGATGGGGATGAAGATGCCGACTTTCATGGGGAGGCCTCGCTGTAGGGACAAAGAGCGCCGGCATGCCGGCATGCGAGGCCACGGTTGCATCTACCGTGCCAGATGAAAATATCCTTTCATATCAAAGGCTTGGTTGTTCTGGGTTGGGTGTTTTTGACCAAATGGTCCATGTTGGAGCATCTGGTCGTGGCGAACCACTCGGAAACGGTGCGGGCACCGGCCGATTGCGGTGCATGCACGGCCACGCCGTGCGCGCCCGGCGAGCCGCGGCGCCGCGTTGCCGAGCTCGCGCTGACACCCTCTCAGCTCTTCAATGGCTTGAGCACGCCGTAGCGCTCCTGCTGGAGCTTGCCGGCCAGCGGCTCCAGTGGCAGCAGCACCTCCTGCACCCGCGTATCGGGCATGCGCCGGAGCAGGTCGCGGACCAGGGCCAGCCGGCCGCGCCGCTGGTCATTGAAGTCCACCAGCGTCCACGGCGCATGGGGCGTGTGCGTGGCCTTGAGCATGGCCTCGCGGGCGGCGGTGTAGTCGGCGTAGAGCCGGCGCGCCTCCAGGTCCACGGGCGAGAGCTTCCAGCGCTTGAGCGGGTCGCTGTGGCGCTCGGCGAAGCGCTCCTCCTGCTGGGCCTGGTCGATCGTCAGCCAGTACTTGAACAGCAGGATGCCGTCGTCCACCAGCATCTGCTCGAATACCGGCACCTGCCGCAGGAAGGCCTTGACCTGCGCCGCGCTGGCATAGCCCATGACCTTCTCGACGCCCGCGCGGTTGTACCAGCTGCGGTCGAACAGGGCGATCTCGCCAGCCGCCGGCAGGTGCTCCACGTAGCGCTGGAAGTACCACTGCGTGCCTTCGCGCTCGGTCGGCTTGGGCAGCGCCACCACGCGGCACTGGCGCGGATTGAGGTGCTGCGACACCGCATTGATCGATCCGCCCTTGCCGGCGGTGTCCCGCCCCTCGAAGATCACCAGCACCCGCTGCCCCGTGGCCGCGACCCAGCGGGCCATATGGGCCAGCTCGATCTGCAGTGGATCCATCTGCTGGTCGTATTGCTTGCGGGAAAGAGATTTCAAGGGAATCCTCCGTGAAGGGTGCGGCACGCGGGGCCGGATGGCGGGGCGCCGCGTGGAGACGCGGCTGAGGCCGCCATCGTAGCCGCGCCGGGCGCCTTCCTGCCAACTCGCAGGCACGCCACCGCCAGCGAGGCCGCTCAGCGCGCCTGCGTGTCGTAGACGGCCGCGGGGCGCTGCCCGGCCAGCGCCTGCAGCAGGTTGCGCGTGGCCAGCGCTGCCATGGCGTGCCGCGTCTCGTGCGTGGCCGAGCCGATGTGCGGCAGCGGCGTGACCTTGGGGTGCGTGCGCAGCGGCGAGTCCGGCGGCAGCGGCTCGGTGGCGAACACGTCCAGGCCGGCGGCGCGCAGCGGGCCGTGGTCCAGCGCCTGCAGCAGCGCGCCTTCATCGACCGTGGCGCCGCGGCCGCCGTTGATGAAGATGGCGCCGGGCTTCATCAGCGCGAATTCGCGCGCACCCATCAGGCCGCGTGTGGCGGGCGACAGCGGCAATGCCGCCACCACGATGTCGGCCTGCGCGAGCAGGCTGTCGAGCGCGGCATGCCGCACGCGGCCGGCCAGTTCGGGGGCCTGCTGCGCCATGTCGACCGCGTGGCGTGCGTGGTAGAGCACCGGCATGCCAAAGCCCAGCGCGGCGCGGCGTGCGACGGCCTGGCCGATGCGGCCGAATCCCAGCAGGCCCAGGGTCTTGCCGTGCACGTCGGTGCCGAACAGGTCCTCGCCGATGTTCTTCGTCCAGCGGCCCTCGCGCACCAGGTTAGACAGTTCGACCACCCGGCGGCAGGTGGCCATCAGCAGGGCGAACAAGGTGTCGGCCGTGGTCTCGGTCAGCACGCCCGGCGTGTGGCACAGCAGGATGCCGCGCGACTGCAGCGTGGCCAGGTCGTAGTTGTCCACGCCGACCGAGACGCTGGACACCACCTCCAGCCGCGGCGCGCGCGCCAGCAGTGCGGCGTCGATGGGATAGCTGGAGCCGATCAGGCCCTGCGCCTGCGGCAGCGCGGCATCGAAGGCCGCCTTCTGCGTGGCGATGCGCGGGTTGGCGACGGTGACCACATGCGCCGCCTGCAGCAGCGCCAGCTGGTCGGCCGGCAGCTCGCGAAAGACCAGCACCTTCTTGCGCGCCGCGGTATCGCTCACAGCCCTGCCTCCTCGAGCTCGGCGCGCGTTGGCAGGCCTTCGGAGTCGCCCATCACCTGCACCTGGCGCGCGCCGATCCAGCTGCCCCGGCGCACCGCGTCCGGCACGCTGCGGCCTTCCAGCAGGGCGCTGATCACGCCCACGGCAAAGCCGTCGCCCGCGCCCACGGTGTCCACCACCCGCTCGACCGCGCAGCCGGGCACGCGGCCGGTGCCGGCCGCGGCGTCGTCGTAGTAGGCGCCCTCGGGGCCGAGCTTGACGACGACCCGCTGCGCGCCCGCAGCGCGGTAGAAGCGGGCGATGCCCTCGGGCGTGCTCTCGCCGGTGAGCAGGCGGCCCTCCTCCAGGCCGGGCAGCACGGTCTGGGCCTTGGCGGCGAGGCGGTTGATCTCGCTGCGCATGACCTCGGTGGAGGCCCACAGCGTGGGCCTCAGATTGGGGTCGAAGGAGATACTGCGGCCCGCGGCGCGCGCCACGTCCAGGCTGCGGTGGGCGGCCTGCAGGCTGGCGGCCGAGAGGGCGGCGAAGACGCCAGTGGCGTGCAAGTGCCGCGCGCCGGCGAGCCAGGCTGCGTCCACGTCGTCCGGGCCCATCAGGCTCGCGGCCGAACCCTTGCGGTGGTATTCGATGGCCGGGTCGCTGCCGTCGTCCACGCGGCCCTTGAACTGGAAGCCGGTGCGCTGAGCCGCGTCGCACGCGACCTTGCCGCAGTCCACGCCTTCCCGCCGCAGTTCTGCGAGCAGGTAGCGGCCCATGGAGTCGGCGCCCAGCCGGCTGGCCCAGCCCACGCGCAGCCCCAGCCGCGCCAGGCCCACGGCCACGTTGATCTCGGCGCCGGCCATGCGGCGGTGGAAGGTCTCGACCCGCTCCAGCGGGCCGGGCTCGGCGGCGATGAACATCACCATCGCCTCGCCGAAGACGGCAACGTCCAGCTCGCTCGTCATGCGCTCTCCTGCTGCTCTGCGGCCACCGCCCGGAGCCGCTCCATTTCATGCTGCGTGACCGTTTGCAGGTCGTCGCCCGCCAGCGGGTACTCGATGGCCCAGGGCACGCCTGCGGGCAGGGCGCGCAGCACCGCGCGCCAGGGCGCGGCGGAGTCGGCCAGCGGCACGGCCACCCACTTGTCGGGCCGGCGTTGCACGCCCTTGCAGTGCACGTAGCCCACGCGCGGCGCGAAGAGGGCCGCAGCCTGCTGCGGGCATTCGCCCAGGTAGTGCCAGTTGCCCATGTCGAAGGTCATCGGCAACGCCATCCCGGCGGCATCGGCCGCGGCAAAGAAGCGCTGCAGAGCCGGGACCGTGCCCGCGCGCAGGGTCTGGTCGTTCTCGATCACCAGTTCGATCGCCGCGCGGCCGAGCCGGTCCTGCAGTTCGTGCAGACCCGTGTCGGCGTGCATGCCGAAACCGCCGATGGACATCTTGAGCCGGGGCGCGCCCAACTGCGTCGCCGCGGCCAGGGCGCGCTGGAGTGCCGCGCTGTCGAGCCGGCCATCGGCGCGCCACAAGCCTTCCGGGCTGGAATAGACGCGCACGCAGCCGCTGGCGCGCAGCGCGGGCAACTCTGCCTTTGCGTCCCGCAGCAACTCGCCGCGCACCTCCACGCCGTCGGCGCCCGCCTGACGCGCCAGATGGGCGAAGTAGAGCTGACCGTGGCGTCGGACTTCGGCGGCACCGAAGGCGGCCAGGGAGATCAGGATATCGGGCGCGGTGCGCATGCCGGAGGGATCATCCATGCTGTGACGACGACAGGATCTGGCCCAGAAAGGTGCGCGTCTTCTCGTGCTGCGGGTGGGCAAAGAACTGCGCGGGCGGCGCCTGCTCGACGATTTTCCCATCGGCCATGAAGATCACGCTGTCGGCCACGCTGCGGGCAAAGCCCATCTCGTGCGTGACGCAGAGCATGGTCATGCCGTCCTCGGCCAGGCCGATCATGGTGTCGAGCACCTCCTTGACCATCTCCGGGTCGAGTGCCGAGGTGGGTTCGTCGAACAGCATGATCTTGGGCGTCATGCACAGCGCCCGGGCAATCGCCACGCGCTGCTGCTGGCCGCCGGAGAGCTGGCTCGGGTACTTGTGCGCCTGCTCCGGAATGCGCACGCGGCGCAGGTACTTCATCGCGATCTCCTCCGCCTCGGCCTTGCCCATGCCGCGCGAGCGCATCGGTGCGAGCATGCAGTTCTGCAGGATGCTCAGGTGCGGAAACAGGTTGAACTGCTGGAATACCATGCCGACCTCGGCGCGCACCCTGTCCACGTTCCTGCCGCCGGCCGTCAGCTCGATGCCGTCGACCTCGATGCGGCCCTGCTGCACCGTCTCCAGCCGGTTGATGCAGCGGATCAGCGTCGACTTGCCCGAGCCCGAGGGCCCGCAGACGACGATGCGCTCGCCGGCCCGCACCGCCAGGTCGATGCCGGTCAGCACCTGGAACTGGCCGTACCACTTGTTCACGCCCTCCATGCGGATGATGGGGGCCGCGTCGGCCTGGGATGCGCTTGCGTTGGTCATAACTCTCTGCTTCGGTCGAGGGTGGCGGCGTGTGCTCCCCTTCGCAGGGCGCCGCCAAACCGGCTTTGCCGGGCCGCTGGCGCCGCCGCCGGCAAGGGGGGCGGCGAAGACACGAAGTGCCCAGCCCGGGGGGTTACTGAAGTGCGGGAAGGTCCGTCTCCAGCCACTTGCGGTAGAGCTTGTTGAGTTCGCCGTCCGCCTTGCGCCGGGTGATGAAGTCGTTCACGGCCTTCTCCAGGTCGGCGTGGCCCGGGCGCATGGCGATGCCCATGGCCTGCTGCACCAGGGTGAACTTGTTCTCATAGGTGCCGGCCGGCGCGCGCCTGGCGATCTGCGCCGCCACGGTGACCGAGCAGCCGATGGCGTCGACCTGGCCCGACAGCAGCGCCTGCATCGCGGAGGCGTCGTCGTCGAAGCGTCGGATCTCCGTCCCCTCGGGCGCCGACTTGGTCACTGCGATGTCCTGCGTGCTGGCGCGGGCCACGCCCACGCGCTTGCCCTTGAGGTCGGCTGCGCTCCTGATCGGATCGGCCTTCCTGCCGTAGAGCACGATGGTGGCGGCCGCATAGGGCTGCGAGAACGTGACCTGCTTGGCGCGCTCGGGCGTGATCGCGAGCGAGGCCACCAGCAGGTCGACCTTGTTGGTCAGCAGGAAAGGAATGCGGTTCGGGCCGGTGACCGGCACGATGTCGGCCTTCACGCCCAGGTCCTGCGCCAGCAGCCTGGCCACGTCGGCGTCGTAGCCGTCGGGCTGGTTCTGCGCGTTGGTGGTGCCGTAGGGCGGGAAGTCCACCAGCATGCCGATGCTGATCTCGCCCTTCTTCTTGATGTCGGCCACGGTCTGCGCATGGGCCGGGCCGATGGCGGCGAGGACGGTGCCCAGCGCCAGGGCGGTGGCGACGGTTCTGCGTTGCAGCAAGCGGGTCATGGGAGGTCTCCTTGGAAAAAGCGTGGTGCGCCGGGCTCAGCGTGAAAGGGCGCCGGCCAGGCGCCGCTCCATGCGCGCGGCCAGCAGCGACAGCGGCCAGCACAGCACGAAGTAGATGGCGGCCACCACGCCGAACACGATCAGCGGCTGGAAGGTGGCGTTGTTGATGATCTGGCCGGCGCGGGTGATCTCGGTGAAGCCGATGATCGCCGCCAGCGAGGTGCCCTTGATGATCTGCACCATGAAGCCTACGGTGGGCGGCACGGCGATCTTCCACGCCTGCGGCAGCACCACGTCGCGCATGCGCGAGGCGTAGGACAGGTTCAGCGCCTCGGCCGCTTCCCACTGCCCGCGCGGGATCGCCTGGATGCAGCCGCGCCAGATCTCGCCCAGGAAGGCGCTGGAGTTGAGCACCAGGGCCGCGCCCGCCGCCACCCAGGGGTTGATGTCCAGGCCCAGCACCGGTGCGCCGAAGAAGATCAGGAACAGTTGCAGCAGCAGCGGCGTGCCCTGGAACACCTGCACGAAGACCGTACCCGCACCGCGCAGCCAGGCGACCGGCGACACCCGCGCCAGCGCCACCAGCAGGCCGCCGAGCGCGCCGCCGGCGAAGGCGATGGCCGACAGCGCCAGCGTCCACTTGGCCGCCTCGAGGATGAACAGGAACTCTGCAAAGCCGAAGGTCCGCATGGTGCTACTTCCGGTCCGGGTAGTTGAGCGTGGCGTCGAACACCAGCTTGAAGAGGGCCGAGAAGGCGAGCGACAGCGCCAGGTAGATGGCGGCCACCACGATGTAGATCTCGAAGCTGCGGAAGGTCTGCGACTGCAGGTTGGCCGCGACCGAGGTCAGGTCGTCGGCCGAGATCACCGACACCACGGCCGAGCTGAGCATCAGCAGGATGAATTGGCTGGTCAGCGCTGGGTAGATCGCGCGCAGCGCCGGCTTGATGATGACGAAGCGGAAGATCTCCCAGCGCTTGAGGTTGAGCGCCAGGCCGGCCTCGATCTGGCCCTTGGGAATGGACTCGATGCCGGCGCGGATGATCTCGGTGGCGTAGGCGCCCAGGTTCACCACCATCGCCGTCAGCGCCGCCGTGTGCGGCGTCCAGCGCAGGCCCAGGGCCGGCAAGGCGAAGAAAAAGAAGAAAAGCTGCACCAGGAAGGGCGTGTTGCGGATCAGCTCGATGTAGGCGTTGATCGCGAAGCGCAGCGGCCGGGGCCCCGCCGTCTTGCCCCATGCGCAGAGCACCGCCACTCCCAGGCCCAGCACCATCGCCATGAACGACAGTTCGATGGTGGTCCAGGCGCCCTTGAGCAGCAGCGGCCAGGCGGCGAAGACGTCGCCGAATTGGAAGGTGTAGTGCACGGAAGGATCGGTGGTGTGTGGGGGGGGGGGGGGGATCGCGTCTGAAACCGGTTTCAGTCTATCGCCGCCGCCGCGCCCGTCGCATCCGGGGTTACCCCTAGCCGCCGCTCAGGGGCGCTGCACGGGCGGCGAGGAGCCGCGCGCGATCAGTTCGCCCGGCAGCAGGATCTCGCGCGGCGCATGCGTGGCGCCCTGCAGCCGCTCCAGCAGGCACAGCGCCGCGGCCTTGCCGAGTGCGTCGGTCGGCTGCGCGATGGCCGACAGGCCCGGCCCCACCAGCGGCGCCCATTCGGTGTCGTCAAAGCCGATGAAGCCCAACTCGCGGCCGAACTGCCAGCCCAGCCGCGCCACCGCCGACGCCACCCGCAGGGTGGCCACCGCGTTGCCGCTGAGCACCGCCGGCGGCCTGCCGGCGGCCTGCTGGCGCCATTGCTGCAGGGCCTGCGCCAGGCAGGCCGTGTCATCGTCCGCGGCGTGCTCGAGCACCGTGCCGGCGATGCCGGCCTCGGCCGCGAAGGCGCGGAAGGCGGCACTGCGCTCCAGGCGCGAACTGACGCCGGCCACCGGTTCTGTCACCAGCAGCAGTTCACGGTAGCCCCGGTCGAACAGGTGCTGCGCCGCCAGGCGCGTGGCCGCCGCGTTGTCGAGCGAGACGAAGTCGGCCGGCAGCGAGTCGTGGCGCCGGTCCACCAGCACCATCGGGCGGGCATGGCGAGCGGCTTCGGCGATGGTGGAGGCGTCGTCGCCGACGCGGTTGAGGATGAAGCCCTCCACCTTGTAGGCCGCCAGCGCCTCGATGGCCTGACGCTCGCGGCCCTTCTCGTTGCCCAGGTTGAACAGCATCACCAGGTAGCCGGCCTCCTGGCAGGCCTTCTCGGCCCCGCGCAGCACGGCCACCGAAAAGGGGTTGGTCACGTCGGCCACCACCAGCCCGATGAGGCGCGAGCGCCCGCGCTTGAGCGCCTGCGCCATCGGGCTCGGCGCATAACCGAGCGAGGTCACGGCCACCTGCACCCGCGCCGCGATGTCGGGGGTGAGCAGCGTCTCCCGGTGGTTGAAGAAGCGCGACACCGTGGCTTTGGAGACGCCCGCGGCCCGCGCCACGTCGTCGATGGTGGCGCGGCCCGCGGTGCCGGTGGCGGGGGGGCGTGGCAGGGAGGGGCGCGGCATGCGGAAACCAGTTTCAGCGGTGCCGGCGATGGTAACTGCCGCCCGGCGCGGGAGGCATGTAGGAAGCGGCGCCCACCACGATCGCGGCAGTGTCCGACGGTGAAATCCCGCGGGCGCGTCCATCCTGCTAGGCCCCTCCGACCCCCGGGGCGGGGTCGGCAGCGCGTCAGCCCTCACATCGAAGGAATCACCATGAAAAACACACTCCGGTCCACCGTTCGTTCCGCCGCCGTCGCACTGGCCGGCGCCCTGCTGCTGGGCGGCGGCGCCCATGCGGCGGGCCATTCGGGCGACGCTTCGGGCTGCAATGCCAACGAGGCGCGCTACGACGTGAATGCCTGCCGCCGCGAGGCCGGCGCCGCCCGCGTCGAGGCGCGCCGCGGCGGCCTGACGTCTCCGAGCCAGGAGCAACTGATGCAGAACGCCTCCCAGCGCTGCAAGCTGCTGCCGCCGGCCGATCGCCCCGACTGCATGATGCGCATCCGCGGCACCGACACCAACACCAGCGGCAGCGTGGAAGGCGGCGGCATCCTGCAGGAAACCGTGCGGCCGGTGCCCAGCCGTTAAGGCAACGCTGAACAAGTCCCTCGCGTGTCGCGCATCCCTGCTGTGGGCGGTCTGCGGCGTTGCAAATCCTCGCCATGGCGGCGGCCATGGCTGCGGTTTGCGCCTTGCATCCCATCCCACACCAGGG
>NZ_JAELTO010000010.1 GCF_016428875.1 Xylophilus sp. ASV27
AGGCCAGACCAATCACCAGCCACACGGCATGTTGCGCCGGCAGCTTGCGGCGCCGTATCGAAGCCTTGCCCGTGGCTTGCAAGGCTTGTTCGATCCAGCCCGGGTCGATCAGGGCGCTCAACTCGGCTATCCCATTGGCAGGGAGTGCCTCCAATGTCTCGTTCAGGGTCGTTTGCAGCAGGCTCAAAGTAAAAAGGGAACGTGGTCCATACGTTCCCTTTTTACCTGCCTTCAGCTTCGCTTGGGCTTATCTGACTGGCATTGCGGCAAAGCCGGCCTTTTTGCTGTGGGCGCTGGTCTCAGCTCACATGCTTGCCGATCAGCGAGGCAAGCTCGAACATCGAAACCTGATCCTTGCCGAAGATCAGCTTGAGCTTGGCATCCGCGTTGATGTTGCGCTTGTTGGCCTTGTCCTGCAGGTCGTGCTTTTTGATGTAGACCCAGAGCTTGCTGACGATCTCGGTCCGGGGCAGGGGCGCGGTGCCCACCACGGCAGCCAATGCAGGGCTCGGCGTGAGCGCCTTCATGAACGCGGCATTGGGTGTGCGCTTTGCCGCTGGCGTCTTCTTGGCCGCTGGAGCCTTGGCTGGAGCAGCCTTCTTGGCCGGCGCTTTGGCCGGGACTTTCTTTGCAGTTGCCATGATCTATTCCTTGTCTGGAAGTTGGTTTTATCCTGTGGCCAGCAAGAAAGCAGCCTCTCCGCTGGCTGTGCGCATGCTACTGGAGAAAAAACGCGCCTCCAAGCGAAAACGCACTTTTTCACCCCTCGGATGAAGGGGCGTGGTCGTGTTTTTTTCAGCCGCAAGAGGCGGTGCCATGCGCCAGCGCATGCATCGGCAATTTCATGATGCTCTCATTGTTTTCTCATTGTGAAAAGCGCAAATGCTGCGGCGCATTAAATTTTCTTGATATGAGAGATGAAATTTCACATTGAGGTAATGAGATTGTAGGTTATTGATTTATTTAGAAAAAATATCTAATCTTCTATAAGATATAAGAGGTGGAATGGTCTTGTAGAAGACTTAAAGTTGCGGCATGGACTTGGATGCAGGGATCTGCGCCAAGTCTTCCTCTCATCAACCCTGGAGTGTCAACATGCCGCAAACCATCACTGAACAGTTGAGCCGCGAGCAGCAGATTTCTGCGCTTGAGAAGGAGTGGGCTACCAACCCCCGCTGGAAGGGGGTCAAGCGGGGCTACGGCGCTGCCGACGTGGTGCGGCTGCGTGGATCCTTCCCCATCGAGTACACGCTGGCCCGCCGTGGCGCAGAGAAGCTCTGGAACCTGGTGCACAACGAACCCTACGTCAACTGCCTGGGGGCGTTGACCGGCGGGCAGGCCATGCAGCAGGTCAAGGCGGGCATCAAGGCGATCTACTTGTCAGGTTGGCAGGTTGCGGCGGACAACAACAGCTATGCCGCGATGTATCCGGACCAGTCCCTCTATCCGGTGGACTCGGTTCCCACGGTGGTCGAGCGCATCAACAACACCTTCCGCCGCGCCGACGAGATTCAGTGGTCCAAGGGCGTAAATCCTGGCGACCAGCAGTATGTGGACTACTTTGCTCCCATCGTGGCTGATGCCGAGGCAGGCTTTGGCGGTGTGCTCAACGCATTCGAACTGATGAAGGCCATGATCCGCGCCGGAGCCAGTGGCGTGCATTTCGAGGACCAGTTGGCGTCCGTCAAGAAGTGCGGGCACATGGGGGGCAAGGTCCTGGTGCCGACGCAGGATGCCGTGCAGAAGCTGATTGCCGCACGCATGGCGGCCGACGTGTGCGGAACTCCGACGCTCGTCATCGCCCGTACCGATGCCGAGGCGGCTGATCTCCTCACCAGCGACCATGACGAGAATGACAAGCCCTTCCTGACGGGCGAGCGTACGGCCGAGGGCTTTTACAAGACCCGCAAAGGCATAGACCAGGCCATCTCGCGTGCCATCGCTTATGCGCACTATGCAGACTTGGTGTGGTGTGAAACGGGGACGCCGGATCTGGCGTTCGCCAAGAAGTTTGCCGACGCCGTTCACAAGGTGCATCCTGGCAAGCTTCTGGCCTACAACTGCTCGCCTTCCTTCAATTGGAGGAAGAACCTGGACGACGCGACCATCGCCAAGTTCCAGCGAGAGCTCGGAGCCATGGGCTACAAGTACCAGTTCATCACGCTGGCCGGCATTCATTCGATGTGGTTCAATATGTTCGATCTGGCGCAGGACTACGCGCAGCGCGGCATGTCTGCCTATGTCGAGAAGGTGCAGGAGCCCGAATTTGCGGCGCGCGACCGAGGCTACACGTTCGTGTCGCATCAGCAGGAGGTCGGCACTGGTTACTTCGACGAGGTGACGACCGCCATCCAGGGAGGCAAGTCGAGCGTTACCGCCCTGACGGGGTCGACCGAGGAAGAGCAGTTCCATTGACTGGCGGCGGCGCTGGCGACCGCGTTGCGATGCCAGCGCCCAGTGCCGGGCTTCTCGCGTGCGGGTGCTAAACTTGCCTGCACATTCACCAGCAAGGGCGAGAAAGGCAACTTGGTTATGACACCGCGAACTACGACGGAGATCCGCACCGGCCACTAGCGGCCGAGAGTTCGCGCCTGCACGTTCGATGCATACCTCAAAAGCGCGGGTCTTCCGCGCTTTTTTGTTTTTCTCTCGCATTCACCATGATCCAGATCACGCTTCCCGACAACTCGCAACGCCAGTTCCCCGGCCCGGTGTCCGTCGCCGATGTCGCACACTCGATCGGCGCTGGCCTGGCCAGGATGACCGTTGCCGGCAAGGTGGATGGCGTGCTCGTGGACGCCAGCGACTTGATTGATCACGACGCCAGGCTGCAGATCATCACGCCAAGGGATCAGGAGGGCGTGGAGATCATCCGGCACTCCACCGCCCACTTGGTGGGGCATGCCGTGAAGCAGTTGTATCCGACGGCGAAGATGGTGATCGGCCCCGTGATCGAGGAGGGCTTCTACTACGACATCTCGTACGAGCGCCCCTTCACTCCTGAAGACGTCGCCGCGATCGAGCAGCGCATGAAGGAGTTGATTTCACAGGACTACGACGTCGTCAAGAAGATGACACCGCGCGCCGAGGTCATCGAAGTGTTCCGCTCGCGCGGCGAGGACTACAAGCTGCGCCTGGTGGAGGACATGCCGGATGAAAAGGCCATGGGCCTGTACTACCACCAGGAGTACGTCGACATGTGTCGTGGTCCCCACGTGCCTAACACGCGCTTCCTCAAGAATTTCAAGCTCACCCGCGTATCGGGTGCTTATTGGCGCGGTGATGCCAAGAACGAGCAGTTGCAGCGCATCTACGGCACGGCCTGGGCGGACAAGAAGGATTTGGACGCCTACATCAGGCGCATCGAGGAGGCCGAGAAGCGGGACCACCGCCGCCTCGGTCGGGAGCTGGACCTGTTCCACATCGATGAGCATTCCCCTGGCACGGTGTTCTGGCATCCCAAGGGCTGGACCATCTGGCAGGAGGTGGAGCAGTACATGCGCCGTGTCTACCGCGACAATGGCTATCAGGAGGTGAAGGGGCCGCAGATCCTCGACAAGGGGCTTTGGGAAAAGACCGGTCACTGGGACAAGTATCGCGAGAACATGTTCACAACCGAGAGCGAAAAGCGCGACTATGCGCTCAAGCCCATGAACTGCCCAGGCCACATCCTGATCTTCAATCAGGGTGTAAAGAGCTACCGGGACCTGCCCTTGCGATACGGCGAATTCGGCCAGTGCCATCGAAACGAGCCGACGGGCGGGTTGCACGGCATCATGCGCGTGCGCGCCTTCACTCAGGATGATGGGCACATCTTCTGCACCGAAGACCAGATACAGCAGGAGTGCGCCAATTTCACGGCGCTGCTGCAGCGCGTCTACAAGGATTTCGGCTTCGCGGACATCATCTACAAGGTGGCCACGCGCCCGGAAAAGCGCATTGGTTCGGAGGAGAGCTGGGATAAGGCGGAGCAGGCATTGATGGACAGCTTGCGCGCGTCCGGCTGCGACTTCCAGATCGCGCCTGGAGATGGCGCCTTCTACGGCCCCAAGCTCGAGTACACCCTGCGCGATGCCATCGGGCGCCAGTGGCAGTGCGGCACCATCCAGGTCGATCCATCCATGCCGGAGCGATTGGGGGCGGAGTATGTCGGCGAAGATGGTGCGCGCCATCGCCCGATCATGTTGCACCGTGCGATTGTCGGGAGTCTGGAGCGCTTCATCGGCATGCTGGTTGAGCACCACGCGGGCGCCATGCCGGCGTGGCTTGCACCAGTGCAGGTAGCGGTGCTGAACATCACGGATGCGCAGGCCGACTACTGTCGCGAAATAGCCAAAGCGATGCGGAATCAGGGCTTGAGGGTGGAGTTGGATCTGCGCAACGAAAAGATAACGTATAAAATACGGGAGCACTCGTTGAAGAAGCTGCCGTACATCCTCGTCGTGGGCGACAAGGAAAAGGCGGCTGGCGCTGTCGCAGTGCGCGCTCGGGGCAACAAAGACCTCGGTGCCATGTCTCTCGGAGACTTCATTCAGCAAGTTTCGGGCGATATTGCTCTCAAGAACTGAATCTCGCCAAAGAACGGTTCCTGCGCGTCCATGTGCCGGCTTTTTGCTACAAGTTTTGTAGCGTTTTTTGAAGGATTGAGCCATCGCTACTGAATTTCGTGACCGCCGTCACCGTGAAGAACGCAAGCATCGGTTGAACCGGGAGATCATGGCGCCGGAAGTGCGCCTCTCCGGTCCCGAGAATGAGCCTCTGGGGATCGTGAGCTTGGCCGAGGCCTTGCGCATGGCAGGTGAGCTTGATGTCGACCTGGTCGAGATCGCCGCCACTGCCAATCCGCCAGTGTGCCGTCTCATGGACTATGGCAAGTTCAAGTACCAGGAACAGAAGAAGGCGGCTGAAGCGAAAGCCAAGCAGACGGTCATCGAGATCAAAGAGATCAAGTTCCGTCCAGGCACCGACGATGGCGACTACAACATCAAGATGCGCAACATCCGTCGCTTCTTGGCCGAGGGTGACAAGTGCAAGATTACGCTGCGCTTCCGGGGACGGGAGATCACGCACCAGGAAATCGGCATGGCGCTGCTTCAGCGCATCCGGGAAGAGCTCTCCGACTTGATCGTGATCGAGCAGTTCCCCAAGCTTGAGGGGCGGCAGATGATCATGATGATCGCGCCGAACCGCAAGAAAGTTGCGGCAAAGGCCGCGGAGCCGGCACCGGCGGCCTGAATGACAGTTCATTCCTCGCGCAAGCGGGGGCTGCGGAGAAGCCAGGGCTTCTCCATACAGGGCAGCGGTTGATCCGTCGCCCTGAAAAGTGGCTCGGGGCCATCAAGTCCGTGAAGGTTTCACGGCGCCTCACGAGCACAAGTAAAAGGAGCATTGATATGCCCAAAATGAAAACCAAGAGCAGCGCGAAGAAACGCTTCCGCGTTCGTCCCGGTGGCACCGTCAAGCGCGGTCAAGCCTTCAAGCGTCACATCCTGACCAAGAAGACCACCAAGAACAAGCGCCATCTGCGCGGTTCGGTGTCCGTTCACGAGACCAACATGGTTTCGATGGCCGCGATGCTGCCCGGCATGGGCATTTAATCCAGACGAACAAGGAGTACTCACATGCCTCGCGTCAAACGTGGTGTAACGGCTCGCGCCCGCCACAAGAAGGTTCTTGCCCTTGCCAAGGGCTTCCGCGGTCGTCGCGGCAACGTTTTCCGGATCGCCAAGCAGGCGGTGATGAAGGCTGGGCAATATGCCTACCGTGACCGCCGTACGAAGAAGCGCGTTTTCCGTCAGCTCTGGATCGCCCGTATCAACGCGGCGGCCCGTGAACTGGGGCTGACCTACAGTCAGTTTGCCAACGGCCTGAAGAAGGCCTCTATCGAGATCGACCGCAAGATGCTGGCTGACCTCGCCGTGCATGACAAGGCTGCATTTGGCAGCATCGTGGAACAAGTCAAGGCCAAGCTGGCAGCTTGATGTTCGACGGCGGTCTGCGGCATGTTTTTGCCGTGGTCTGTGCACCAGAAACAAGGGCTAGGGCTTGCACAAGCACTAGCCCTTTTTCATTTCACAAGAGACTTTATGAACGAGTTGGAAGCCCTGGTTCGCAGCGCGCAGACGAGCTTTGCGGACGCTGCGACACCCGCTGATCTGGAGAATGCCAAAGCGCTGTTCCTGGGCAAGTCCGGCCGCATCACCGAGTTGATGAAGGGCCTGGCTGCGCTCCCCGTGGAGGAGAAGAAAACGCGTGGGGCGGTCATCAATACCGCAAAGCAGGCCATCGAAGCCGCGCTCAATGCCCGTCGGCAAGCCCTCGCCGATGAAGAACTAGACCGGCAACTCAAGGCCGAGGCGCTGGACGTGAGTCTGCCTGGACGGCGGCGAGGCGAGGGTGGCCTGCACCCGGTTTCGCTGACACTGGAGCGGATCGAGGGCATCTTCGGCTCCATGGGCTTTGTGGTTGCTGACGGCCCTGAGATCGAGACGGACTGGTTCAACTTCACCGCGCTCAATACGCCCGAGGATCATCCGGCGCGGTCGATGCACGATACCTTCTATGTGGAGGGCGGCAGCGAGGCGTCTCCGCTGTTGTTGCGCACGCATACCAGCCCGATGCAGATCCGCCATGCAGTGCAGCACGTCAAGCGCTATCGGGCGCTGATCGACGCAGGTCAGGCCATGCCGGAGATCCGGGTGATCGCGCCGGGCCGCACCTATCGGGTGGACAGCGATGCCACCCATTCGCCGATGTTCCACCAGTGCGAGGGCCTGTGGGTTGGAGAGAACGTGAGCTTCAAAGACCTGAAGGTCGTTTTCACCGACTTCTGCCGTGCGTTTTTCGAGTCCGATGATCTGGTGCTGCGGTTCCGTCCCAGCTTCTTCCCTTTCACCGAGCCCAGCGCGGAAATCGATATCCAATTCCAGTCAGGGCCGAATGCAGGTCACTGGCTGGAAGTCTCGGGCGCGGGGCAGGTTCATCCGAATGTCATACGCAACATGGGCCTGGACCCCGAGCGCTTCATCGGATTTGCCTTTGGCATGGGCCCCGATCGTCTCACCATGCTGCGCTACGGGGTCAACGATCTGCGCCTTTTCTTCGATGGAGACATCCGCTTCCTGCGCCAGTTCCAGTAGATCGACATCATCAGAACGAATATTCGAGAACGAGAAAATGCAATTTCCGGAATCCTGGCTGCGCGAGTTTTGCAATCCTCCGTTGGATACGCAGGCGTTGGCCAATACGCTGACCATGGCGGGTCTCGAGGTGGAGGATCTGCGTCCCGTCGCTTCGCGCTTCAGCAAGGTCGTGGTGGGAGAGATCCTCGAAGCCCTTCAGCATCCGAATGCGGATCGTCTGCGGGTCTGCCGGGTGGATGCGGGTCAAGGTAGCCCGCTCAGCATCGTTTGCGGCGCTCCCAATGCACGTGCTGGCATCAAGGTGCCCTGTGCCCTGGTAGGCGCGGAATTGCCGCCCGGCGAAGATGGCAAGCCATTCCTGATCAAGGTTGGCAAGCTGCGCGGCGTGGAGAGCTTCGGGATGCTGTGTTCTGCGCGCGAACTGCAGCTCGGCGAGGCGAATGAGGGCTTGCTGGAGCTAGCCGCCGATGCGCCGGTGGGGACGGATATCCGCAGCTGGCTGAGTCTGGATGACACACTTTTCACGCTCAAGCTCACACCCAACCTGGCGCATTGCCTGAGCGTTCACGGCGTTGCGCGCGAACTCGCAGCCCTGACCGGTACCCCGCTGAAGGCTCTTCAGTTTCCGTCGGTGAAGGTAGTGCACGACCAGCAAGTGCCGGTGCAGGTGCTGGCACCTGATCTGTGCGGTCGCTTCTCGGGTCGTGTGGTGCGCGGAGTCAATCCGCGCGCGGCGACACCAGCATGGATGGTGGACCGACTCGCGCGCTGTGGCCAGCGTAGCGTCTCCCCCTTGGTCGATATCTCGAACTACGTGATGTTCGAGTTGGGCCAGCCTTCGCATATCTTCGATCTCGACAAGCTGCGGGGCGGTCTATGCGTGCGCTGGGGCCAAGCAGGGGAGCAGTTGAGGCTGCTCAATGGCAATACCGTCGCATTGGACGAGAAGGTCGGGGTGATCGCAGATGAGGCGCAGGTCGAGTCGCTGGCCGGCATCATGGGCGGAGACGCCACCGCCGTGTCGGATGCAACCACCAACATCTACATCGAAGCTGCGTTCTGGTACCCCGGCGCTGTTGCGGGGCGCTCGCGCCGCTTCAATTTCTCGACTGAAGCGGGACACCGTTTCGAGCGAGGCGTGGACCCGGGGCGGACCGTTGAGTACCTCGAGCGCGTCACAGCACTGGTGCTGGAGATTTGCGGCGGCGAAGCCGGCCCCGTGACGGACCTGCAGTCGAACCTGCCGGTTGCCCGGCCGGTAACGCTGCGCGCAGCACGTGCGGCTAAGGTAATCGGCATGCCGCTGACACTGAAGCAGTGCGCAGATGCCCTCACGGCCCTTGGCCTGCCCGTAGCGCTGGGCGAAGGAGCATTGACCGTCACGCCGCCATCCTGGCGTTTCGATCTTTCGCTTGAAGAGGACCTCATCGAGGAGGTCGCGCGCATGGTGGGGTACGAGAACCTGCCGACCACGCCGCCATTGGCGCCGATCACCCCGCGGCTGCGTGCAGAGTCGCAGCGAAGTCCCTACGCCGTCCGGCGCGCACTGGCCGCTCTCGGCTACCAGGAGACGATCAACTTCAGTTTCGTCGAAGAGCGCTGGGAGCGGGAACTGGCGGGCAACGACCGGCCGATTCAGCTCCTGAATCCGATTGCGAGTCACATGAGCGTGATGCGCTCTTCCCTGCTCGGTTCCTTGCTGCAGGTGTTGAAGTTCAATCTGGATCGCAAGGCCTCGCGCGTGCGAGTCTTTGAGTGCGGCCGGGTGTTTTTGCGCAATGCGTCGGTACCGAACAGCGACACCACTGTTCAGGGCTTCGACCAACCCATGCGGCTGGCGGGGGCCGTACATGGTACCGCCGATGTACTGCAATGGGGGCGCCCCGAAGCCACTGTCGATTTCTTCGATGTCAAGGGCGATGTGGAGGCGCTGTTGGCCCCAGCCTTGCCGGTGTTCGAACCATGCGAGCATCCTGCACTGCATCCGGGCCGTTGTGCACGTGTGCTGCTCGAGGGCAACGCCATTGGTCACATTGGGGAACTACATCCCCGTTGGCGACAGGCCTACGGGTTTTCGCAGGCGCCCGTGCTGTTCGAGTTGGAGCTTTCCGCCGTTTTGCAGCGTCGGATCCCGGTGCCGCGTCCGGTTGAGAAGCAGCAGGACGTCGAGCGCGACATTGCAGTGGTAGTGGCGGAATCCGTGACGCATGCCCAGGTGCAGTCCGCCGCGCGTGCCGCCGCGGTAGGCGGTGTGCTGCGCGATATCACGCTTTTCGATGTTTATCGCCCAAAGCCTGGCAAGACGGAGTCTGCAACCAGCACTTTGGCTGAAGGAGAGAAGAGCCTGGCACTGAGGCTCGTCCTCAATGGCGGTGATGCTGCACTGGACGAGTCGCGCATCGATGCAGCCGTGCGGGCCGTATTGGCGGCTTTGGCAGACCAGGTCGGCGCCCGGCTTCGTTCCTGAGGAGCAGCAAATGGAGGATGACAAGATGCTATCGGTCGAGAGCCTTGAAATGCCGGCTTTGACCAAGGCGCAATTGGCCGAACTCCTGTTCGACCAGATCGGACTCAACAAGCGCGAATCCAAGGACATGATCGACGCCTTCTTCGATCTCGTGTCCTGCCGGCTGGTTGAGGGAGAGGATGTGAAACTGTCGGGTTTCGGCAATTTCCAGATCCGGATCAAGGCGCCGCGCCCCGGTCGCAACCCGCGCACTGGTGAGTCGATCCCCATCCAGGCGCGGCGGGTCGTGACTTTCCATGCCAGTCACAAGCTCAAGGAGCGGATTCAGGGTTGAGAGATGGTGTAGATGAACGCACGATGCCCGTTTGGGCACGCCGGATTCATCCACACCTTCCGAGGCGTGGCACGCGATGCGCCTCTGAGCGTCTTCTTCTTCATGCAAGCGGAGAGTTGGGGTACGCTTCGGCGCTTGCTTTGCCTCGCTGTGAATCCATGGTCAAACCGCTCCCTTCCATTCCTGCCAAGCGCTACTTCACGATCGGCGAAGTAGGTGACCTGTGCGACGTAAAGCCGCACGTGCTACGCTATTGGGAGCAGGAGTTTGCCCAACTGCGACCCATGAAGCGCCGAGGCAATCGGCGCTACTACCAGCGTCATGAGGTGCTCATGATCCGTCGCATACGGGATCTGCTGTACGACGAAGGTTTCACCATCAGCGGGGCCCGCAGCAAGCTGCAAGAGTGGATGCAGGCGGAGCGGAGCGGCGCGCGGTCCGGAGCGCAGGATGTCGAGGAGGAATTCGCATGCTGGACTGTGCCGACGTCTGAGCCGCACGCGCCTGCTCGCGAGCATCGCTCGTCGCCTGAGGCTTGGCTGCACGAACTACCTGCACTCCGAAAGGAATTGTTCGAAATTCGAGAGTTGCTGGCAGTCTCGGATTGATTCCAGCTTATACTATGAGGCTTGTCGGCGTGTAGCGCAGCCTGGTAGCGCACTTGCATGGGGTGCAAGGGGTCGCGAGTTCGAATCCCGCCACGCCGACCATGTTTTCCTGAATAAGAAAACGGGTTACGACCAAAAGTCGTAACCCGTTTTTCTTTTCTCCAAGATGTTGAGCCGGTCGTACGACTAAGGCACGCTGATGATCGATGGCTTCGCGCATCGTCACTTGACGCGCTGCTTCTCCAGCTTTCTTGCCAGCGTACGGCGATGCATTCCAAGACGTCGTGCCGTCTCGGAAATATTGAAGCCTGTTTCTGCCAGTGTTTCGTGGATCCTCTCCCATTCCAGGGTCTTGATCGAGGTGGCGCGGTTGGTCAATTCAACTTCCGTGTTGCCCATGGATCGACCAAATGCAGCTTCTATGTCGTCCGTGTTGGAGGGTTTTGCCAGATAGTGGCGGGCGCCCAACTTGATGGCTTCGACAGCCGTGGCAATGCTGGCAAAACCGGTCAGCACCACGATCAGCATGTGCGGGTCATGCGCGTGCAGAGCCTGCACGCATGCAAGCCCTGAGGCATCGCCGTTCAGCTTGAGGTCGACCACCGCGTAGCCGGGGGAGTGGTCCCGCAGACAGTGCGTCACGTCGTCCAGGCTGGCCGCCAATGCCACCGTGTAGCCGCGCCTTTCGAATGAGCGGCCGAGGGTGCGTGCGAACGCAGCGTCGTCCTCGACGATCAGCAGCAGGCGATCAGCTTGCATGTCCTTCATCTTCCTCGAGGGTAATGGCCGACAGCGGCAGCGTGATGGTGACACGGGCACCGCCTTCCGGGCGATTACACGCTGTCACGCTGCCGCCCAGCGTGCGTGCCACGTTGACCGCCAGGAACAGCCCTAGTCCTCCGCCTGGCCGGCCTTTGCTCGACTGGTAGGGTTTGCCGAACTGCCCGAGCATGCCGGGCGCGAAGCCAGGTCCTTGATCCGTGACCGTCAGCTTCAGCGTTTCGGCGTCTCTTGAGGCTTCAAGACGCATGCCGCCGGGCGAGGCCTCCAGTGCATTGTCCAGTACGTTGCAGATCATCTGCTTCAGGGCGGAGTCGGAGACCATGGGCAGATCGTGGCCGAAGCTGTTTTCATAGCTGAAGGCGACTACCGGCCGGGTTGCTTTCCAATCCTCTACCAGGTCATCGAGGAAGGTGCAGATGCTCGTTTCCTCGGAAGACTCTCCTCGCGCCTCGCCGGCTGACAGCAAGATGCCGCTCACGATTGACTTGCAGCGTTGTACCTGCGCCTGCATCTCCGTGACTTCCTGCAGGAGTTCGGGGTCTGAACTGAAATGGGGAAGATGCCGCCAGTCGCCCAGAATCACGGCAAGGGTTGCCAGGGGGGTGCCCAGTTCGTGCGCAGCGCCAGATGCGAGGAGGCCCATGCGCACGATATGTTCTTCCTCTGCTGCGCGCTGGCGCAAGTCCGCCAGACGAGCATCGCGCTCGCGCAGGTTGCGGTTGATGCGCGTGATGAAAATCACCAGCAATGCGGCGTTCAGTGCGAAGCAGATCAGCGTGCCCTGGATGTAGAGGCTTTGGAGCCCGCGATCATGATCTGGCGGCAATGCCAGCGGTCGCCCGAACAAGGCCAGTCCAACTAGGCAGGCAGCGGTGATCGCGACCATGGTCCAGGTGGACCAGTGCTTGAGAAGCACGGCGCCCAACGTGACCTGCAGCAGATAGAGAAACGTGAACGGGTTGGTCGCGCCGCCGCTGAGATAGAGCTGGGCCGTCAGCATGCCAACGTCCACCAGCAGTGCGAGGAAGAGCTCCCCATTGGTCACCTCGCGTCGACTGCGATAGCGCAGTTGGCTGGCGACGTTGAAGGCAGCAAGGCCGGCCAGCAGCGTCAACATGTGGTTGAGCGGCAGGCGAATGCCAAAGCCGTAGTGTGCGACCTCGATCGTGACAACCTGCCCGACGACCGCAATCCAGCGCAACTGGATCAGTTGCAGCATGTTCTTCAGCCCCGTCGCGTCATCGAGCCGCGCAGCACTGCTGGGCGCAGGCTGCTGCGCCACGGCCTCCATCGCTTCAGTCCTGGGTGGCAGTTCCGCGTCAGTCATCGATAGCATCCTGTGGGGCACTGTCACGATGCCGTCGCTGCCACTCCTCGCGTCCGAAGCGCCATGCTGCGGCAGCAACCACCAGGGCCAGGACATACCAAGTGATGGCGTAGACCAGATGGTTGTTGTGAAAGGCGATGACCGTCAGACCCCCTGCAGGGGCGGCTGGTGTCTCCGCTGCGTTGGCAGGTGTCATGCCGGCGTCCGCATCAAGGAAGTAGGGCGCGACGTTGGTGAGTCCGCGCGCTCGGGCGATGGCCTGGACGTCGCGCGAGTACCAACGGTCTGCTGCTGGATCATTCCGGCGCAGGAAGCCGCCCCCCGGCTCCGTCATGCGCAGCAGGCCAGTAATGGAGGACTCGTGCTGGGCCTGGCGCGTGGCATGGGTCACAGCATCCCGGTGCTCGGGCGGACTGAATCCCTGGTTGACGATTACGATGCTTCCGTCCTGCATGCGAAGCGGTACCAACACCCAGAAACCGCTTCCGCGCGCGGTGGCGGCCGGCACCAGCGTTACGTGCTCTGGAAGAAAGGTCCCGGTGAGCCGCAGGTGCCGATACTCGTCGTCGGCAGCGTTCACGTGTGCCCAGCGGTCTGGAGCAGGCGGCGAGGCGGGAGGGGCGTGCACACGCTGGTCTACCCGATTGATGAGGTCGAGCTTCCAAGCCCGGCGCTCGAGCTGCCAACTGCCCAGGGCGGCAAAACCGGCAAAGAGCAGGGCTGCACATGCGGCCCAGATGAACAAAGAGGCGGCCGAGCGCAAACCGCGCTCAGCAGCCTCCGCTTCGTGGTCGCCCGATTGAGTCAAGGCATGTTCTTCATGTCGTGTACCGACATGGGCATCATGTTGTGGTTCAGGTGGTACATCACCCACAACGAACCGCTCAAGGTGATCACCACGATGACGACGGTGAAGACCAGGGCCAGCATGTTCCAGCCGCCTTCGGAGCGGGTGTTCATGTGCAAGAAGTACACCATGTGCACGACGATCTGCACGGCAGCAAAGCCCAGTATTACCGTCGCCGTTGTGCTGGAAGAGTCGAACACCTTGCCCATCACCAGCCAGAACGGGATCGCCGTCAGGATCACCGACAGGATGAAGCCCGTCAGGTAGCCCTTCAAGGTGCTGTGGCTGGCGCCGTCGTCGTGATCATGAGCGTGGTCGTGGGTATCGTGAGAAGTCTCGGTCTGCGCGCTCATGGCAGCACTCCCATCAGGTACACAAAGGTAAAGACACCGATCCAGACCACGTCCAGAAAGTGCCAGAACATGGACAGGCACATGAGACGCCGGCGGTTTTCTGCGATCAGTCCATGCCGCGAGAGTTGCACCATCAGCGTGACCAGCCAGATGATGCCAAAGGCCACGTGCAGGCCATGCGTGCCGACCAGAGCGAAGAAGGACGACAGGAAGGCGCTGCGCTGGGGGCCAGCGCCGACATGGATCAGGTGAGCGAACTCGTACAGTTCCAGGCCGATGAAAGCCGCGCCCAACAAGCCGGTGACGGCCAGCCAGGACAGCGTTGGCCGCAGGCGCTTCTTCTGCATCTCCAGCATCGCAAAGCCGTAGGTGATGGAGGACAGAAGCAGCATCGACGTGTTCAGCGCGACCAGCGGCAGGTCGAACAGATCTGCTCCGGAAGGGCCCGCGGCATAGCTGCGTCCCTGCACCGCGTAGACGGCGAACAGGCAGGCAAAGATGAGGCAGTCGCTCATCAGGTACAGCCAGAAGCCCAGCAGAGTGCCGTTCTCTACATGATGTTCCTTGGTTTCATGGAAAACCGGAGTGCCAGGAGCGCCCGGGGCGCCGGCAGGGAAGGGGGCGGTGATATCAGACATGGCTGGCCAGCAGTCGGGTGCGATCGGCTTCGGTGCGGACCACCTGATCCGCCGGGATGTAGTAGTCGCGCTTGTAGTTGAAGGTGTGGCCGACAGTCACGGCCAGAATGACGAAGAAGGTGAGCACGGCAAGCGCCCACATATGCCAGATCAGTGCAAAGCCAAGCACAGCGCTGAGCCCAGCCAGCACGATGCCGGCGCCGGTGTTCTTCGGCATGTGGATCGGGAGGAACCCCGCTTGCGGCCGCACGTAGCCGCGCTGCTTCATATCCCACCACGCATCATTGTCATGAACACGGGGCGTGAATGCGAAGTTGTAGGCCGGAGGCGGTGACGAAGTGGACCACTCCAGCGTGCGGCCATCCCATGGGTCGCCCGTGGTGTCGCGCAGAGACTCGCGACGCAAGAAGCTGACCACCAGTTGGATGACGAAGCACAGGATGCCGAGAGCCACCAGGAAGGCGCCGAAGGCGGCAATCTGGAACCAGATCTGCAGGGACGGATCCTCGAAGTGGCTCATGCGGCGGGTGACGCCCATCAGGCCCAGCACATAGAGCGGCATGAAGGCGAACCAGAAACCCGTGAGCCAAAACCAGAACGAGCATTTGCCCCAGAACGGATCGAGCTTGTAGCCGAAGGCTTTCGGAAACCAGTAGGTGATGCCGGCAAAGATGCCGAACACCACGCCACCGATGATCACATTGTGGAAGTGCGCGATCAGGAACAGGCTGTTGTGCAGCACGAAGTCCGCCGGAGGCACGGCCAGCAGCACCCCCGTCATGCCACCGACGACGAATGTGATCATGAAGCCTATGGTCCAGAGCATGGGCACTTCGAAGCGGATGCGGCCGCGATACATGGTGAAGAGCCAGTTGAAGATCTTCGCCCCGGTGGGAATCGAGATGATCATGGTCGTGATACCGAAGAAGGAGTTCACGCTCGCGCCCGATCCCATGGTGAAGAAGTGGTGCAGCCAGACCAGATAGGAGAGGATGGTGATCACCAGCGTCGCGTACACCATGGACGCATAGCCGAACAGGCGTTTGCGGCTGAAGGTGGATACCACTTCCGAGAACACGCCGAACAAGGGCAGTATCAGGATGTATACCTCCGGGTGGCCCCAGATCCAGATCAGGTTCACGTACATCATCGGGTTACCCCCGAAGTCATTCGTGAAGAAGTTGGTCCCTGCATAGCGGTCGAGCGACAGCAGCGCGAGCACTGCCGTCAGGACCGGGAAGGCCGCCACGATCAGGATATTGGTGCACAGTGACGTCCAGGTGAACACCGGCATGCGCATCAGCTTCATGCCTGGCGCGCGCATCTTCACGATCGTGGCGATCAGGTTGATGCCTGACAGCAAGGTGCCGATGCCCGCGATCTGCAGGGACCAGATGTAGTAATCGACGCCCACATCCGGGCTGTACAGGATGCCGGAGAGTGGCGGATACGCCAGCCAGCCGGTGCGGGCGAACTCGCCGACGAACAGCGACATCATCACCAGCGCGGCACCGCTGGCCGTCATCCAGAAACTGAAGTTGTTGAGAAAAGGGAAGGCGACGTCGCGTGCACCGATCTGCAGTGGCACGACGAAGTTCATGAGGCCGGTGACCAGCGGCATGGCCACGAAGAAGATCATGATCACGCCATGGGCCGTGAAGATCTGGTCATAGTGGTGCGGCGGCAGAAATCCCGTCGAGTCGCCAAAGGCAATGGCCTGCTGCAGCCGCATCATCAGCGCGTCGGCAAAGCCGCGCAGCAGCATCACCAAGCCCAGCACTATGTACATGATGCCGATCTTCTTGTGATCGATGCTCGTCAGCCACTCGCGCCACAGGTAGCCCCAGGCGCGGAAATAGGTCAGGGCGCCGACGAGCGCCAGGCCGCCCAGTGCAACGGCGATGAAAGTCACGAGCAGGATGGGTTCGTGATACGGGATCGCCTCCCAGGTGAGGCGGCCGAAGATGAGCTTCGTAAGGTCGATATGGTCGAACATCGTAGGTCCGGGGAGCAAGAGTGACGCGGGGCAACGCAGCGGGGATGACAGCGAAGGGCTACGGCCGCCAGGCAGCCGTATTACAGGGGCCTGTCGGCGGAGGGAGAGGCCGTGGCGCCACTCGGGTCGCTGGCGGTGCACATCGCCGCGACGTAGCTTCGGGTGGGGGTGTCACCAAAGCCCAGGCGAATGCGGGTCGCAAGATCGAGCGAGGCAAGATTGTAGGTGCCGGGCAGGCCCAGGCCACCATTGGCGTCGATGGCCATCATGTCCTTCATGCACATGCGGTTGTTCTCCACGCAGCGGTTCAGGATCGCGTCGTACAGGCCGCCCGCCACGCTGCCATAGTGGCGCACGGGTTCGCGCTCGCTCGGGCGCTCGAGTTGCAGGTAGGCATCGCGGCTCAGTTCCCCGCCGCCAGCCTTGATCTTCTGCACCCACTGGTCGAAGTTGCCGTTGCTCAGGCCATGGAACTTGAAGCGCATGCCAGAGAAGCCGGCACCGCTGTAGTTGGCCGAAAAGCCCTCGAATTCGCCCGGTTTGTTGATGACCGCGTGCAGCTTGGTCTCCATGCCTGGCATGGCGTAGATCTGGCCGGCCAAGGCCGGGATGAAGAACGAGTTCATCACCGACGATGCCGTGATTTTGAAGGTGATCGGACGGTCCACCGGCGCGGCCAATTCATTCACTGTGGCAATGCCCTCTGCCGGATAGAAGAACAGCCATTTCCAGTCGAGCGCGACCACCTCGACCACCAGGGGTTTTGTTCCCGCCGGGATTTCGCGCTGGGCGTCGAGCCGGCTGAGTGGCCGGTAGGGATCCAGCGTATGGGTGCTGATCCAGGTCAGCGCGCCGAGCGCGATGATGATCAGCAGTGGCGCCGCCCAGATCACCAGTTCGAGCTGGGTGGAATGATCCCAGTCCGGGGAGTAGGTGGCCTTGGTGTTGGACCTGCGGTAGCGCCAGGCAAAGAACAGTGTCAGGAAGATCACCGGAACGATGATCAGCAGCATCAGGAACGTGGAGATGTAGATCAGGTCACGCTGCTGAACGGCGATGTCGCCGGACGGACGCAGCAGTACTGCATTGCAGCCTGAGAGCAGGGCGACCACAGGAAGCAGTAGCAGTGCGCGGAGTTTTTTCAGGGGAGGCATGCCGTGCAGGAAGAGAGGAAAACGGAGGGCGATAACCCGCCAAATGTAAGACGATTGCTGTCTGGTGGACATTGGACGTTTTGTCCTATAGTGGGACCCGATGGGCCAAGCAATTTCTGCGCCGTTTGAGCCGGCGACGCGAAGCCCGAATTACCAAGGAGCAGGCATGACCTTCAGTACAAGTCCGGATTCTTCCGCGCTTTCTTCGTACACGGCGGGGCGCGGTGTGCAGCAGCCTGTAGGCCATGGCGACCATGGCGACCACGGAATCGCTCCGGGTGAGATCGCCATCGGCGTGATCATCGGGCGAGCGTCGGAGTATTTCGACTTCTTTGTCTACGGTATCGCGTCCGTGCTGGTCTTTCCCGCAGTGTTCTTCCCATTAGAGACGCGGTTGGAAGGAACACTGTACGCTTTCGTCATCTTCTCTTTCGCCTTCATCGCCCGGCCGCTGGGATCGGTCGCTTTCATGGCGATACAGCGTCGATGGGGGCGTGGAACCAAGTTGACTGCGGCGCTGTTCCTTCTGGGCATTTCCACTGCTGGCATGGCCTTTTTGCCTGGCTATACCAGCCTGGGTTTCTCCGCGGTGGTGCTTCTTTCCGTATTCCGTTTCCTGCAGGGAATAGCGCTGGGTGGGTCCTGGGATGGCCTGCCCTCGCTCCTGGCATTGAACGCGCCCCAGAATCGCCGTGGCTGGTACGCCATGCTCGGCCAGCTTGGCGCGCCGATCGGCTTCATCGTGGCCAGCGGGCTGTTCCTGTTCCTGCATTCGGCGCTGTCGATGGAAGACTTTCTCGACTGGGGCTGGCGTTATCCCTTCTATGTCGCATTCGCCATCAACGTCGTTGCGCTTTTTGCGCGCTTGCGGCTGGTGGAAACCAATGAGTACTCTCGCCTCCTGGAGGAGCGAGAATTACAGCCGACAGACGTCGGTGAAATGCTGCGCACACAAGGCAGCAATCTGCTCATCGGCGCTTTTGCAGCACTGGCAAGCTACGCGCTGTTTCATCTTGTCACGGTGTTTCCTCTTTCGTGGATCGCGTTGCATGCCACCCAGCCGATCAATGATGTGCTGGTCGTCCAGATGGTGGGGGCCGTGATCGCCATGGGCGGCATCATCGCGTCGGGTCTGATCGCCGATCGCATCGGCCGGCGCAGCACTCTTGGCATCCTCGCATGCCTGATTGGTGTGTTCAGCGTGTTTGCTCCCGTGCTCCTGGGAGGCGGCCCGTTTGCGCAGGATGTCTTCATTCTGGTTGGTTTTGCGCTGCTGGGCCTGTCCTACGGTCAGGCGGCGGGGGCGGTGACCGCCAATTTCGCTTCCAAGTACCGCTACACCGGTGCGGCTTTGACCTCGGATCTCGCCTGGTTGATCGGTGCGGCGTTCGCTCCGCTGGTGGCCCTGGGGCTGTCCGCCAATTTTGGCCTGGCCTATGTGAGCATCTACCTGCTGTCGGGGGCGGTTTGCACGCTTGCCGCGCTCCGGCTCAACCGCGCGCTCGAGATTCGCGATTGACCGAGGGCGTCCTGGCCGGCAGGCTATTGCAAGGGCCTTGGCTTGCCGGTCTACTCCGTTTGCACGACTCGTCCTTTCGTCCTTTTGTCGACGCGTGCAACTTGGACGGCCTTTTCATGGGTTCGGCGACAGGCTGAACCTCTTCTTTGCTCTGCGGCTCCGACCCGCCAAAGTCCGACAGCCTGCTGCCGGCTTCCGTAGGGAGGTCGGGCCAAAGCGGTTTCGGTGGCACAATCGCCACCCGTACAAGGCCCTTCCACAGCCACAGTCGCATCCGCCAATCGGTTCAGCCGTGTCGCGGAAGGTTTCAAACCAGCTAATGTTTTCCCAAGGGAAACGAAAGTAGCGCCTCATGAGCGAGACCACGTCTCTTTACAGCGCCTATCTAGGCAACACCTACCTCTTCGGCGGCAATGCCCCTTACGTCGAAGAAATGTACGAGAACTATCTGGCCAACCCTGGCAGCGTTCCCGACAACTGGCGCGAGTACTTTGATGCATTGCAGCACGTGCCTGCCGCCGACGGCAGCGACGCGCGCGATGTGCCGCATCAGCCGGTCATCAATGCGTTTGCAGAGCGTGCAAAGCAGGGGCAAACGAAAGTCGTCGTCGCCAACGCGGATTCCGAGTTGGGCCGGAAGCGCACCGCCGTCCAGCAGCTGATTGCGGCGTATCGCAACGTTGGCGTTCGCTGGGCGGACCTCGATCCGCTCAAGCGGACCGAGCGTGAGAACATTCCGGAGCTCGAACTGTCCTTTTACGGCTTCACCGATGCCGACCAGGAGACGGTGTTCAACACCAGCAACACCTTCTTCGGCAAGGAGACGATGCCCTTGCGCGAGCTCATGAATGCGCTGCGCGAAACCTATTGCGGCACCATTGGCGCCGAATACATGTACACCACCGACCAGAACCAGAAGCGGTGGTGGCAGCAGAAGCTCGAGAGCATTCGCAGCAAGCCCAGCCTCAATGCCGACCAGAAGAAGCGGATTCTCGACCGCCTGACCGCTGCCGAGGGGCTTGAGCGCTTCCTCCATACCAAGTATGTGGGCCAGAAGCGCTTCTCGCTCGAAGGCGGTGAGAGCTTCATCGCCTCCATGGACGCGCTGATCCAGGAGGCCGGAGCCAAGGGCGTGCAGGAAATCGTGATCGGCATGGCACACCGTGGTCGCCTGAACGTGCTTGTGAATTCGCTGGGCAAGCTGCCTGCCGATTTGTTCGCCGAGTTCGATCACACGGCACCGGAGGATCTCCCGAGTGGTGACGTGAAGTACCACCAGGGCTTCAGTTCCGACGTCGCTACCCCGGGCGGTCCCGTGCACCTGAGCCTAGCGTTCAACCCTTCGCATCTGGAAATCGTGAACCCGGTGGTCGAGGGCTCGGTGCGTGCCCGCATGGACCGTCGCGGCGACCCCGAAGGCCGCCAGGTGCTGCCGGTGCTGGTGCACGGCGACGCCGCTTTTGCCGGTCAAGGCGTCATCATGGAAACGCTGGCCCTCGCCGAGACGCGTGGCTACCACACCGGTGGCACGGTGCACATCGTCATCAACAACCAGATCGGCTTCACCACCAGCGATCCGCGCGACAGTCGCTCCACGCTCTATTGCACCGACGTCGTCAAGATGATCGAGTCGCCGGTGCTGCACGTCAACGCCGATGATCCTGAGGCGGTTGTGCTGGCGACCCAGCTCGCGCTCGAGTTCCGCATGGAATTCAAGAAGGACGTCGTCGTGGACATCATCTGCTACCGCAAGCTGGGCCACAACGAGCAGGACACGCCTTCGCTCACCCAGCCGCTGATGTACAAGAAGATCGCGGCTCATCCGGGCACGCGCAAGCTCTACGCCGACAAGCTCGCCGCCCAGGGGATGGGCGACACGCTCGGTGACGACATGGCCAAGGCGTACCGCGCCGCGATGGAGGCGGGCAAGCACACGACGGACCCGGTGCTCACCAACTTCAAGGGCAAGTACGCAGTCGACTGGAGCCCCTACCTGGGCAAGAAGTGGACCGATGCCGGCGACACCGCGATCCCGCTGGCGGAGTGGCGACGTCTGGCCGAGCGCGTGACAACGATCCCCACGTCGGTGACGCCTCACCAGTTGGTGAAAAAGGTCTATGACGATCGCGCCGCCATGGGCCGCGGCGAAATCAATGTCGACTGGGGCATGGGCGAGACCATGGCCTATGCCTCCCTGGTGGCCAGCGGCTATCCGGTGCGTCTGTCGGGTGAGGACTGCGGCCGTGGCACCTTCACGCACCGCCATGCCGTGATCCACGACCAGAAGCGCGAAAAATTCGACGAAGGCATCTATGTGCCTTTGTCGAATGTGGCCGACAACCAGGCGCCGTTTGTCGTCATCGACTCCATCCTGTCGGAAGAGGCCGTGCTGGGCTTCGAGTACGGCTACGCCTCCAACGATCCCAACACTCTGGTGATCTGGGAAGCACAGTTCGGCGATTTCGCCAACGGTGCACAGGTGGTGATCGACCAGTTCATTGCCTCCGGAGAGGTGAAGTGGGGGCGCGTCAACGGCCTGACACTGATGCTGCCGCACGGTTACGAAGGCCAGGGCCCGGAGCATAGCTCTGCTCGCCTGGAGCGTTTCATGCAGTTGTCGGCCGATACCAATATGCAGGTGGTCCAGCCGACCACTGCGGCCCAGATCTTCCACTTGCTGCGCCGTCAGATGGTGCGTGACCTGCGCAAGCCGCTGATCATCATGACCCCCAAGTCGCTGCTGCGCAACAAGGATGCGACCTCACCGGTCGCCGACTTCACGCACGGCGCCTTCAAGACGGTGATCGGTGACAGCCGTGAACTCAAGGCCGACAAGGTCAAGCGCGTCATCGCCTGCTCGGGCAAGGTCTACTACGACCTTGCCAAGAAGCGCGAAGAGAAGGGTGCGGACGATGTTGCGATCCTGCGCGTGGAGCAGTTGTATCCGTTCCCGCACAAGGCCTTTGCTGCGGAACTCAAGAAGTACCCACACGCGACCGAACTCGTGTGGTGCCAGGATGAGCCGCAAAACCAGGGCGCATGGTTCTTCGTTCAGCACTACATCCACGAAAACATGGCAGATGGGCAACGTCTGGGCTATTCGGGACGCGCGGCATCCGCTTCGCCCGCGGTGGGCTATTCGCACTTGCATCAGGAGCAGCAGAAGGCGCTGGTCGACGGTGCGTTCGCCAAGCTCAAGGGCTTCGTGCTGACCAAATAAGGGCACACGCCAGGTCCTCTCTCCCGATCAATCGAAAGAAATCAAATGGCTATCGTAGAAGTCAAAGTTCCCCAGTTGTCCGAGTCAGTGGCCGAGGCCACCATGCTGCAATGGAAGAAGAAGGTCGGTGAAGCCGTCGCGGCCGACGAGATCCTGATCGAGATCGAAACCGACAAAGTTGTGCTCGAAGTGCCCGCGCCTTCGGCCGGCGTGTTGGCAGAACTCGTGGTCGGTGACGGCGGAACGGTCGCGTCGGACCAGGTGATCGCGCGCATCGACACCGACGGCAAGGCCACAACTGCTGCGCCTGCAGCGGCTGCATCTGCCCCCACGCCGGGCGCCCCCGCTGCGTCGTCCAGCAACAAGTCCGACGTCGCCATGCCTGCTGCGGCCAAGCTGCTTGCAGACAACAAGCTGGCGGTCGCGGATGTGACGGGTACCGGCAAGGATGGCCGCGTCACCAAGGGCGATGTACTGGCGGCAGTGGCCGCACCAAAGGCCGCGCCGGCACCGGCTCCTGCGCCCAAGGCTGCACTGCCACAGGTCGCTGCGCAGACTGCCAGTTTCGCTGAACTGGGTGACCGCCCGGAGCAGCGCGTGCCCATGAGCCGGCTACGCGCGCGCATTGCCGAGCGTCTGCTGCAATCGCAGTCCACGAATGCCATCCTGACCACGTTCAACGAGGTGAACATGGCGCCGGTGATGGAGTTGCGCAAGCGCTTCCAGGATAGCTTCACCAAGGAGCATGGCGTCAAACTCGGCTTCATGAGCTTCTTCGTCAAGGCCGCCGTGCATGCGCTGAAGAAGTATCCAGTGATCAACGCTTCGGTTGATGGGAATGACATCGTCTATCACGGCTACTTCGACATCGGTATTGCCGTGGGCAGCCCGCGCGGCCTGGTGGTTCCCATCCTTCGCAATGCCGACCAGATGAGCTTTGCCGACATCGAGAAGAAGATCGCAGAGTTCGGCAAGAAAGCGCAAGACGGCAAGCTGGGCATCGATGACATGACCGGCGGGACCTTTTCCATCTCGAATGGCGGTACCTTCGGTTCCATGCTGTCCACGCCCATCATCAATCCCCCGCAGTCGGCCATTCTGGGCGTGCACGCGACCAAGGACCGCGCGGTGGTGGAGAACGGCCAGATCGTGATCCGCCCGATGAATTACCTGGCAATGTCTTACGACCACCGCATCATCGACGGCCGCGAAGCCGTGCTCGGCCTGGTCGCCATGAAGGACGCGCTGGAAGATCCGTCGCGTCTGCTGTTCGATATCTAGATCTGACGCACCCCCAGTCTTCGCGCACTTCGTGTCGCTTCGCCAACCCCCTCCGGTGGGCAACACCGGCGGCCCGGTCAAGCGGGTTCCGCGGGTGTTTTGCGAAAGCCCTCGGCCGACGCGCGTGACAAGCAAATGAGAGAACACAATGTCCAAACAATTTGATGTGGTCGTCATCGGTGGCGGTCCTGGCGGCTATGTGGCCGCCATCCGTGCTGCGCAACTGGGCTTCAGCGTGGCGGCGGTCGACGAAGCCAAGAACGCCAAGGGCGGTCCGGCGCTCGGCGGCACCTGTACCAACGTCGGCTGTATCCCGTCCAAGGCGCTGCTGCAGTCTTCCGAGTACTACGAGCATGCGTCCAAGCACTTTGGCGAGCACGGCATCGAGGTCAAGGGCCTGAGCCTGGATCTCGCCAAGCTGCTGGGGCGCAAGGACACAGTCGTCAAGCAGAACAACGACGGCATCCAGTACCTCTTCAAGAAGAACAGGATCACCTTCTTCCATGGCCGCGCCTCGTTCGCCGCCGCGAAGGACGGTGGCTATGAACTCAAGGTCGCCGGTGCTGCTGAAGAGACCATTACCGCCAAGCACGTCATCATCGCCACGGGTTCCAATGCCCGCGCATTGCCCGGCGTGCCCTTCGACGAGGAGAGCATCCTGTCGAACGACGGTGCTCTGCGTATCGGCGCGGTGCCGAAGACGCTGGGCGTGATCGGCTCTGGTGTCATCGGCCTGGAGATGGGTTCGGTCTGGCGCCGCCTGGGGGCTGATGTCACGATCCTCGAAGGCCTGCCGACCTTCCTTGGCGCGGTGGACGAGCAGGTGGCCAAGGAGGCGCACAAGGCCTTCACCAAGCAAGGCCTGAAGATTGAGCTAGGCGTCAAGGTCGGTGAGGTCAAGTCCAGCAAGAAGGGTGTGAGCATCGCCTACACCGACGCCAAGGGTGAAGCCCAGACGCTCCATGTCGACAAGCTGATCGTCTCCATCGGGCGTGTGCCCAATACCATCGGCCTGGACGCTGGCAAGGTCGGTCTGCATCTGGACGAGCGCGGTGCCATCGTGGTCAATGATGATTGCAAGACCAACCTGCCCAACGTCTGGGCGGTGGGTGATGTGGTGCGCGGCCCGATGCTGGCGCACAAGGCTGAAGAAGAGGGCGTTGCCGTCGCTGAGCGAATTGCCGGCCAGCACGGGCATGTCAACTTCAACACCATCCCGTGGGTGATCTACACCAGTCCCGAAATCGCATGGGTCGGCAAAACCGAGCAGCAGCTCAAGGCCGATGGCGTGGCTTACAAGGCAGGTTCCTTCCCCTTCCTGGCCAACGGCCGGGCCCGGGCGCTGGGGGACACGACCGGCTTCGTCAAGTTCCTGGCCGATGCCAAGACGGATGAAATCCTGGGCGTGCACATCGTCGGCCCCCAGGCCAGCGAGCTGATTTCCGAGGCTGTCGTGGCAATGGAGTTCAAGGCCAGCGCAGAAGACATCGCCCGCATCTGTCACGCGCATCCTTCGTTGTCCGAAGCCACCAAGGAAGCCGCCCTGGCGGTGGACAAGCGTACCCTCAACTTCTGAGGTGGTTGCCCGCATGTCCGTCCGGGAGGCCTACGAGGCCGAGTTGCGCACGCGCGGCTTCGCCAGCGACCCTGCGCAGGAGCGCGCCGTCGACGCGCTGCAGCGTTGCGCAGATGACTGGGCGGCTTACAAGGAGAAACGCTCCAGCACCTTGCGCCGGCTGCTAGCGCGTATCGAGGTGCCGCGCGGTGTCTACATGTACGGCGGAGTGGGGCGGGGCAAGAGCTTTCTCATGGATTGCTTCTTTGGCGCCGTCCCCCTGCGGCGCAAGGTACGCCTGCACTTTCATGAGTTCATGCGCGAGGTGCATCGCGAGCTTGCGGGCCTGCAGGGCACTGTAAATCCACTGGACGTGCTGGGCGAGCGCATCGCGCAGCGCTACCGTCTGATCTGCTTCGATGAATTCCACGTTGCGGACATCACCGATGCGATGATTCTGCACCGGCTGCTGATGGCGCTGTTCGAGAACGGTGTGGGGTTTGTGACGACCTCGAATTTCAAGCCGGACGACCTGTATCCCGGTGGTTTGCACCGTGACCGCATCCTGCCGGCCATCGACCTGCTCAATGCCCGGCTGGAGGTCATCAACGTCGACAACGGTACGGATTACCGTAGGCGCACACTGGAACACGTCAGGCTCTACCATACGCCCCTGGGGCCGCAGGCCGATGCCGAGATGAGTGAGGCTTTCGACCGCCTGGCGGAGACCCGGGATGAAGATCCCGTGCTGGTCATAGAGAGCCGGGAAATCCGGGCGCGACGCCGTGCGGGCGGGGTGGTATGGTTCGACTTCGCCACCTTGTGTGGCGGGCCGCGCTCACAGAACGACTATCTCGAAATCGCCACTCAGTTCCATACGGTGTTGCTCAGCAATGTCCCGCACATGCCGGTACGCATGGCCTCGGAGGCGCGACGGTTCACCTGGCTGGTCGATGTGCTGTATGACCGCCGGGTCAAGCTCATCCTGTCCGCCGCGGTTCCGCCCGAGGATTTGTATACGGAAGGCCCACTTGCCCATGAGTTTCCCCGTACGGTGTCGCGCCTCAACGAGATGCAGTCCGCGGAATTCCTGGCTTTGGAGCGCCGCACCGTCGATACGGGCCTGACTTGATGAAGTTCCTGCTGCTACTCTGGCTGATGTGGGGCACTGCGATGGCGCAGACGACTGCCGGAGAGGCCTCTTTTGCGCAAGCAGATGCTGCGTTGGCCAGGCTGCATGAGATCGATGCGGCTCGCGCCGGGCTGCAGGCGAAGCAGGCCGCCGAGCAGACCGCCTGTTATCAGCGGTTTGCCGTGAATGACTGCCTGACCGAGGTCAAGTCGCGCTACCGGGCGCCGTTGCGGGAACTGCGCCAGGAGGAGCTCTCGGTTCGCGATGGCGAGCGCGCTCGCAAGGAGCGGGAACGCCAGGCACGATTGGAGGAGCAGCGGCAGCAGGATATCCAGAACAAGGAGAGTGCTGCGCGCCGCGCGCAAAGTTCGGCGTCGTCCGAGCAAAGGCAGGCGGATGCCGAGCGTCAGCGAAAGGAACGCGAGGCGGCCCAACCCGCGCAAGCGGAGCGGGCCCGTGCGTCGCGCGCCCAGCAGGAGCGCAGCCGCGCCGATGCCGAGGCAGCGCAGCAGCAGCGTGCTGCCGACGCGCCTGAGCAGCGGCGGCGTTTCGAGGAGAACCAGCGTGCGGCACAGGAGCGCAGGCAATCGCTGCAGCGTCGTCAGCAGGAGCAGAGGGACAGCGGCAAGCCAGCCGCCAAGCCGCTGCCGATCCCTCCGCCTTGATGGCTTCCGGGCTCGTGTGGCTCAGATCCCGGCTTGCAGCGGTTCCACCTTGATCACCGCGACCGACAGGTTGTCGCCCGCGCCATGCGCCCGATGCCTGGCGGTTTCGATCATCCAGTGCACCGCCTCACGCGGCGCCAAGGTATCGAGGCTCTTCGCCATCTCGTGCGGCCGCAGGTAATGCCAAACGCCGTCGCTGCAGGCCATGACCACGTCGCCCGGCTGCAACTGCGCGATGGCATGAGTGCGCACCGGTGGATTGGCCTCGCTTCCCAGGCATGCCAGTAGGATGTTCGATTGCGGGTGGGCTTCGGCATCGGCCTCGCTGACCTCGCCGCGATCCACCAGCGCTTGCACATAGGAGTGGTCCACGGTGCGAAAGGTCAGCTGGCGATGGTGAAAGTGGTAGATCCGTGAGTCCCCCACGTGCACCCAGTGACATTCGCCGCGTGGGCTGATCAGAAATGCGGCCAAGGTGCTGTGGGGCTCTTCCTCGGAGGAGATCGCGATCAGACGTATGACCAGATGGGCTTCCTCCGCTAGCTTGCGCAGGAAGTCCGCGGGCCGGTCCTGCGCGGGGGCATATCGCTCGAACAACTGGCGCGCAGTAAGAATGACCTGGTCCGCAGCCTTGCGCCCTCCGCTGCGCCCGCCCATGCCGTCGGCCACCACGCCCAGTACACAACCGTGGGTGTGAGGATGGGTCAGCAGTGCCACCTGATCTTGCTGATAATGGCGGTCGCCCTTGTGGATCCCCGTGGTGCCGACGAGCCTGTAGCCTGTGTTCATGCCGGATAGTGGATGCCGACGGTATGCCGGCATGTCATTCCTCCCATTTCTATTATCGAACCAGGCTGCGGTGCCTTGGCAGCATCTTCTGACGGACTCTTCTTGAACAGTTTCCCCGAGCCTTCGCCGCTGGTGCAGCAGGTCGTCGCGGCTTTCCTGCCGGATGGCGCCCTGGCGCGGATCGACGACCAGTTCCGGACTCGCGAGGGGCAGGCCGACATGGCGATCGCCGTGGCGGAGACGGTGGAGCAGGGCGGTGTGCTGGTGGTCGAGGCCGGCACCGGCGTCGGCAAGACCTTCTCCTATCTGGTGCCGGCCATCCTCAGCGGTGAGCGTGTACTGGTGTCCACGGCGACCAAGACCTTGCAAGACCAACTGTTCCAGCGGGACCTGCCCCACCTGGTGCAGGCCTTGGGCGTACCGTTGCGCACGGCGCTGCTGAAGGGCCGCTCCAGCTATCTTTGCCTGCATCGCCTCGACGCTGCCAGGCAGAGCGCGGAAGATGTCGATCCTTTCGTGGCACGTGGCCTGGCCAAGGTCGAGCAATGGTCGCAGGCCACCTGCACCGGCGATCTGGCGGAGTTGCCCGGCCTGGACGAACGCTCGCCCGTCATCCCGTTGGTGACCTCGACGCGAGACAACTGCCTGGGCGCGCAGTGCCCGAAGCTGCGGTCGTGCCATGTCAATACGGCGCGGCGCGACGCACTGGCTGCGGATCTCGTAGTGGTCAACCACCATCTTTTCTTTGCCGATCTGGCGGTGCGGGAGTCTGGTATCGCCGAGCTACTGCCGACAGTTCGGGTGGCGATTTTCGACGAGGCGCACCAGCTCAACGAAACCGGCGTGCAGTTCCTTGGCATGCAGTTCAGCACAGGTCAGTTGCAGGACTTTGCCCGCGATCTGCTGGGGGCCGGCCTGTCCTATGCCCGCGGGATGGCCGACTGGCCGGAGGCCAGTAAAGCGATCGAGCGTTCGGCCCGGGAACTGCGGCTCTCGCTCGGCAGCGCCGCGCCGGGAGCCCGTCTTCGCTGGTACGGTTCGGCGCCCGAGGGGGCCTCTCCCTCCGGTTGGGAAGATGCCATGCGGACGATCGATCGCGCCTGCCAGGAGGCTCTGACCGTACTCGAGACTTGCATGGAGATGGCGCCGGACCTCCAGCGGTTGCACGAGCGTGGCCTCGAACTGCAACGCAAGGCCGCGCATTTCGCCAAAGACTGCAGTGCAGGTGCCGTCCGTTGGGCGGATGCAGGGGTACAGCTGCGCATGGTCGAGTCTCCGCTGGACATCGCATCGGCGGTCCGCACCCGCCTGCTGCGCCTGCCTCCGCACGCGCAGGAGACATCGATGGCGCAGTTCATTGAGACCTCGGAGCCAGGCGAGCGGCCACGCGCCTGGATCTTCACCTCTGCGACGTTGGGCGACGAGCCTCAGTTGCGCTGGTTCACCGAGCCCTGTGGTTTGGAAGGCGAGGCGAAGGTGCTGCAGGTGAGCAGTCCGTTTGACTACGCCGCGCAGGCCGCGCTCTACGTGCCGGCATGGCTGCCTCGGCCGGCTGATCCGGGGCATGCGGCGGCACTGGCGCGCCTGTGCGCTGATGCCGCAGAACGGCTCGGTGGCCGGACGCTCGTGCTCACCACGACGCTGCGGGCCTTGCGCACCATAGGCGACGCGCTACGGCAATACTTCGACGCCGGCGGCGCCATCGAAGTCCTGGTGCAGGGGGAGTGGCCGAAGCGCCGCCTGATGGAGCGTTTCCGCGCAGGCAGCAATAATGATGGCGGGCGGGGCTGTGTGCTGGTGGCGTCCGCTTCGTTCTGGGAGGGGGTGGACGTGCCGGGAGACGCACTGCAGCTGGTGGTGATCGACAAGCTGCCTTTCCCGCCGCCCCATGATCCTCTGGTGGAGGCGCGCAGCCAGCGGCTGGAGCAGGCCGGGCGCAGCGCCTTCCGGGACTATTCCGTGCCAGAGGCCGCGGTGGCCCTCAAACAGGGGGCTGGTCGCCTGATACGGCGCGAGACTGATCGCGGCATTCTGGTAGTTGGGGATATCCGGCTCACCACCATGCCCTACGGGCGCCGTCTATTGGCCGCACTGCCACCCATGCGGCGCCTGGATTCGGACGACGCCTTCTATGCGGAGCTGGAATCGCTCACCACACCTTCCACCACGGATCCGTATTGCGCTTGAAGCCCCGCGCCAGGTACTCGCTCTGCGGGAAATTGGTGTCCAGCACGCGTCGCGTGTCATCCCGCAACTGCACCATGCCCAGCGCATCGTAGGACCGCATCAGAATGTACAGCGCCTCTTCCACTGCCGGGACATCGCGATAGTCCGAGATCGCGATCTGCGCCCGGTTGATGGCTGCCACATAGGCGCCGCGGTTGAAGTAATAACGTGCGACATGCACCTCGTACAAGGCCAGCGAGTTGACGATGTAGGTCATGCGCTGGCGCGCATCCGGGGTGTAGCGCGAGTCGGGAAAGCGTGTGGTCAGCTCGCGGAAGGACTCGAAAGAATCCTTGGCGGCCTTCTGGTCGCGCTCGGACAGGTCCTGTCTCGAAATGAAGGAGAACAGCCCCAGGTTGTCGTTGAAGTTGACCAGACCCTTGAGGTAGAGCGCATAGTCGAGCGCCGGGCTGGCCGGGTGCAGCTTGATGAAGCGGTCCAGCGTGGCCAGCGCCTGCGCCTGTTCGCCCCCCTTGTACTGCGCATAGGCCTTGTCGAGCTGAGCCTGCTGGGCAAGCGCCGTACCGGCCGCGCGCCCTTCCAGCTTCTCAAAAAGGGGGACGGCCTTATCGTAAGAGCCGGAATTGAGCTCGTCCTTGGCCTCGGAGTAGATCCGGTTGGGGCTCCAGCCGGCGGTCTTGTCCTCAACCGTACTAGAGCAGCCTGCCAGCAGGCTCGCCAGAAGGGCCGCTGCGAGGATGGGCTGAACCGATAATTTCACTCGACGCATCACGGAAAACCTTCTTGAGAAAAACCACAGCGATTATATCGACCCCCCCATTGCCGACCGTTTTCGAGGATGGACAGGACGAGGGAGGGGACGCCGGCCCCGACAGCGAATGGCGCCGCGTGCTCGTCTCCGCGGAGTTGCACGGGCAGCGCGTGGACCGGGCCCTCGCTCTGGCCGTGCCGGAGTTCTCCCGCAGTTACCTCCAGCAACTGCTGGCAGCGGGCGGCGTGCAGAGCAATGGCGAACTGGTGCAGAAGCCGGCCGCCCGTGTGCGTGCCGGCGACGTGCTGCAGGTGGAACTGCGGCCCACGCCGCAAAGCCAGGCCTTTCGCCCGGAATTCCTGCCGCTCGATGTGGTTTTCGAGGACGAGCACCTGCTGGTCGTCAACAAGCCCGCCGGCCTGGTGGTCCACCCGGCGCCAGGCAACTGGAGCGGTACCCTGCTCAATGCTCTGCTCGGGCGCGATGAAGAGGCTGCGACGCTGCCGCGCGCGGGCATCGTGCACCGTCTGGACAAGGACACGAGCGGGCTGATGCTCGTGGCGCGCAGCCGGGCGAGCATGGACGCGCTGGTGCGGGCGATCGCCGCGCGCGAGGTAAGTCGTCAGTACCTGGCGCTGGCCCACAAGGCGTGGATCGGCCCTGCGGCGCGGGACATCGACGCCGCGGTGGGGCGTGATCCTCGCAATCGCCTGCGCATGGCGGTGGTGGACCTGGCGTCGCAGGCAGGCAAGGCGGCGCGCACGAGCGTGACGCTGATACAGAACGCCGAGCATGGCTGCTGGCTGCGCTGTGCACTGCACACTGGCCGGACGCATCAGATTCGGGTGCATCTGGCGTCGATCGGCCATCCCCTGGTGGCCGACGCAGTCTATGGCGGAGCGGCCGCCGCGGGCCTGCAGCGCCAGGCGCTGCATGCCTGGCGCCTGGCTTTCATGCACCCGGTGACTGGGGAATCCCTGCGCTTCGAGGCTGCTCCGCCACAGGACATCATGCATGCCCTGGCGGAGTGGGGGCTGGATTACAATCCCGGCTGACGCCCGGCCTGGCATAGCCATGCAGGGCCGTTCATGCAAGAAGTGGCCACGGCACCACGACCCGATGCCCCGGCGGCTTGCGAAGCTCTCCGTCCATCGCCTTTCGACCCCCGCACACCGGCGCACTGCCTGCGCAAGGCGTGCTCCCATCCGGACCGACGACCCATGAATACGACGGATGCCAAGCGCATCCTCGAAACCGCTCTGATCTGCTCGCAGCAGCCGTTGGCCCTGCGTGAGTTGCGCGTGCTGTTCGACGATGCCATTGGCGCGGATACCCTGCGCCAACTGCTGGAAGACCTGCAGTCCGACTGGACGCAGCGGGGCGTCGAGCTGGTGCAGGTGGCCAGCGGCTGGCGCTTCCAGAGCCGGCCGGCCCTGCGTCCCTATCTTGACCGCCTGCACCCTGAGAAGCCGCCGCGCTATACCCGGGCGGTGCTGGAGACACTGGCGATCATCGCCTATCGCCAGCCGGTGACGCGGGGCGACATCGAGGACATTCGCGGCGTTGCCGTCAACAGCCTGGTGCTCAAGCAGATCGAGGACCGCGGCTGGATCGAAGTCATCGGCCATCGCGACACCGTGGGGCGTCCTGCGCTTTTTGCCACCACGCGGCAGTTTCTTGACGACCTGGGCATCGCCTCGCTGGACCAACTGCCGGTGGCTGACAGTGCGGCCGCGGAGCAGGCCATGCAGGCGGCCCTGGCGATCGACGGCGGCGATGCCGAGGCCTTGTCCAAACCCGTACCGGATGCCGGGCATGCGGACATGCCCGGTGAGGCTGAACCTACGGCCGAGGCCGATCCCCTGCCGTCCCCGCTCCCTACTCCTGGCGAGGCTTCCGAGTCCGTCCCCGACCATTCTTCTTCCGACGCCGTATGAACGATTCCAATCCTGACGACCAGTTGCCGCCGGAGCACGAAGGCCCCCAGGCGGGTGACGCCACCCCGACCGCCGTCGAGGGCAGGGTGCCGGTGCCCAAGCGCCGGCGCCGGCCGGCGGGGCAGATCGAGGGCGAGGCTTCCACAGCGATCCCGGCTCTGCATGGGGACCAGGGTGGGCACGATTTCCCGCCTGCCGTGCCGGATGCTGAGCCCGTGAAGGCGACCGCGGCACCACGCGCCTTGCAGCCTGAGGGATCGCCGGCAGCCATCCAGTTCGACGACGTGGTCTCGGGCAAATTCGATGCCGAAGCGGACGATGCCGCCGTGCTGCTGCCCGCGAAGCGCGTGCTGGCGCCTCAGCAGGAGACGCCCAAGCTGCACAAGGTGCTGGCCCAGGCCGGCCTGGGCTCGCGCCTGGAGATGGAGCAGCTCATCCTTGAAGGGCGCATTTCCGTCAACAACGAGCCGGCCCACATCGGTCAGCGCATCCAGTATGGTGACCAGGTGAAGGTCAACGGCAAGCCCATCCGCTATCGCATCGATCCGCCGCCGGCCCGCGTCATCGCCTACCACAAGCCCGTGGGTGAAGTCGTCACGCATGACGATCCGCAGAACCGCCCGACCGTTTTCCGCAAGCTGCCGCGTCTTCAGCAGGGCAAGTGGCAGTCCGTCGGCCGCCTCGACCTCAACACCGAAGGACTGCTGCTGTTTACCAGTTCCGGCGAATTGGCCAACAAGCTGATGCACCCGCGCTTCGGTCTGGAGCGCGAGTACGCCGTGCGTGTGCTGGGGGCGCTGAGCAACGACGAGAAACAGCGCCTGCTCGAGGGCGTGACGCTGTCCGATGGCAAGGCGCAGTTCGGATCCATCGAGGATGGCGGCGGCGAGGGCTCCAACTGCTGGTACCGGGTCACCATCTCCGAAGGACGCAACCGCGAGGTGCGCCGCATGCTGGAGGCGGTGGGGCATGCCGTCAGCCGGCTGATCCGTATCCGTTATGGCGCCATGATGCTGCCGCGTGGCCTCAAGCGTGGCGCCTGGCTCGAATTGGACGAGCGCGATATCGATGCGCTGATGCGCGCGGCCGGAGCCGAGCGGCGCGAGCCCTCGGGAGGTGGAGTACCCGCGCGCGGCCGGGGCGGCAACGACCGCAACCGTCGGGAGGGGGCGCCGCGCGGCGACAACCGCTTCGCCGGCAAAGGCAAGCCAGGCAAGCCTGCGCGGGACGGCGACTGGCAGAAAGCGGGTGCCAGCCAGCCCGATCCGATGAAGACCTCGGTCGGCTACATCGGTGCCGATAGCTTCTCCCGCCAGCGGCAGGCGCGCCAAGGGGGGCCGTCAGGCGGCGGTGGTGGTTTCCGCCGTGGCGGGCGGGGTCGCTGAAGCTGGGCCTTTTGCGTGCCATGCCCATGCCGCAGGCTAAAATGTGCGGCTTTGTCCCACGGGGCAAAAACCGCAAGCCTTCAATACGAATCCAGTAGGAAAATTTTCAGCAATGGCAATCGAACGCACCCTCTCCATCATCAAGCCCGACGCAGTGGCCAAGAACGTCATCGGTCAGATCGTGTCCCGCTTTGAAGCCGCCGGCCTCAAGATCGCCGCGGCGCGCCTGGTGCAGCTCTCCCGCGCGGAAGCCGAGCAGTTCTACGCCGTGCACAAGGCCCGCCCGTTCTTCAAGGATCTCGTGGATTTCATGATCTCCGGCCCGGTGTTCGTGCAAGTGCTCGAGGGCGAGAACGCCATCCAGAAGAACCGCGACCTCATGGGCGCAACGGACCCGAAGAAGGCCGACGCCGGTACCATCCGCGCCGACTTCGCCGACAGCATCGACGCCAACGCCGTGCACGGTTCCGACGCCGCCGAAACCGCCGCGGTCGAGGTCGCTTTCTTCTTCCCTTCCCTGAACGTCTACAGCCGCTGAGGGCTGTATCCGCGCTCACATGACGGTCAACCTGCTCGACTTCGATCTAGAGGGGCTGGCCGCCTGTTGTGAGCGCCTGGGAGAAAAGCGCTTCCGCGCGACCCAGCTGTTCCGCTGGATCCACCAGCGCGGAGCGGCAGATTTCGGCCAGATGACCGATCTTGCCAAGTCGCTGCGCGAGAAGCTGCAGGGCACGGCCGAAGTGCGTGCCCTGCCGGTGGTGGCCCAGCATGTTTCAGCCGACGGCACCATCAAGTGGCTGTTCGACGTCGGCGCAGGCGATGCGGTCGAGGCCGTGTTCATCCCCGAGGATGATCGCGGCACGCTCTGCGTGTCGTCGCAGGCCGGCTGCGCCGTGAATTGCCGCTTCTGCTCCACGGGCCACCAGGGTTTCAGCCGGAACCTGACGACGGCCGAAATCGTGGCGCAGCTCTGGTATGCCGAGCATTTCCTGCGCAAGCGCCGCAACACCGGCGAGCGGGTCATCTCCAACGTGGTGATGATGGGGATGGGCGAGCCCCTGCAGAATTACGGCGCTCTGGTGCCCGCGCTGCGCACCATGCTGGACGACCATGCCTACGGCCTGTCGCGGCGCCGCGTGACGGTGTCCACCTCCGGCGTGGTTCCCATGATGGACCGCCTGTCCGAGGACTGCCCGGTGGCACTCGCGGTGTCGCTGCATGCGCCAAACGACGCATTGCGCGACAACCTCGTGCCGCTCAACCGCAAGTACCCGATCGCCGAGCTGCTGGATGCCTGCAACCGCTATCTGGTGCATGCGCCGCGCGATTTCATCACTTTTGAATACTGCATGCTCGATGGTGTCAACGACCAGCCCGAGCATGCCGGGCAGTTGATACAGCTGGTCAGCAAGCATGCCCGACGCGGCGTTTCCTGCAAGTTCAACCTCATTCCCTTCAATCCGTTCCCCGCCTCCGGCCTGCTGCGGTCGCCCGCGCCGCGCGTGGCGGCTTTCGCCAAGGCGCTGAGTGATGCTGGTATCGTCACCACCGTGCGCAAGACCCGGGGGGACGACATCGATGCCGCCTGCGGCCAACTGGCCGGCGACGTCAAGGACCGGACCCGCGTGGGCGAGCGCATCGTACGGCAGCGTACCGTGATGCTCGTGCCGGCCCGATCGGTGGCTGGCGCCGCCACCAAGGAGGTTTGAGATGCCGTGTGCAGTGCGCCTGTCGAAGGCCGGGCCGGCGTTGGGGGGGGTGGTGCCGTTGCTACTCCTCTGCGCTCTGCTGCAGGCGTGTGCTGGACGCTCCGGCACGCCCAGCGGCGGCGTCGATGCCGCCGCTGGGCGCCAGGACCTGGTCACGGCCTCCGACGAAAAGCCCGAGCGGCGCCGCGCGCGCATCAGGCTCGAGCTGGCTGCCAGTTATTTCCAGGATGACAAGGCCACGATTGCCCTGGACGAGATCAAGCAGTCGCTGACCGCCGACCCCAGCTACGGCGAGGCCTACAACCTGCGCGGGCTGATCTACATGCGGCTGGGCGACTTCAGTTTGGCGGAGGACAGTTTCAAGCGTGCCGTGGCGCTCAACCCGATGGATGCGGACGCCATGCACAACCACGGCTGGCTGCTGTGCGAGCAAAGGCGCTATGCCGAAGCTGACGCGCTCTTCAGGCGGGCCGCGGCGCAGCCCACCTACGGTGAAAAGGCCAAGACCCTGATGACGCAGGGCATCTGCGAAGTGCGCGCAGGCCAGCTCGCGCTGGCGGAGCAGACCCTGGCCGAGTCCTACAGGCTCGATCCTGGCAATCCGATCACCGGCTACACGCTGGCCAACCTGCTGTTCCAGCGCGGCGAGGCGTCGCGGGCCCAGTTCTACATGCGGCGCATCAACAATGGGGAGTACGCCACGGCGGATTCCCTGTGGCTCGGAATCAAGATAGAGCGCCGCCTTGGCGACCGCGTGGCCATGGGGCAACTGGCTGACCAGTTGCGCAAGCGCTTCCCCCTGTCGACCGAGCGTGCGGCCCTGGACCGTGGAGCGTTCGATGAGTGAAGACGTGCCGATGAGTGAAGACGTGCCGATGCAAGCCGACTCCGCGCGGTCGCCAGGCGCGCAACTGCGCCAGGCGCGCGAGGCCGCAGGCGTGCACATTGCCGCGCTCGCGGCCGCCCTGAAGGTGCCTGCGGCGAGGCTGGAGGCCATCGAGGCCGACCGGTTCGATCTGCTGCCCGATGCCGCCTTCACACGTGCGCTGGTGGCGAGCATCTGCCGCCTGCTGCACGTCGAAGCGGCACCCATCCTGGCCCAGCTCCCACGGGCCGGTGCGGGCCGCCTGGCCGACGACGTGCGTGCGCTGTCCGGCAACATCCCATCGGCCTCCGGCCGCAGGTTCGGCCTGTCACAGCAGTTCCCGCGTCCGCTGCTGTGGGGCGTGCTGCTCCTGCTGCTGGCAGCGGCCGTACTGGTGCTGGTCCCGACCTCCACCATGCAGGGCTGGGCCGACGCCCTGCAGGCGCGACTGAGCGCGCAATCTGGCGAGTCCCAGGCACCACCGCCTGCTGCGCCTGCGTTGGCCGCCGTGCCGCCGGCGGAGCCGGCCGGGCTTGCCGATGCCGGCACGGCGGCGCTCAAGCCCGAGGCCGCCGCGGTGCTGCCGGACGGGCCGGCGCAAGCCGCGGCGGTGGCTGCCCCGGTGGACACGAGCGTGCCCCTGTCTTTGCATGCACGGGCGCAATCCTGGGTGAAGGTGACCGATGCGCGCGGCGTCGTGGTGCTGCAGAAGACTCTGGCCGAGGGCGAGTCGCAGGATGTCAGCGGTACGCTGCCCTTGTCCGTCGTCGTGGGCCGGGCCGATGCCACCGAGGTCCGGGTGCATGGCCAGCCCCTGGACCTGACGCCCCTGGTGCGCAGCAACGTCGCACGCTTCGAGGTGAAATGAACATGGTCCCGATGTCTCCCGCCGATGCCCAGCCGATTGCGGTGGCCAGGCCGTTGCCGCGGCGCTCGCGGCAGGCGCGTGTGGTCTGGGGGTCGCGCGTGGTCACCGTGGGCGGCGACGCGCCGGTGCGCGTGCAGTCGATGACCAACACCGACACGGTCGATGCCATCGGCACAGCGATCCAGGTCAAGGAGCTGGCACTGGCCGGCTCTGAGATGGTGCGCATTACGGTCAACACGCCGGAAGCCGCGGCGCAGGTGCCCTACATCCGCGAGCAGCTCGATCGCATGGGCGTGGACGTGCCGCTGGTGGGCGATTTCCACTACAACGGCCACCGCCTTCTGACCGATTACCCGGCCTGCGCCGAGGCCCTGTCGAAGTACCGCATCAACCCCGGCAACGTGGGCAAGGGCGACAAGCACGACCGGCAGTTCGGCCAGATGATCGAGGCCGCGCTGCGCTGGAACAAGCCGGTGCGCATCGGCGTCAACTGGGGCAGCCTGGACCAGGAGTTGCTCGCCGCCCTGATGGACGAGAACAGCCGCCGCGCCGAGCCCTGGGATGCGCGCCAGGTGATGTACGAGGCGCTGATCACCTCGGCCATCGATTCCGCCCGGCTCGCCCAATCCATGGGCATGGATGGCAGCCAGGTCATCCTGTCCTGCAAGGTGAGCGGCGTGCAGGACCTGATCTCGGTCTATCGCGAACTGGCGCGCCGCTGCGACTATCCGCTGCACCTGGGCCTGACCGAGGCCGGCATGGGCACCAAGGGCACGGTGGCGTCTACGGCCGCGCTGTCACTGCTGCTGCAGGAGGGCATCGGCGACACGATCCGTGTCTCGCTGACCCCGCAGCCGGGCGAATCGCGGACCCAGGAAGTGGTCATCGCCTCCGAGATCCTGCAGGCGCTGGGATTGCGCATCTTCGTGCCCAGCGTGACGGCCTGCCCCGGTTGCGGCCGCACCACCAGCACCACGTTCCAGGAACTGGCCAAGCAGATCGACGACTACCTGCGCCTGCAGATGCCGGTCTGGCGCAAGAAGTATCCCGGCGTCGAGGGCCTCAAGGTCGCCGTCATGGGCTGCATCGTCAATGGTCCGGGCGAGAGCAAGCATGCCGACATCGGCATCAGCCTGCCTGGAACCGGCGAGGCCCCGGCGGCGCCGGTGTTCATCGACGGCGAGAAAGCCCTGACCTTGCGCGGCGACAACATCGCCGCGGAATTCCACCAGCTCGTCGAGAGCTACATCGAACAACGCTTTGGTACGCCGCCCTCCGTGTCGGCGACCTGATTCCATACATGGCTGAGAACAATCCCGCCGCAGCGGAGGCCCCCGCGTCCGCGGTTGCAACCCCCAGGGGCAAGCCCGCCAGGCTCGTTGGCGTGAAGGGCATGAACGACCTCCTGCCGCCCGAGTCGGCGCGCTGGGAGTGGCTGGAGGCCACGGTGCGCCAGTTGATGGCGCGCTATGCCTATCGCAACATCCGCACGCCGATCCTGGAGCACACCGACCTGTTCGTGCGCGGCATCGGCGAGGTGACCGACATCGTCGAGAAAGAGATGTACTCGTTCGAGGACCGCTCCGACAAGCACGGCCAGTTCGAGCACCTGACCATGCGGCCCGAGAACACCGCGGGCGTGGTGCGGGCCGTGGTCGAGAGCAACCTGCTCTACGACGGCGGCAAGCGGCTGTACTACATGGGGCCCATGTTCCGCCGCGAGAAACCGCAGCGCGGCCGCTACCGCCAGTTCCACCAGATCGGGGCCGAGGCGCTGGGCTTCTCCGGCCCCGATGTCGATGCCGAGCTGATCCTGCTGGCCCATGCGCTGTGGAAGGCCATCGGCCTGGCCGACGTGCGCCTGGAGCTCAACAGCCTGGGGCAGCCGCACGAGCGGGCGCTGCACCGCGCCCGGCTGATCGCCCACCTCGAGCAGCATGCCGACCTGCTGGACGAGGACGGCCGGCGCCGCCTGCACAGCAATCCCCTGCGCATCCTCGACACCAAGAACCCCGCCATGCAGGCAGTGGTCGAGTCCGCGCCGAAGCTGATCGACTTCCTGGGCGCCGAGTCGCTGGCGCATTTCGAGGGTCTGCAGTCCATCCTCAAGGCCAACGGCATTGCCTACACCATCAACCCGCGCCTGGTGCGCGGGCTCGACTACTACAACCTCACGGTGTTCGAGTTCGTGACCGACCGGCTCGGGTCGCAAGGCACCGTGTGCGCAGGCGGCCGCTACGACGACCTGATCGCGCAGATAGGCGGCAAGGCCGCGCCGGCCGTGGGCTGGGCCATGGGCGTGGAGCGCGTGCTGGAGCTGCTGAAAGAGCAGGGCGCCGCGCTGGAAACGCCCGCGCCCGACGTCTACGCGGTGCTGCCCGACGCCGCCACGGTGCCGGCGGCGCTGCGCACGCTAGAAGCGCTGCGCGCCGCGGGCGTCTCGGTCCAGATGCATGCCGGCACCGGCACCAGCCCCGGCAGCATGAAGTCGCAATTCAAGAAGGCCGACGGCAGCGGCGCGCGCTACGCGCTGGTATTCGGCGCCGAGGAGTTCGCGCGCGGCCAGGTCACCGTCAAGGCGCTGCGCGACGGCGCCGGCACCCAGCGCCTGGAAGCACTGGATGCGCTGGCCGCCTGGGCGCCCACCCTACAATCCCGCCCTCAACTGAACTGAACGACCATCCGATCCATGGCTTCCCATCTCGATCTCGAAGAACAAGAACAGCTCGATCAGCTCAAGCATTTCTGGAACCGCTGGGGCGCGCTCATCACCTGGGCGCTGATCGTGGCGTTCGGTGCGCTTGCCGCCTGGAATGGCTACCAGTACTGGCAGCGCCGCCAGGCCAGCCAGGCCTCGGTGCTCTACGACGAGGTCGACCGCGCCGCCGAGGCGGGCGATGCCACGCGCGTGGAGCGCGCCTTCAACGACCTCAAGGACAAGTTCGGCCGCACCCTCTACGCCTCCCAGGGCGGGCTGCTGGCGGGCAAGGCGCTGTACGACAAGGGCCAGATCGATGCGGCCAAGGCGGCGCTGGCCTGGGTCGCGGAAAAATCCGCGGACACCGGCTACCAGGCCGTCGCCCGCCTGCGCCTGGCCGCCGTGCTGCTCGACGCCAAGGCCTATGACGAGGCGATGCGCCAGCTCAGTGCGAGTTTCCCGCCGTCCTTCGTGCCGCTGGCAGATGACCGCAAGGGCGACGTGCTGCTGGCCCAGGGCAATAAGGCCGAGGCCGCCGCCGCCTACGGCCGTGCCTGGAAGGCGTTCGACGAAGGCACCGACTACCGCAACCTCATCGAGATCAAGCTCAATGCCCTCGGCGTCGACCCGCTCGCCGGTGCATCCCTGGTGGCGCCGTCCGCCGCGGCCGTGGAGAAGAAACCGTGACGCTCGCGATGAATTTCAAGCCAAATAGCCGTGTAGCCCAGGTAGTACCTAGGCTTTGTGCTATTATTTTTGTAGCATCCCTGGCCGGCTGCTCGACGGTGAGCGGCTGGTTCGGCTCCAAGAAGATCGAGCCCAAGCCGCTGGCGCCCAACGTGGTCGTGCTGGGGGTGCGCCAGGCCTGGACGGCCAAGATTCCGAGCGTCGGCTTCTCGCTCACGCCCGCCGTGCAGGGCGATACCCTGACGCTGGCCAGCGACGACGGCACCGTCACCGCGCTCGATGGCCGCACCGGCCGCGAGCTGTGGCGCGCCAGCGCGGGTGCGCCGCTGTCCGCCGGCGTGGGTACCGACGGCACGCTGACCACCGTGGTCAGCCGCAACAACGAGATCGTCGCGTTTGCCCAGGGGCGCCAGAGCTGGCGCGCCAAGCTGTCGGCCGAGGCCTTCACCGCGCCCCTGGTGGCCGGCGGCCGGGTCTTCGTGCTTGCGGCGGACCGCTCGGTGTCGGCCTACGACGGCCAGAGCGGCCGCAAGCTGTGGACGCAGCAGCGCCCTGGCGGCGAGCCGCTGGTGCTGCGCCATAGCGGCGTATTGCTCGCCATGGGCAACACGCTGGTGGTCGGGCTCTCGGGCCGGCTGTCCGGGCTCGACCCCGACAACGGCAGCCTGCGCTGGGAGGCCCCCGTCGCCGCGCCGCGCGGCACCAACGACGTGGAGCGGCTGGTCGACCTGGTGGGCCGCGTCAGCCGCCTCGACGGCGTGATCTGCACCCGCGCGTTCCAGGCGGCCGTCGGCTGCGTGGACGCCACCCGCGGCCAGACGCTGTGGAGCCGGCCGGCCAGCGGCTACACCGGCGTGGACGGCGACGACATGCGCATCTTCGGCACCGAGTCCAACGGCGTCGTCAACGCCTGGCGCCGCCGCGACGGCGAGCGCGCCTGGAGCGTGGACCGGCTGCAATACCGGCATCTCTCCGCACCGCTGGTGCTCGGCCGCTCCGTCGTGTTCGGCGACGCCGACGGCCTGGTGCACTTCCTCTCGCGCGAAGACGGTGCGCCGCTCAACCGCCTGACCACCGACGGCTCGGCCATCACCACCGCTCCGGTGGAAGTGGGCGGCTCGCTGGTCCTGGTGACGAAGAACGGCGGCGTCTTCGGCTTCGTGCCGGACTGAGTGCCGCCAGAACAGGATCCATGAAACCCGTCATCGCGCTCGTAGGGCGTCCCAACGTCGGAAAATCGACGCTCTTCAATCGCCTCACCAAGTCGCGCGATGCCATCGTGGCCGACTTCGCCGGCCTCACGCGCGACCGCCACTACGGCAACGGCCGCCAGGGCAAGCACGAGTACATCGTCATCGATACCGGCGGCTTCGAGCCGGACGCGTCCGACGGCATCTTCAAGGAGATGGCCAAGCAGACGCAGCAGGCCGTGGCCGAAGCGGACGTGGTGATCTTCGTCGTCGACGCCCGCGCCGGGCTGTCGGCGCAGGACCATGACATCGCGCGCTATCTGCGGCGCCTGGGCAAGCCGTGCGTGCTGGCCGCCAACAAGGCCGAGGGTATGCGCGAAGGCGTGCAACTGGTCGATTTCTTCGAGCTGGGCCTGGGCGAGGTCTACCCCGTCTCGGCCGCCCACGGCCAGGGCATCCGCAGCCTGGTCGAACTCGCGCTCGAGCCGCTGCACCTGCCCGAACCGGACGACTCCGAAGATGCTGCCGACGGCAGCGTCATCAAGCTGGCGGTGGCCGGCCGCCCGAACGTCGGCAAGTCCACGCTGATCAACACCTGGCTCGGCGAAGAGCGGCTGGTCGCGTTCGACATGCCAGGCACCACGCGCGACGCGATCAGCGTGCCCTTCGAGCGCGGCGGCCAGCGCTTCGAATTGATCGACACCGCCGGTCTGCGCCGCAAGGGCAGGGTGTTCGAGGCGATCGAGAAGTTCTCGGTGGTCAAGACCCTGCAGGCCATCGAATCCGCCAACGTCGTGCTGCTGCTGCTCGACGCCACCCAGGGCGTGACCGACCAGGACGCGCACATCGCCGGCTACATCCTGGAGAGCGGGCGCGCCGTGGTGCTGGCCGTGAACAAATGGGACGCGGTGGACGAGTACCAGCGCGAACTGCTGCAGCGCTCCATCGAGACGCGGCTGGCCTTCCTGAAGTTCGCCGCCCTGCATTTCATTTCCGCGAAGAAGCGCCAGGGCCTGGGGCCGCTGTGGGCTTCCATCGCGCAAGCGCACCGGGCGGCGACCTGCAAGATGCCCACGCCAGTGCTCACCCGGCTGTTGCTGGAGGCCGTGCAGTTCCAGAGCCCCAAGCGCGGCGGCATGTTCCGGCCCAAGCTGCGCTATGCGCATCAGGGCGGCATGAACCCGCCGGTGATCGTGATCCACGGCAATTCGCTCGAGCACGTGACCGATGCCTACAAGCGCTTTCTCGAAGGGCGCTTCCGCAAGGAATTCAATCTGGTCGGCACGCCATTGCGCATCGAGATGAAGACCTCCCAGAACCCTTTCTCCGAAAAGGGCGAAACCTGAAACCCGGCGCCCACGGTGTCGCGCAAGTGCCCTTGTTTTGTTGTGGAAATTCGTGACGATTTTCCGTTTGGGCGAATGCGGTGTGGTAAGGTGACGTTTTACAACAACATTCTTTGAACACGGAGAATATCGTGAGCAATAAAGGCCAACTTTTGCAGGATCCTTTTCTGAACGCGCTGCGCCGCGAGCACGTTCCGGTGTCCATCTATTTGGTCAACGGCATCAAGCTGCAAGGTCAAATCGAATCCTTCGACCAGTATGTGGTGTTGCTGCGCAATACCGTCACGCAGATGGTCTACAAGCACGCGATTTCCACCATCGTTCCCGGCCGCGCCGTGAACTTTTCCACCGCCGACAGCGCGGATGGCGACGCTGCCGCGTGAGTGGCGGCTGCACACCTGCGACGGACAAGGCGCTGAGCCTTTCCCCTCGCTGACTTGAGCCTCGACGACTTCCCCAGCCAGACCGCAGCCCCCGTCCTGTTGGTGGGGGTGGACCTGGGCCTGCCGCATTTCGATGCGGAATTGGAAGAACTGGGGCTGCTCGCGCAGACCGCGGGACTCGAGCCCGTGGCGCGGGTCACCGCCAAACGCAGGGCGCCCGATGCGGCCTTGTTCGTGGGCAGTGGCAAGGCCGACGAGATACGCCTGCTGGCGCAGCACCACGGCGCGGTCGAAGTGCTGTTCGACCAGTCGCTGTCGCCGGCGCAGCAACGCAATCTCGAACGCCACCTCGGTCTGCCGGTGAACGATCGCACGCTGCTGATCCTCCAGATCTTCGCGCAGCGGGCGCGCAGCCACGAGGGCAAGCTGCAGGTCGAGCTGGCACGCCTGCAGTACCTCAGTACCCGGCTGGTACGCCGCTGGTCCCACCTGGAGCGCCAGACCGGCGGCGCCGGGGTGCGTGGCGGCCCGGGCGAAAAGCAGATCGAGCTGGACCGCCGCATGATCGGCGAGGCCATCAAGCGCACCAAGGAGCGGCTGCACAAGGTCAAGCGCCAGCGCGGTACGCAGCGGCGCCAGCGCGAACGGCGCGAGACCTTCAACATCTCGCTGGTGGGCTATACCAACGCGGGCAAGTCCACGCTGTTCAATGCGCTGGTCAAGGCACGCGCCTATGCGGCGGACCAGCTGTTCGCGACGCTCGACACCACCACGCGCCAGTTGTACCTGGGGGAGGGCGTCGGCTCGGTGTCCCTCTCCGATACCGTGGGCTTCATCCGCGACCTGCCGCACGGCCTGGTCGACGCCTTCCAGGCCACGTTGCAGGAAGCGGTCGATGCCGACCTGCTGCTGCATGTGGTGGACGCCGCCAACCCCGGCTTCCCGGAGCAGATTGCCCAGGTGCAGCGGGTGCTGGCGGAGATCGGTGCCGCCGATGTTCCCCAGTTGCTGGTCTTCAACAAGCTCGATGCGGTGGCGCCCGAGACCCAGCCCGTGCTGCGCGAGGACCATTATGGGCTGGATGGGGTGCAGGTGCCGCGGATCTTCGTGAGTGCCCGCAGCGGCGAAGGCCTGGCGCCGCTGCGTACTGCGCTGGCGGCCAGGGCCGCCGCGCGGCGGGTGGAGATGACCCTTGCTGATGATCCGTCATTGGCCGGGGTTTCCGGTTGATTCGGCACAATCCGACAACTTGATAACGAGAATTTGCGCATGACTCTCACAACACAGGCCTCGCGCTGGATGGGGATTCCGGGCCGTATCAGGGGGATGTTCAACCTGAACGATCCCCGATGGGGCCGGGGCGGCGACGCGCCCCAGGACGGCGCACGCAACGACGGCCCGCGGCCTGGCGAGGATGTACCGCCCCCTCCGCCGCCGCCTCCACGTGGACGCCCCCAGGGACCCAACCAGGGTCCGCCCGATCTGGACGAACTGTGGCGCGACTTCAACCGCAAGCTCGGCGGCCTCCTCGGCGCCGGTCGCGGCCGTGGGCGCGGTAACGGCGGCAACGGCGGCGGCGGGGGCTTCCAGCCCGACATGAAGAATGCCGGTTTCGGCGTGGGCCTGATCTGCGCCATCGCGGTGCTGATCTGGCTGGGTACGGGCTTCTTCATCGTGCAGGAAGGCCAGCAGGCCGTCATCACCCAGTTCGGCAAGTACAAGTCCACCGTGGGCGCCGGCTTCAACTGGCGGCTGCCGTATCCGATCCAGCGGCACGAACTGGTGTTCGTGACGCAGATCCGGTCGGTCGATGTCGGCCGCGACAGCATCATCAAGTCCACCGGCCTGCGCGAGTCGGCCATGCTGACGCAGGACGAGAACATCGTCGAGATCAAGTTCGCGGTGCAGTACCGGCTGAACGATGCACGGGCCTATCTGTTCGAGAGCAAGGACCCCGGCGCGGCCGTGGTCCAGGCGGCGGAAAGCTCGGTGCGCGAGGTCGTCGGCAAGATGAACATGGACTCGGCGCTGGCCGAGGAGCGCGACCAGATCGCGCCGCGCGTGCGGGAACTCATGCAGAACATCCTCGACCGCTACAAGGTCGGCGTGGAAGTCGTCGGCATCAATCTGCAGCAGGGCGGCGTGCGGCCGCCGGAGCAGGTGCAGGCGGCCTTCGACGATGTGCTCAAGGCCGGCCAGGAGCGCGAGCGCGCCAAGAACGATGCCGCCGCGTATGCCAACGACGTGATTCCGCGCGCGGTGGGCTCGGCCTCCCGCATCAAGGAAGAGGCCGACGGCTACAAGGCCCGCATCGTGGCGCAGGCGCAGGGCGATGCGCAGCGCTTCGGCTCCGTGCTGGGCGAGTACCAGAAGGCGCCGCAGGTCACCCGCGACCGGATGTACCTCGACGCCATGCAGAGCATCTACAGCGGCGTCACCAAGATCCTGGTGGATTCGCGCCAGGGCTCGAATCTGCTGTATCTGCCCCTCGACAAGATCATGCAGATGCAGTCATCGCCGCCTGGCGCGGGCGCGGGCGCGGACGCCGCCCCGGGCAGCACCTCTTCCTCCTCGGGCAACGGTTCCGTGCCCCCGACCTCGGCGGCATCTACGTCGCCCTATTCAAGCGATGCTCGCACCCGGGAAACCTCCACCTCCCGCACGCGTGAGCGCGAGTCTCGCTAGGAGCCGCCGTGAACAGAATCGGTTTCATTGCATCGTCCATCCTCGTCGTGCTGGCCTTGCTCAGCTCCATGCTGTTCGTGGTCGATCAGCGCCAGTTCGGCGTGGTCTACGCGCTGGGCCAGATCAAGGAAGTGATCACCGAGCCCGGCCTGCACTTCAAGCTGCCGCCGCCGTTCCAGAATGTCTCGTACATCGACAAGCGCCTGCTCACGCTCGACAGCTCGGACACCGAGTCCATGCTGACGGCCGAGAAGCAGCGCGTGGTGATCGACTGGTACGTGCGCTGGCGCATTTCCGACCCGTCGGAATTCATCCGCAACGTCGGGCTCGACGAGAACGCCGGCGCGCTGCAGCTCAACCGCGTGGTACGCAACGCGTTCCAGGCGGAGATCAACCGGCGCACGGTGGGAGAGCTGATCTCGTCCAAGCGCGACGACCTGATGAACGACGTCAAGCGCCAGGTGATCCAGGTGGTCAAGGGCGGCCGCCCGTGGGGCATGGAGATCGTGGACGTGCGCATCACCCGGGTCGACTACGTGGAGGCGATCACCGAATCGGTCTACCGCCGCATGGAGGCCGAGCGCAAGCGCGTGGCCAACGAGCTGCGCTCCACCGGCGCGGCCGAGGGCGAGAAGATCCGCGCCGATGCCGACCGCCAGCGCGAGGTCACCCTGGCCAATGCCTACCGCGACGCGCAGAAGACCAAGGGCGATGGCGACGCCGAGGCCGCGCGCATCTACGCCGAAGCATTCGGCAAGGACCCGCAGTTCGCCAAGTTCTATCGCAGCCTCGACGCCTACAAGGCGAGCTTTGGCAAGAAGGGCGACTTCATGGTGGTGGACCCGTCGTCCTCCGACTTCTTCAGCGCCTTCCGCGGCAGTGCTGCGTCCACGGCACCCGCCGCAGTGCCGCGCCGCCCCTGAGTCCGGCGGTGGATTCCGATACCGTCTGGACGGCGGTGGCGCTGATTCTGGTGATCGAAGGGCTGCTGCCCTTCGCGTCGCCGAACGGCTGGCGCCAGGCCTTCACCCGTCTGATACAGCTGCGCGACGGGCAGATCCGGTTTTTCGGACTCATCAGCGTGGCCTGCGGGCTGACGCTGCTCTGGCTCCTGTCCTAGGGCGTGTCATCATTTATTTCACTCCCGCGCTGGCCCCGGCGTGCGGATGGATGCGCCAAGCGCGGCGCGGCCATAGCAGGGCTATTGGCAAGCCGTGCGACAAAGACGGCTCCGACGCCCTGAAAACGGGCCGGGGCGTGTCGGTAGAATCGCGTTTTTAACAGCACCCTCTTTCCATGTCTGCCTGGGTCCTGCCGGATCACATAGCCGATGTCCTGCCCTCCGAGGCGCGGCACATCGAAGAACTGCGCCGTGCCCTGCTCGATACCGCTCGAAGCTATGGCTACGAACTGGTCATGCCGCCGCTGCTCGAGCACCTGGAATCCCTGCTGACCGGGACCGGCGCGGCGCTCGGCCTGCAGACCTTCAAGCTGGTCGACCAGCTCTCCGGCCGCATGCTGGGCCTGCGCGCCGACACCACGCCGCAGGTCGCCCGCATCGATGCCCATCTGCTCAACCGCCATGGCGTGGCCCGGCTTTGCTACTGCGGCCCGGTGCTGCACACGCGGCCGAGCCGGCCCTACGCCACGCGCGAGCCGCTGCAGTTCGGTGCCGAAATCTATGGCCATGCCGGCCTCGAAGCCGATCTGGAGGTGCTTCGCCTCACGCTCGACTGCTTGCGCGCGGCCGGGCTGGGCGGGGTGCAGGTGGATCTGGGCGACGCCCGCATTCCGCGCGTGCTGCTGCGGGGCCTGGATCTGCCCGAAGCGCGCCTGGCCGAACTGCATGCCGCGCTGGCGGCCAAGGATGCCAGCGGCCTGGCCGTGCTGACGCGGGATCTGCCCGCGGCGGCGCGCGATGCGCTGCGCGCGCTGGTGCATCTGTATGGCGATGCCTCGGTGCTGGACGAGGCGCTCGGCGTGTTCGCGGCCTTCCCGGCGCTGTCCCCGGTACTGGCCGACCTGCGCCGCCTGGCCGGCGTCTTGCCGCCGGGCAGCGCGAGCTTCGATCTGGCCGACCTGCGCGGCTATGCGTACTACAGCGGCGCGCGCTTCGCCATGTACGTGCCGGGTGCCAGCGACGCCATCGTGCGCGGCGGCCGCTATGACGAGGCGGGCGCCGCCTTCGGGCGCAACCGCCCGGCGGTGGGTTTCAGCCTGGACCTGCGCGAGCTGGTGGGCGTGCTGGAGCCGCGCGAGCTGCGCGCGGCGGTGCGCGCACCCTGGGCGGAAGATGCGGCATTGGGCCGTGCCATCGGCGCTTTGCGTGCGTCCGGTGAAACCGTGGTCTGCGTGATGCCCGGCCACGAGAGCGAGATCGACGAATTCCGTTGCGATCGCGAACTGGTGCCCGACGGCGCCGGGCAGTGGGCCGTGCGCGCCCTTTGAACCACCTTAGAACTGACTGAAGCGAAATGAGCAAGACGAACGGGCCGGTCGCCGGCCGCAACGTGGTCGTGGTCGGCACCCAATGGGGTGACGAAGGCAAGGGCAAGCTGGTGGACTGGCTCACCGAGAGCGCCCAGGGCGTCGTGCGCTTCCAGGGCGGCCACAATGCCGGCCACACGCTGGTCATCAACGGCGTGAAGACGGCGCTGCACCTCATTCCCAGCGGCATCATGCGCCCGGGCGTGAAGTGCTACATCGGCAACGGGGTGGTGCTGTCGGCTGCCAAGCTGTTCGAGGAAATCGAAGGCCTGGAGAAGGCCGGCGTGGAAGTGCGTTCGCGCCTGCGCATCAGCGAGGCCTGCCCGCTGATCCTGCCGTTTCACGCGGCGCTCGACGTGGCGCGCGAGCTGGCCCGCGAGAAGGGCGGGACCGAGAAGATCGGTACCACCGGCCGCGGCATCGGTCCGGCCTACGAGGACAAGATCGCACGCCGCGCCCTGCGGGTGCAGGACCTGAAGCATTCGGAGCGTTTCGCCGCCAAGCTGCGCGATCTGCTGGAGCTGCACAACCACGTGCTGGTGAGCTACCTGAATGCCCAGCCGATCCACTACGACACCGTCTACACCGAGGCCATGCGCCATGCCGAGCTGCTCAAGCCGATGATGGCCGACGTCTCGCGCGAACTCAACGACGCCCACCGCAACGGCGCCAACCTGCTGTTCGAGGGCGCGCAGGGCACGCTGCTCGACGTGGACCATGGCACCTATCCCTTCGTCACCTCGAGCAACTGCGTGGCCGGCAACGCCGCCGCGGGGGCGGGCGTGGGGCCGGGCATGCTGCACTACATCCTGGGCATCACCAAAGCCTACTGCACCCGCGTGGGCGGCGGCCCGTTCCCGACCGAGCTGGACTGGGAAAAGGAAGGCACGCCCGGCTACCACATGAGCACCGTGGGGGCCGAAAAAGGCGTGACCACCGGCCGCAGCCGGCGTTGCGGCTGGTTCGATGCGGCGCTGCTCAAGCGCTCGGCCCAGGTCAACGGCCTGTCGGGCCTGTGCATCACCAAGCTCGACGTGCTCGACGGCCTGCAGGAGCTCAAGCTGTGCGTGGGCTACGAGCTCGACGGCGAGCAGACCGACATCCTGCCCATGGGCGCCGACGAGATAGCGCGCTGCGTGCCGATCTACGAGACGCTGGAGGGCTGGAGCGATTCGACCGTGGGCATCATCGACTACGACGCACTGCCGGTCAATGCACGCCTGTACCTGCAGCGTATCGAGCAGGTCACCGGCGTGCCGATCCACATGGTGTCCACCAGCCCCGACCGGGACCATACGATCATGATGCAGCATCCCTATCTGGCCTGAGCGGGCAGATGATTTTTGATGAAATACGGCTCTAGCCAGCGTGTGGCCTGGGCTTCTAGCTATTAATTCAGGAGTAATTCCATGCTGACGGAAGACGGCAAGCACCTGTACGTGAGCTACGACGAGTACCACAGCCTGATCGAGAAGCTGGCCATCAAGGTGCACCAGTCGGGCTGGGAGTTCGACACCATCCTGTGCCTGGCGCGCGGCGGCCTGCGGCCCGGCGACATCCTCAGCCGCATCTTCGACAAGCCGCTGGCCATCATGTCCACCAGCTCCTACCGCGCCGATGGCGGCACGGTGCAGGGCCACTTGGACATCGCCCGCTTCATCACCACGCCCAGGGGCGAGATCGCCGGCCGCGTGCTGCTGGTGGACGACCTGGCCGATTCCGGCCATACCCTCTCGGCGGTGATGCAGAACCTGAAGGAGAGCTACCGGCCGATCACCGAGCTGCGCAGCGCCGTCATCTGGACCAAGGGCGTGTCCATCTTCACGCCGGACTACTCGGTTGAGTTCCTCCCGACCAACCCGTGGATCCACCAGCCCTTCGAAGGCTACGACAGCATGGGGCCGGCCAAGCTGATCGAGAAGTGGAAGATTTGAGATCACCCCCAGGCTACGCGCTGCGCGTCTTCGCCTTCTCCCTGTGAGGGGGCACATCCTGCGGCCCGGCGAGCCGCTTCCGCGGATGTCTGCGCATGGGTTGCCGCTGCGCAGCATGCTGAATGCCATGCGCTGCGGGTGCGATCGATCACTGAAAAGCGGAAAGGGCCTGGAGCGCGCAAGCTCCAGGCCCTTTCTTGCATTGCGACATCTCAGGGGCGCCGGATGATCGCTTCCTCGATCTTGTTGGCGAGCTGGGATACGGCCAGCGCCGCGGGCGAGCCCGGCAGGCTGCTCAGCAGCAACTGGCGGCGCATGACGGCGTCGCGCACTGCGGGGTCGCCCGGGATATCGCCCAGATGCGACAGCCGGACCGGGCGGCCGAGTTCGGGGACCACAAAGCGGTCCAGCACCTGCTGCAACTGGCCAGTGATGGCGCGGCCGTCGCCGGCGCGCACCGTCTGGTTGATGATCATGCGTATCTGCTGGCGCTTCTGCTGCGTGGCCAGCACCTTGATGGCGGCATAGGCGTCGGTCAGCGAGGTGGGCTCGGGCGTGGCCACCAGCAGCACCTCGGAGGCGAGAGAGACGGCAAACAGCACCACGTCGGAGATGCCGGCGCCGGTGTCGAGCAGCACCACGTCATAGCGCGGGATGATGCTCTGCAGCACCTGCAGGAACTCGGTGCGCACCTCGGGCGTTAGGCGCGAGTACTCCACCATGCCGGAGCCGGCCAGCAGCACGGAAAAGCCCCCTGGCGCGGTGATGATGGCGCTTTGGAGCGATGCCTTGCCGGTGAAGACATCGTGCAGCGTGGTCTTGGGGTGCAGGTTGAGCACCACGTCGAGATTGGCCAGGCCCAGGTCGGCGTCGAGCACCAGGACGCGGTGGCCGCGCCGGGCCAGCGCGGCCGCCAGGTTGGCCGACACGAAGGTTTTGCCCACACCGCCTTTGCCGCTGGTGACGGCCAGCACTTTCGCGGTTGGCGCACCGGGGCGGGCAGGTGAGGGGATCGGCACGTCGCTCATGTGTCCTTTGCTTTCAAATGGCGCTGCCGTTGGAATTGGAAAGCGGCTCCTGGGGTGCGGCCGGCGCCAACGCCTGCGCCGGAATGTCGGCACCTCCAAGACCGAACAGAAAACTCTTCTCTTCTGCGCTGACCGTGCTGTTGGGCGGCTCCTCCAGGCAGACGCGGTTGCGCCCCTGGGCCTTGGCGCGATAAAGCTGATGGTCGGCGCGGTCGATCCAGAGCAGGGCGGTGGAACGGATCCACGGCTGGGCAAAAGCGCCGCCGATGCTGACCGTCACGTTCAATTCGAGCGAGGGCGAAATGCGCAGGGGCGTAGCTTCGAGGTCGGCACGGATGCGCTCGGCCACCATCCGCCCGAATGCTGCCTGGCAGCCCGGCAACACCACGGCGAATTCCTCGCCTCCATAGCGCGCGAGCATGTCCATCGGCCGTATGCAGGACGACAGCAGCCGAGCCACGGCCTGCAGTACCTGGTCTCCGGCCTGATGGCCGTAGGTATCGTTCACGACCTTGAAATGATCGATGTCGAGCATCAGCAGCAGTGCGAATTCTCCGCTGCGGGCAACGCGGTCGATCTCGCGCTCGAGCATCGCCTGGAACTGGCGGCGGTTGGACAAACCCGTCAAGGGGTCTCGCAGCGACAGCTCGCACAGGCCGTCGATGACGCCCTGCAGGTAGCCGCAGGGAGACTCCAGGGCCGGCGCTGTCGGTGGCTCGGTCTGTTCGAGCAGCGCACGTGCCGCGTCCAGGCGCAGATCGCGAAGATCGACGAGGAGGGGGGCTTCCGAAAGCGGCACGTTGTGGGGGGAAAAGTTGCCGGAGTTTAACAGTAGCTACTTATTGCAATGCCAGCCATGACCTGGTCCGAGGCGCCTATGCCACGGCAGTGGGCGTGGGGCTGGCGCGGCCGCCCGACATTGCCTGCAGGGCTTCAGCGTCCGTGCGGTGGATGCGCAGCAGCGGCCCTTCGGTGAGGGCGCCGGCGCGTCGCAGCGCCTGGTCCACCGGCAGCTTGAGCCCGCTCAGGTGCAGCGCGATGCCGCGCGCATGCAGCAGGCGCAGCACCTGGCCGAAGACCTCCACGCCGGTGACGTCGATCCGGTTGATCGGATGGGCGAAGATGCAGACTCGCCGCACTTCCGGGTGCAGCGCCAGGTGGTCGCTCAGCGCGCGCTCGAAGGTGCTGGCCGAGGCGAAGTCCAGCGCCGCATCCATGCGCAGGGCATACAGGTCCGCGGCGATCGGCGGGAGCTGCCAGAGGTGCCGATCGCGCAGGCTGCCATCCGGATGCAGGCCGACCTCGATGATGCGCGGGTGCAGCCGCTGGTAGAGGAAATGGCTCAGGCTGGTCAGCAGGCCGGCCAGCACGCCCCAGTAGATGCGCGGTGCCGTGGCCAGGGTCAGCACGAAGGTCAGGATCCCGATCACGGTTTCGGTGCGGGAGATGCGCCACAGGCCGAGCAGCTGCGCCGGCCGGATCAGGTTGAGCACCGCCGTGATGACCACCGCGGCCAGCACCGGCTGCGGCACCGGCTGGAGCGCCGGCGCCACCCAGAGCAGCGCGATCAGCACCAGCAGCACCGCGAAGATCGTGGCCCAGCCGGTTCGCGCGCCGGCATAGAGGTTGACGGCCGAGCGCGAGAAGGAGGCGCTGGTCGGGAATGCTCCGCTCAGGCCGGATGCGATCTTGGCCAGGCCCTGGCCGATCAGGTCCTGGTTCTCGTCCCAGCGGGTGCCCGAGCGCTGGTGGTCCACCCGCGCGCTGGAGGCGGTCTCCAGAAAGCTCATCAGCGTGATGACCAGGGCCGGCATCACGAGCGCGCCGAGCAGGTCGGAGCCGATAGGCCCGGGCAGGCTCAGCCCCGGCAGCCCCGCCGGCAGGTGCCCGATCACCGCGCCTCCGCGCGCCTCGTAGCCCGTGACGATGCTCAGCACACCGCCCGCGCCCACCACGAGGATGGCCGCCGGCAGACGCGCGGCCCAGCGCTTGCAGGCCAGCAAGGCCAGGATGGCGCCTACGCCATAGGCCAGGGCCTCGCCCCGCACCTGCGGCGCGCGTATCCAGTCGCCGAAGCTGCCGTGCGCTCCCACCAGGGCCGGCAACTGCGAGCTGAGGATGAGCCAGGCCGCGGCCTGGGTGAAGCCATTCATGACCGGCGAACTCACCAGGTTCAGCAGCCAGCCGAAGCGTCCCAGGCCCAGCAGCACCTGCAGCCCTCCGGCCAGCAGCGACAGCCAGACCGCCAGGTGCACCCATTGCGCGCTGCCCGGCGCCGCCAGGCCGGTCAGCGAAGCGCCGATCAGCAGGCTGGTCAGTGCCGTCGGCCCCACGCCCAGGCGCAGGGAGGAGCTGAAGAGCACCGCCACCAGGGCCGGCAGCAGCGAGGCATAGATGCCGGTGACCAGGGGCATGCCCGCGACGGCGGCGTAGGCCACGCCCTGGGGGATCAGCATCAGCCCCACGGTCAACCCGGCCCACAGTTCGCCGGCCAGCAGCGCCGGAGTGGGGCGGGGCCATTGCAGGAAGGGCAGCAGGCGGGTCAGGCGCGCGGGAAACGTCAAGGTCGTAGGGACGAGGCCAGGGTCGTGGGCTGCGACGCTACCACACTACAGAGGGGATGAGGGACGGCACGCTCGGGCCCGCCGCTTCTTGTCCTACAGCAGGTTCAGCGGCGTCCCACCCGGTCGCCGCACGCCACTGCCTAGAGTGCCTTTCAGGCGGCCATGCGGACCGCCGCTCACCATCCACAGGTACTGAAAGGACTCTCCATGAACAAGCATCAGGTCGAAGGTCGGGTTGAACAGGTCAAGGGCAAGATCAAGGAAGTGGCCGGCAAGGTCGTCGGCAACGAGCGTCTGGAAGGGGAAGGCCTGGCGGACCAGGCCGAAGGCAAGGTACGCGCCAGCTATGGCGACACCAAGGAAGCCGTGAAAGACGGCATCAAACGCTCCGCCGACAAGCTCTGAGATGAGCATTTGCCGCCAGGGCGCGTCGGCGCCCAAGCCGTCCGATCCGAGCGAATCGGTGCCGCACAAGGCGCCTTCCCGGGAGCCCCCGATCCCGGTGAAGGAGCCCGTGCAGCCCGATCGGCGGCAGGCGGTTCCTCGCTCTTTCGGGGTTTTCCGGAAACTTCCGGCATTGGCTGCGGTGTTTCTTGGCGCAGGTCTGTTGCTCGCCGGGTGCAATCGCGCCGACGACAACCGCACGGTCGGCCAGCAGGTCGATGCCGCCATCGACAAGACCCAGCAGGCCGCAGCAGGAGTCAAGGAGCAGGCTGCTGCCGCGGTGTCTTCCGCCAGCGACAGGGTTCAGCAGCAGATGCCGGCGATCCGCGCCGACGCCGAACAGGCCGGCACGGCCATGAAGGCTGCGGCGGACGACGCGGCGATCACGGTGCAGGTATCGGCGGAACTGGCCAAGGATGCGGACCTGAGCATCCTCAAGATCGGCGTCGATACGCAGAACGGCCAGGTCACGCTCACCGGCCCGGCGCCGTCGCAGGCGGCCAAGGACCACGCCGCCGAGATCGCCAAGTCCGTCAGCGGGGTGCAGAGCGTGCGCAACCAGCTCATCGTGAAAGCGGGGTAAGGCTCGGGCGGCTACCATGCGCCGATGACCGACATCTCCACCGGCCTGATCCACCATCCGTACCTGCCCCCGCAGGGCTTCGAGGCGCCGCAGCCGGCGGTGCACAAGGCCTCCACCGTCTTCTTCCCCAACGTGGCCGCGCTGCACTCGCGCGACTGGAAGCACAAGACCGGCTACACCTACGGCCTGCACGGCACGCCGACCACCTTCCTGCTCGAGGAACGCCTGGCGACCCTCGAAGGCGGCCGCCACTGCCTGCTGGTGCCCAGTGGCCTGGCGGCGATCGCCACGGTCTCGCTCTCGCTGCTCAAGAGCGGCGACGAGGTGCTGCTGCCCGACAACGCCTACGGGCCCAACAAGGCGCTGGTGCAAGGCGAACTGCGCGCATATGGCATCAGCCACCGGCTCTACGACGCCATGGACACGGCCGACCTGGCCGCCAAGCTCTCCGATCGCACGGCCCTGGTGTGGCTGGAGGCGCCCGGTTCGGTGACCATGGAGTTCCCGGACCTGCCCGCGCTGGTGCGCCTGTGCCGTGCGCGCGGCGTGCGCTGCGCGCTGGACAACACCTGGGGCGCGGGACTGGCGTTCAACCCTTTCGAGCTGGACGCAGACGGCCTCGCGGTGGATGTATCGGTCCATGCGCTCACCAAGTACCCGAGCGGCGGCGGCGACGTGCTGATGGGAAGCATCGTCAGCCGCGACCCGGCCCTGCACATGCGGCTGAACATGACCCATATGCGCCTGGGCCTGGGCGTGGGCGCCAATGACGCCGAGGCGCTGCTGCGCTCGCTGCCCAGCCTGCCGCTGCGCTATGCGGCGCACGATGCGGCGGCGCGCGGTCTGGCGCGCTGGTTGGCGGGGCGCGACGAAATCGCCGGAGTCCTGCACCCGGCACTGCCCGGCGCGCCCGGCCACGCGCACTGGAAGGCCCTGTGCGGCACGCGCGACCGGGCCGCCGGCCTGTTCTCCGTGGTGTTCGACGCGCGCCATACCCGCGAGCGGGTCCATGCCTTCTGCGACGCCCTGCGGCTGTTTCGCATCGGCTACTCCTGGGGCGGCCCGATCAGCCTGGTGGTGCCCTACGACATTGGCGAGATGCGCGATCCGGCAGTCACCCGCTGGCCGCACGCGGGGATGCTGGTGCGGTTCTCCATCGGGCTGGAGGCGGCGCAAGACCTGCGCGTTGACCTGGAGCAGGCACTGGCTACACTCGCCCTCGCGGTGTGAGACCGGCGGGCCGCCTTTCCCCGCGGGCCAGCCGCCCGCGCTTTTCGCATACATTGAGTGCACCGCAGCTCGCTGCACAGAAACGGAAGACCGAGTGGCTACACCGAATTACGGATACGAAAAGCGCCAGAAGGAATTGGCCAAGAAGCGCAAGAAGGAAGACAAGCTCAAGGCCAAGGCCGAGCGCAAATCCGGCACCGGCCACGACGCCGACGCGCAGCAGGCCGATCCTTCGGATGCCGGCGCGCCCCAGGACGGGGCACCCAAGCAGGACTAGCCCAGCAGCTTGCGCAGTTCCGGCCAGACGTTGTCCAGCATGATCGGATGCGCCGCGGCCAGCGGATGGATGCGGTCCGGCTGGAACATGGCCGTGGCCTCGGGCCCGTCGGCCACGCCTTTGAGAAAGAACGGCACCAGCGCGCTCCGGGTGTCTTTCGCGACCTGCTCGAACATTCCGGAGAACCGGCGCGCGTAGTCGCCGCCGTAGTTGGGCGGCACCTGGATGCCGACCAGCAGCACCTTGGCGCCGGCGGCCTGCGCCGATTTCGCCATCTGCGCCAGGTTGTCCTGTGTGCTCTGCAGCGGCAGGCCGCGCAGCGCGTCGTTGCCGCCGAGTTCGATCACCACCACATCGGGGCGGTGCTGCTTCAGCAGCGCGGGCAGGCGAGAGCGGCCGCCCGAGGTGGTGTCGCCGCTGATGCTGGCATTGACCACCCGCGCCGCCACGTTATGCGCCGTGATCCGCTGCTGCAGCAGCGCCACCCACCCGGTGCCGCGCGCCAGCCCGTATTCGGCGCTGAGCGAGTCGCCCAGCACCAGCACCGTCTTCGGCGCGGCGGCCCGGGCCGGGCCGCCAAGCCCCGCCAGCGGGGCGGTGAGTGCAAACAGGCTAAAGTCGCGACGATCCACCACACAAGGCCTTTCCATGTCGGATTCGAATGCCGGGAGTCCGGCGATCATCGCGGTCGAACACGTCTACAAATCCGTCAGCGATTCGACCGGAACGCTCGACATTCTGCGGGATATCGATTTCCGCCTGCAGGCCAGGGAAACCGCCGCCATCGTCGGCGCCTCGGGCTCGGGCAAGAGCACGCTGCTGTCCATCATCGCCGGGCTCGACACGCCCACGCGCGGCACGGTGCGCCTGAACGGCCAGGACCTGTTCGCCCTGGACGAAGACGCCCGCGCCGCGCTGCGCGCGCAGCAGGTCGGTTTCGTGTTCCAGAGCTTCCAGTTGATGGCCAACCTCAGCGCGCTGGAGAACGTGATGCTGCCGCTGGAACTGGCCGGCCGCCGAGACGCGCGCCAGGCGGCCAGCGCGATGCTGGGCCGCGTCGGCCTGGGCCAGCGCCTGGGCCACTACCCCAAGGTGCTCTCGGGCGGCGAGCAGCAGCGCGTGGCGCTGGCGCGCGCCTTCGTCGTCGAGCCGCTGGTGCTGCTGGCCGACGAGCCCACCGGCAGCCTGGACTTCGCCACCGGCGAGACGGTGATGGAGCTGATGTTCGAGCTCAACCGCGAGCGCGGCACGACGCTGGTGCTGGTCACGCACGACCGTGCCATTGCCGGGCGCTGCGAGCACTGCATCACCATCGAGGCCGGGCAGGTGGCCTTGGCCTGAATTCTTGAGAGAAAAGTGCCTGTAGCCCATTTATTGTCTGGGCAGGGCAATCGCATCTAAATCCAAGCGAAACTAAAGCGCTGAAACAACCCTCCTAGGGAAGCTCTGCGCAATGCGCTTTGAGATGTGCTGAGGCGGCCTGATAGAGCCAATTTGCAAACAAGTCCAGCCGTGCCGCGGTCTTTGGGCCCTTGCGGGCCTGTTTTTCGGCCATCAGGCCGT
>NZ_JAELTO010000110.1 GCF_016428875.1 Xylophilus sp. ASV27
CCTGGAACGGCAGGATGCAGGCCGATGCGTTGCCGCAGACCACGATGTCATCGGGCCGCATCTGCCCGAAGATGCGGCTCACCATCACGTAAGGGTTCAGCGGGGCGCCGCTCTGCTGTTGATGTTCAGCCGCCGCGTCGTAGCGCTCGCCCGTCTGCTGGCACCACCTTGCCCATGATTGGTAACTGGGCAGTTGGACGCGCGCAAGTTCTTCTTCCAGCACGTCCAGAAAGTCGTTCAGATCGGCCGCCACGCCCAGGTCGGGCCGCACGGTGGGCTTGTTCAGCTCGGCCTCGTCGATGTCCACCTGCGCCAACCAGGCGTTTTTGGCGAAGGCGTCCCAGTTGTAGCTGGTCTGGCGGATGTTCAGGCGCGAGCCCAGCACCAGCACGCAGTCGGCCGCCTGCAGGCAGAAGTTGCCCGCGCGCGTGCCGATGGTGCCGGGGCGGCCGGCGAACAGCGGGTGGTCCGAGGCGATGAGGTCGTGCGTCCACGCCGTGGCCAGCGGAATGCCCAGGCGCTCCACCAGCGCCAGCAGGCGCGCTTTGGTGCGCGACAGGCGCACGCCGGTGCCGCCCAGGATCAGCGGGCGGTGCGCCTGCTGGAGCCTGCCGGCGATGGCGCGGCAGGCGGCGCGCAACTGCTGCGACGGCGGCTGGCGGGCCGGTTGCGGCGGCGCGGGGATCTGCAGGGCTTCGGTGGACTGCTGGATGTCCAGCGGAATGTCCAGCCACACGGGGCCGGGGCGCCCGCCGGTGGCTTCGGCGTATGCCTGCGGCAGCAGGGTTTCCAGCTCTTTTTCGGAGCGCACCAGCCGCGCGAACTTGCACACGGGGCTGGCCATGGCGATGGTCGGGCCTTCCTGGTCGCCGAGCTGGCGCAGGCCCGGCACGTCATGGAAATCGATGCAGGTCTCGCGCTTGATCTGGCCAGAGAGGACGATCATCGGGATCGAGTCGGTGAAGGCGCCATACACGCCGTTGAGCGCGTTCACCGAGCCTGGCCCGGTGGTCAGCATCACCACGGCGGGTTTGCCGGTGATGCGGGCGTAGCCCTCTGCGGCCATGGCGCAGGCCTGCTCGTGGTGCATGAAGGTGCAGCGCAGTTGCCCATGCCCGCCCAGCGCCTGGTTGAGGAACATGGCGCCGCCGCCGGTGACGGTGAAGACCTGCTCCACGCCCTGGGCCGCGAGCCAGTCGGCGATCTGCTCTGAGACGCGCCTCACAGTCACAGCCCCCGGTTCAGGATGAGGCTCTTGAGCGCGGGGCTTTCGCTGTAGGGCCCGTCGATGTGGTCGATGGTCAGGCGCTCGTGGGCCTGGATGGGTTGCAGCAGCCGCTCGCCGTTCATCACCTCGCGGCACGAGAGCTGCCCCTTGTGCAGCGGTATGGCGAGGTAGAAGTCCTTCTCGAACTGGTCCTTGTCGAAGACGTACCCGGGCGCCAGATCGCGGCGCGCATAGGCTCCGCGCACCAGGGCGTTGAGGTATTCGGTCTCCTTGCGCGAGATGTTGCGCCGGCGTGTGCTGACGCCGCCGCACATTTCCTTGGCCTTGTGGAAAGCCTTGAACCAGGCGTCGCACTGCTCGGGCAGTGAGCAGTAGTTGGACACCGGCACGCCCTCGTACTGGATGTCGATGTGACGCTCCCAGGTGCGCGCGCCCTTGCCGTAGGAGATCAGCATGGAAGAGTGCCAGTCGTGGTACTCGTGCGTGGACAGGCCGATGACGTGGCGCGGATAGCGGCTGCGCAGGTAGTCGATCTGGTCCAGGTGCAGCTCGTCGTCCTCGCTGGGGTAGAGCGAGACGCAGTGGTTGATGGCCAGCGGAACGTCGCGCTTCTCGAAGAATCGGACGACGTCGTCCAGGTCTTTCTCCGAGGCGCCGCCGGTGGAGATGATGGTCGGGCGGCGGGTAGACGCGATCTTCTCGATCAAGGGCCAGTCGTTCATGTCGGAGCTGGCGATCTTGATGATCGGCATGTCGAATTCCACGCACAGATCGACCGATGCCTCGTCGAACGGCGTGGCCATGGGAATGCAGCTCAGGTTGCGGATTTCTTCGACCATCCGCGCGAAATCGGCCTTGGAGAGCTTGGTGTCCTCGGTCTTTTTTACATAGCGCAACTCCGTGTTGCCTTTGAAGTCGGGGTGGATGAACTCATCCACATCCCGGAACTGCAGCTTGATGGCGGCCTTGACGTTGTTGTAGCGGGTCACGGCTCCGTGATCGCGGATGATCTTGAGGCCGCGCTCCAGCTTGCCCCAGTGGTTGTTGGCCAGTTCCAGAACGAACAGGTTCTCGAACAAGTCCTTGTCCCGTTGGCTGATGGGTCCCATCACATTGCTCCTAATCGAAATCGACGCCCAGGAAGGCTCTGATCCTGGCCGCCGCAAAGTCCATCATGTCTTGCGTGAGGGCGGGCTGCACTCCGATCCAGAAGGTGTCGTTCATCACCGTGTCGGTGTTGTGCAACTCACCGCTCACGCGATAGTTCCTGCCGACCATATACGGTTGGCGGGTCAGGTTTCCGGCGAAAAGCAGGCGGGTTCCCACCTTGTTCTGGTCGAGGTAGGTCAGCAGGTCCAGGCGCGATACGGGCGCGCACTCGCGCAGGGTAATTGGAAAGCCGAACCAGGATGGGTCGGCATGTTCCGTGGCACGGGGCAGGATCAGGAACTCCTCGCAGGCGCGCAACTGCTCGTGCAGGTAGGCGAAGTTCTGCTTGCGCTGCGCGATGAACTGCGCGGCCTTGTCCAGTTGCGCCAGCCCGCATGCGGCCTGCATGTCGGTGATCTTGAGGTTGTAGCCCAGGTGGCTGTAGGTGTACTTGTGGTCGTAGCCGGCGGGCAGGCGGCCCAGCTTCTGGCAGAAGCGCTGGCCGCAGGTGTTGTCCTTGCCCGGCGCGCAGTAGCAGTCGCGGCCCCAGTCGCGGAAGCTCTCGGCGATGGCGCGCAGCTCGGCATTGTTGGTGAACACCGCGCCGCCCTCGCCCATGGTGATGTGGTGCGCGGGGTAGAAGCTCAGCGTGCCGATGTCGCCGAAGGTGCCCACCATGCGGCCCCGGTAGGTGGAGCCGAGCGCGTCGCAGCAGTCCTCGATCAGCCACAGGCCGTGCTTCTTGCACAGCGCGGTGACCACGTCCAGGTTGAAGGGGTTGCCCAGCGTGTGGGCCAGCATGATGGCGCGGGTCCGGGGGCCGATGGCGGCCTCGATTTGGCTGGCGTTGATGTTGTAGGTGCCCAACTCCACGTCCACGAACACTGGCACTGCGCCAAACTGCAGGATCGGATTGACCGTGGTGGGGAAGCCCGCCGCCACGCCGATCACCTCGTCGCCCGGCCGGATGGCGCGCTCGCCGAGCCGAGGGCTGGTGAGCGCATGGAAGGCCACCAGGTTGGCCGAGGAGCCCGAGTTCACCGTGATGAGGTGCTTGACGTCGATGAACTGCGCCAGCCGGCTTTCGAACTGCGCATTGAAGCGCCCCGTGGTCAGCCAGCCGTCGAGCGCGGCCTCCACCATGAGCTTGATTTCACTGGCGTCGATCAGCTTGCCGGAGGGCGGTACTGCGGTAATTCCCTCCACGAAAGGCTGCGGCGCCAGCGCCAGGGCAACGTACTGCTCCACGAGGCGGGCAATCTGTTCTCTCAGCGTGTGTGAGTCGTCCATGGGGAATTGGTCGTCGAATTGGCTTGTAGCCATGGTGAATCAAAGGCTTGCAGCTACTAAATCAGGAGCGAGCAGGGTGTCTGCATCCTGAAGAAAGCCGGTCAATTGCGCGCGGCAGACGTCCAGCGCGGGCGCGGCGCGGGGGCCGTGAGTGGACAGGTGCCACTGCACGGTTTTTTGCAGCGCATCCCTGCCGCTCCACACTGGGCGCCAGCCGAGCCGCTGGCGCGCCTTGCTGCAGTCCAGGCGCAGTTGCTGGGCCTCGTGCGCATGGGTGCCGGGTGGGTCGGCGCTCCATCGCACCGGTCGCGGCCAGTGCTGGGCCAGCAGGCCCACCACCGCTTCCACGCTCAGGGCGTCGTCGGCCTGCGGGCCGAAGTTCCAGCCTTCTGCCCAGGCCTGCCCCTGCTCCTTTTGGCCCAGTCGCTCGGCCAGTTGCAGGTAGCCGTGCAGCGGGTCGAGCACATGCTGCCAGGGGCGGGTGGCCTTGGGGTTGCGCAGGTGCAGGGCGGTGTCGCCGCCGAATGCCGCGAGTGCGTCGGGGATCAGGCGCGAGGGCGTGTTGTCCCCGCCGCCGATCACATTGCCCGCGCGCGCCGTGGCCACGGCAACGCCCTGCTGCGCCAGGAAGCTGCGGCGGTAGCTGGCGGCCACCAGTTCGGCGGCGCCCTTGCTGGCCGAATACGGGTCGTGTCCGCCCATGGGATCGCTTTCCCGGTAGCCCCAGGGCCATTCATGGTTCTCGTAGCACTTGTCGCTGGTCACCACCACGACGGCCGCCAAGTCGAGGCACGCGCGCGCGCATTCCAGCACCTGCGCCGTGCCCACGACGTTGACGGCAAAGGTCTCCACGGGCTGCCGGTAGCCCGCCGGCACCAGGGCTTGCGCGGCCAGGTGGAAGATGACCTCCGGGTTGGCCGCCTGCATGGCGGCGTGCAGCGGCGCGCTGTCGCGGATGTCGGCCAGCGTGGAGCGGGCCATGCGTTCGCCCAGCGACAGGCGCTCGAACAGGCTGCCTGGGTGTTCTGGCGGCAGTGCATAGCCATGCACCTGCGCCCCCATGTCGGAGAGCCACAGCGCCAGCCATGTGCCCTTGAAGCCGGTATGCCCGGTCAGGAAGATCCGCCTGCCGGCCCAGAATGCGGGATTCACCAGGTTTTCCATGGGGCCTGTCCGCTGCTCCACAAATCTTCGAGCGTTATCTTGTCGCGCAGGGTGTCCATGGGGCGCCAGAAGCCGGTGTGCTGCCAGGCCATGAGCTGGCCTTGCGCGATCAGCCGCTGCACCGGGCGGTCCTCCCAGGCGCTGCCGTCGCCTTCGATCAGGTCCAGCACCTGGGGCGAGAGCACGAAGAAGCCGCCGTTGATCAGGCCGCCATCGCCCACGGGCTTTTCCACGAAGGCGGTGACGGCTTTTTCCGTGATGTTCAGCGCGCCGAAGCGCCCGGGAGGCGCCACGGCGGCGATGGTGGCCAGCCGCCGGTGCGCGCGGTGGAAGGCCAATTGCGCGCCGACGTCGATGTCGGATACGCCGTCGCCATAGGTGAAGCAGAAAAGCTCCTCGTCCTCGACGTAGCGGCGCACCCGCCTCAGGCGCCCGCCGGTCAGGGTTTCCTCCCCCGTATCGACCAGTGTGACCCGCCATGGCTCTGCATGGCGCTCGTGGATTTCCATGCGGTTGTGGGCGATGTCGAAGGTGACGTCGGAACTGTGCAGGAAGTAGTTGGCGAAATACTCCTTGATGACGTAGCCCATGTAGCCGCAGCAGATGACGAAGTCATGGACGCCGTGGGTGGAGTAGCCCTTCATGATGTGCCACAGTAGCGGTTTGCCGCCAATGGTCACCATGGGCTTGGGCCGGGACATCGTTTCTTCGCTGATGCGGGTGCCGAGGCCGCCCGCCAATATGACCGCTTTGACCATGTAATCGCCTCATGGGGCTGGAATTGGTGGCAGGAGCGGGTGGCCGCTGCAAAATCCTGATGATGCCGCTATCTTAAGTGCCGTGCCGTGCCGTGCCGTGCCGCGGCGGGGCGGATGAATAGCGGCGGTTCCAGCCCTCACTTCGCCTCTTCCATGAGCCAAAGATTGGCAACAATGGTCCCCGTCGTGTTGGCGAGGCGCTTTGCTGACAGCCCCCCCCGCCACGACATCGGAACATTGGAAAACAAATGGATCTTCGGCAGGACTCTTCCGGTTTCACGGCGCGGCATACCCTCGGCAGCAGTTTGCCGGCGGATGGACCGACGCTGGACCCGATCTCTTTCATGATCTGCTCGGGCGACGACCGGAAGTTTGCCCGCTTCAGTGCCCGCATCGCAGATATCTGCAGCGCCCCGCACGAGATCATCCGCATCCGGGATGCCGCGAGCCTGGCGGAGGGCTACCAGCGCGGCGCGGCCGCAGCACGCCATGAGGTGCTCGTACTGTGCCATGACGACATCGACCTGCTGTGCGGCGAGGCCTTTGCCGCCATCCTGTACGACAGCCTGCAGCGCCACGACGTGGTGGGCGTTGCCGGCGCTAAGGAGCTCAAGACCGCGTTCTGGCTGAACGGCGGCGCCGCCAATCGCGCCGGTCTGGTCATACAAGGCCCGGCGGACCAGTCGCAGGCCACCTTCGCCATCCATGAATACGACGACTCGCGCGCCCGCGAGATACCTGTGCAGGCACTCGATGGCGTCTTCCTGGCCATGCACCGGAAGGTCTTGCAGACGGTGCAGTTCGATGCCGACACCTTCGATGGCTTTCACCTGTACGACATCGACTTCAGCTACCGCTGCCACCTGGAAGGACTGCGGCTCGGGGTGTGCAAGGACTTCTTGCTGGTCCAAAGCTCCGCCGGCGATTTTGGCGACGAATGGCAGCGCTATGAAAAGCGCTTCCAGGAGAAGTTCCCCGAGTTCCAGAGCGCTCCCGCGCGTTTCCCGGCGGAAGATGCGTGGACCGTGGTGCCCGCCAGCTCCAAGGCCGACGCACGGGCCATGTGCGAGCAAGCCAGGGGCGACGGCGCCCCGTCGCTCAAGGAACTGCCGGCGCGGCGCGAGGACGACAGACGCTACAAGCTGTGGCGCAAACGCACCTCGTTCCAGGAAATAGATGCCCAGTTGCTGGCCGAGCGCATGGTCTTGCACTGGACGCAACGGCCGCGCTTTCACTTCCTGATGGAGCTGGCGCCGGGCGCCGAGCATCTGCTGGCCGACACGCTGGATGCGCTGCAGGCCCAGCTCTACCCCGACTGGATGCTGACCGTCGCCACCATCCTGCCGGCGCCCGAGGCTGCGGCCGATGTGCCCGGGCTGCAGTGGCTGGCCGTCAAGCAGGCGTCCGACCTGGGCCTGGTGCTCGACGAGGTCGCCGCCATATCGGGTGCCACCTGGCTCGGCCGCATCGCGCCCGGGCTGGCGCTGGAACCGCAGGCTCTGCAGGTCATGGCGGACTACGTCAACGCGCGCCCGGACTGGCGCCTGATCTACTGCGACGAAGACCTGCGCGGCGCCGACGGCAGCCGCATGCAGCCGCGCTTCAAGCCGGATTTCAACCTGGACCTGCTGCGTGCCCAGGACTACTTCGGCAGCCTGGTGCTGGTGGAAAAACAGGCCTTCATCGCCGCCGGCCGCTTCGGCAGCCTGGCCGGGGCCGAGAACTACGACCTGGCCCTGCGCCTGCTGGACCAGGTGGGGGAGGGGGCAATCGGGCACGTCAGCCAGGTCCTGGCCAGCAGCCCCGCGGAGCCGGCGCAGGCGCGGCGGCCCGACAGCGAGAGAGCCGCCCTGCTCGCGCACTGCGAGCGGCGCGGGTTGTCGGTACGCGTGTTCGACGGCGCCGCGCCGGGCCTGCGCATGCTGCGCTACGAATGGGACACGGCGCCCTTGGTGAGTCTGGTCATCCAGACCACCGACCGCGAGGAATACCTGGCGCCGCTGCTGGAGAGCCTGCAGCAGCGCACCGCCTACCCGCGCTACGAGGTGGTGCTGGTCGACAACGACTCGCGCGACCCGGACGCCCTGCGCTATCTGGACAGCCTGGAGGCGGCGCCGGCCTGGCAGGGCCGCATCCAGCGCGTGAGCGTGCCCGGCGCCTTCAGTTACGCCGCGGGTGCCAATGCCGGCGCCGCGGCCGCCGCCGGGCAGTACCTGCTGTTCCTGGACAACGACACCCATATCGTGCAGGACGAGTGGCTGGACGTGCTGATGGGCATCGCCCAGCGGCCCGAGGTCGCCATCGTCGCGCCGCGCCTGAACTACCCGGAGACCGCCCGGGTCCAGCAGGTCGGCTGGATCACCGGCCTGCGCGGCATTGCGTCCAGCCCCTGGGACGACAACCTGGATCCGACCGAGCCTGGCTACATGGGGCGGGCGCTGTCCGAGCAGAACGTCAGCGCGGTGAGCGGCTCCGCGCTGCTGATCCGCAAGAGCGTATTCGATCAATTGAACGGCGTGGACTCCCGGTTCGCCGTGCACCTCGGTATGTTCGACCTGTGCATGCGGGCGGGCGAGCGGGGTTGCAAGCTGGTCTGGACGCCGCATTCGATGCTGGTGCATTACGGCGGCGTCTCGATGAAGGCGCAGCACCGCAAGCCGGAACATGCCCTGGCCAATCTGCTCGACTGGAAAAAGGCCAGCGATGCCATTCTGGAGCGCTGGCTGCCGCAACTCGCGCATGACCCGGCCTATAACCGCAACCTGAGCCTGATCGAGCCCTACAAGCCGGAGCATGTGGCCTCGATCGACTGGGACCCGAACTTTCGCGACCGCACGCGCATCCTGGCCGTCCCCGTTACCGGCGGCGCGGGTGAATACCGGCTGCGCGCGCCGCTGCGCGCCATCGGCAAGGCGGGCCTGGCGCAGACCATGGTCTGCGAGTCGCCGAAAGCCTTCCAGGTGCGCATCCTGACGCCTGCGGAAGTGGCCCGCGCCGCGCCGGATGTCCTGGTTCTGCACCAGCCGCTGGGGGACACCTTCATCGATGCGCTCGAGTCCTATGCACGGCACCTGCCAGGCATCAGGCGCATCATCACCGTCGACGACCTGATGTCCGCGATACCGCGCAAAAGCTCGGCCTACAAGAACGGTTTCAAGGACGGCCGCGCGCGCATGCGCCGCGCGCTGGCCCTGGCGGACCGGCTGGTGGTCAGCACCCAGCCGCTGGCGGAGTTCTGCGCCGACATGGTGGACGACATCCGGGTCATGCCCAACTGCCTGGAGGGTGCGCTGTGGAACGGCGTCACGCCCCCGGGCAGGGCGCGCTCCAGGCCCCGCGTGGGCTGGGCCGGCGCGCAGCAGCACCTGGGCGACCTGGAACTCGTCTACCCGGTGGTCGAGGCCCTGGCCGACGAGGTCGACTGGGTCTTCATGGGCATGTGCCCGGAGCCGCTCAAGCCCTACGTCAAGGAATACCACGAGTTCGAGCTGGACTTCCGCCTGTATCCGGCCGCGCTGGCCCAACTGGATCTGGATCTCGCCATCGCCCCGCTGGAGCTCAACGCCTTCAACGAGGCCAAGAGCAACCTGCGCCTGCTGGAGTACGGCTTCATGGGCTGGCCGGTGATCTGCACCGACATCGCCCCCTACCGGAACGCGCCGGTCACCCGCCTGCCGAACGACCCGCAGCGCTGGATCGCCACGATCCGCGAGCAACTGGCCGAGCCAGACGCCCTGAAGGCCGCCGGCCATGCACTGCAGGGCTGGGTGCGCGAAGGCTTCATGCTGGAGAACCACGTGGCCGGCTGGTTTGCCGCCTATGGTGGGTAGCTGTGAGACCACCCCCAGGCTACGCGCTTCGCGTCTTCGCCTTCCTCCTCAAGGGGGCTGAGCCCGTACACGAAAGGTCCGGTGGACCTTTCGTGACTGGCGAAGGGCCGGGCCGCTGGCCCGGCGCGGTCTGCAAGACCTCTCCTGCGGCCCGGCAAAGCCGGTTCCGCGGATGTCCTGGCATGGCCTGCTCGGCAGCCTTCCGGGGGTCGTTCACGGACATTTTTTTTACAAAAAGCCTCAAGTTTTGTCCCGGGAACCCGAAAAACTCATCAATGGACCCGGCAACGGGTGCATTGACCGGCAAGCGCTAACAACGTACCGACAGACGCTCCGGTCTTGACGCCCTCCGAAGGGAGGGCGGCACGATTGGCAATCTTGCCGGATTTTTAAGCAACGTCAGGAGTACTGATAATGGCCTCAACCATCAACACCAACGTTTCGTCGCTCAATGCACAGCGCAACCTGGCCTCGTCCCAGTCCTCGCTGGCGACCTCCATGCAGCGCCTGTCTTCCGGTCTGCGGGTCAACAGCGCCAAGGACGACGCCGCTGGCCTGGCCATCGCCGAGCGCATGAACGCCCAGGTGCGGGGCATGACCGTGGCCTCGCGCAATGCCAACGACGCGATTTCGCTGGCGCAAACCGCTGAAGGCGCGCTGGGCAGCATCTCCGACAGCCTGCAGCGCATGCGTGAACTGGCCGTGCAATCGTCCAGCGGCAACTACGGCAGTGGTGATCGTGCCAACATGCAAGCGGAATTCGCCCAACTGCAGGCGGAAATCAGCCGGGTGTCCAGTGGCGCCAAGTTCAATGGCACCCAACTGTTCGGCTCTGCGGCGGCTGCCGGCACGCAGTTCCAGGTGGGGGCCGGTACGGATAGCACCGACAGCATCACCGTCAGCGGCGTCAGCCTCACCTCGAGCGGCGCCACCTTCAGCGCAGCCGCATCCACTGTGTCGATTTCCGGCGACGGCTCGGCCGGTATCGCCAATGCCACCAGCGCGATCAATGCGATCGACGCCGCCATCGACCAGATCACGTCCGCGCGTTCCACCTACGGTGCCGCGCAGAACCGTTTCGAGCAGGTCGTCAACAACCTGAGCGTCAACATCGAGAACACCAGCGCCTCGCGTGGCCGTATCGTCGATGCCGACTTCGCCGCGGAAACCGCCAACCTCTCGCGCGCGCAGATCCTGCAACAGGCCGGCACCGCCATGGTCGCGCAGGCCAACCAGCTGCCACAGGGCGTGCTCAAGCTGCTCCAGTAAGCGGCTTTCGGCTAAGCTCTGCGGGCGGCGGTGGGCGTGAGGCTCGCCGCCGCCTTTGGTCTTGAATTCATCCTCACAGGGAGCTCCGCACCATGGCCACCATTTCCTCCACCGGTCCCGTCACTTCGACTGGCCTGGGCAGCGGTATCAATGTCGAAGACATCATCACCAAGATGAAGGAGGTCGAGACGGCGCGCCTCAAACCGCTGGCTGCCGACGCCACGCTCACCAAGACCAAGATCTCGACCTACGGCAACCTGCAGTCGCTGCTGTCCACTCTTCAGAGCGCCGCCACTAAGCTGGCCGATGCCACCAGTTCGGGCCTGTGGGGCGGCATTACCGCCACCTCCGGCAACACCGCGGCCGTGACGGTTGCCAGCACCGGGGCAGCCCAGGCCGGTTCCTATGACGTATCGGTCAGCCAGTTGGCGCGGGCGCAGACCGTGGCCTCGAGCGCGGTGGCGCCTGGTACCGCGCTGGGCGCCGGCACGCTCACCTTCACGCTGGGCAGTTGGGCCACCGACGGCAGCGGCAAGGCCACGGGCTTCACCGCCGGCTCGGCCGGCGCCATCAGCGTGTCCTTTGCCGAGGGCGAGGACAGCAGCCTGGCGGCCGTTGCCCGCAAGATCAATGACGCCGGTACCGGTGTCGTGGCCTCGGTGGTCACGGATTCCTCCGGCCAGCGCCTGGTGTTCCGCTCCGCCACCACGGGCCAGGCCGCCGGCTTCAAGATCGATGCCTCCAGCGGCAGCAGCAACGGCATGAAGGCGCTGGCGTTCGACGCCACCACGGCCACCGGCACGTTCCAGCTGGCGCAGGACTCCGTGGCCACGGTCAACGGCATCTCGGTCAGCTCGGCCAGCAAGACCTTCGAGGGCGTGATCCCGGGCGTCACGTTCAAGGTGTCGCAGGTCACCACCTCGCCGGTCGGCGTGGACGTGGCGGCCGACACCGCCGGCATGACCAAGGCGGTGCAGGATTTCGTCAACGCCTACAACGCGGTCAATTCCCTGCTGACCACCTCCACCAAGTACGACGCCGGCAGCAAGACCGCCGGCGTGCTGCAGGCGGATTCCACTGCAGTGAGTCTGCGCAGCGCCCTGCGCAACATGGCGACCTCGACCACGACCGGGGGGGCGCTGAGCGGCCTGTCCGGCATCGGGATCGACACCCAGAAGGACGGCACCCTGGTGATCGACGCCGGCAAGCTGGCGTCGGCGCTGGCCACGCCGGCCAATGTCAAGGCGCTGTTCTCGGCGAGCACGGGCGACAGTTCCAACGACGGTATCGCGCTCAAGTTCAGGACTGCGTTGCGCTCGATGCTGGCATTCGACGGCACCGTCGCGACCAAGAGCAACTCACTGCAGACGGCGCTGGACAGCAACGCCAAGGACCAGGACAGGGTCAACGACCGCTGGACGGCCACCGAGGCCCGCCTGCGCGCCACCTACACCGCGCTGGACGCCAAGATGGCGTCGCTCAACGCCCTCGACAAGTACGTATCGCAGCAAGTGGCGACCTGGAACAAGTCGACTGGTTGAAATAGGACCACTCCCAGGCTACGCGCTTCGCCTCTTCGCCTTCCCCCTGCGAGGGGACACATCCTGCGTACCAGCGGAGCCGGTTCCGCGGATGTCTGCGCTTGGCCTGCTGGGCGGTCTTTGGCGCGGAGCCTCTTGCTTGATATTCCGCGTCATTGACAGTGGACGCCAAACGCCCCGGGGGAAAGACATGGCACTGCCCCTTTATTTTCCCGATGCGCTGCCGAAAACCACAATAGAGTCAACGCTGAGGAATCCATGATGTTCACTTCTGTTCAGGCACGTGCCGCATCCGCTTACCGCCGCACCAGTGTCGATAGCGCCAACCCCTATCAAGTGGTCGGTCTGCTGTTCGACGGCTTGATGCAATCGCTGAGCCTGGCGTCTTCGGCCATCCATACCGGTGACGTGGCGCGCAAGGGCGAGGAAATCAGCAAGTCGGTACGGCTGCTGGAGGAGGGCCTCAAGCTGGGCCTGGACCTGGAGCGCGGTGGGGAGCTCGCGGCCAACCTGAAACTGATCTACGACTACAGCATCCAGCGCCTGACCTATGCCAACCTGCGCAACGACCGCGCCGCGCTCGAAGAGGTGATGCGGCTCATCGCTCCGGTGGCCGACGGCTGGCGCCGCATGCCGCCTCCCGCCTCCACGCCGCAGGCCGCTGCGGCCGACGGTGCCGCTGTCTACGCGCTCGAGGCCTGAACAATGCCCGCAAAGCTCATCGACTACTACAAGGCCATCGAGGACAGCAGCCGCAAGATGCTCGATGCCGCCAAGGCTCGCGACTGGGACGAGGTGGTGCGCTACGAAGGCGCCTGTGCCGTGCTGATCGAGCAGCTGCGCTTCCGCGCGCAGGAGCTGGAACTGCCGCCCGAGCACCGCTCGGAGAAGGTGCGCATCATGCAGCGCATCCTGCGCAACGACGCCGAGATCCGCTGCCTGGCCGAGCCCTGGCTGTCACAGTTCGACCGGCTGATGCAGGACCAGCCGCAGATGGTGCACTGAGCCCGTCTCCTGCCGGGGGCCGCGTCAGCGGCCCGGCGGGGCCGGCTCCTCGGTGTTTCGGGCGTTCCATGCAAAAAAACCGGCGTTTGCCGGTTTTTTTGCATGGAAAGTGGCTGAGGCCCAGGTGCTGCCTGGGCTATTAGCTATCAAAAATATAGCTAAACCTGCATGTTCATGATGTCGGTATAGGCCTGCACCATGCGGTTGCGCACGTGCATGGTGGCCTGGAAGCCGATCTGGGCCTTCTGGATGGCGACCATGGTCTGCTCCAGGCTGACCTTGGGGTTCTCCATCTGCACTTCGCGCTGCAGGCTGCCGGCCTGGTTCTGCGCCGCGCTCACCGACTCCAGCGCGCCCTTGAGTGCGCTGCCGAAGCCGCCTTCGGACGCGCCGCCGACCTCCGGCCGCGCCTGGGTGGCGGCCGCGCGGGCCGCGGCGACGGCTGGGCTGGCAAGCGGTACGGAAGAGGGGGCTATGCGAAAATCCATGGCGCTGATCCTAAAGTTTTCGCCAGTCGTGCCGAGCCCGAATAGCGGGGGGAATCCGCGCCTTATTCCGGCAACGCCGGCCAGGGCGGGCCGAATAATCTGTTTCGTCCAGGGTGCGCCCGTGTCCCTGGAATTACCCGGAACCCCGTATGTCCGCCGTTGCCGAAATTCCTGCCAATTCCCTGCCCCCGGCCGCTCCCGCCTGGTCGCGCCGCCTGGCCGCGCTCGACCGCGGACAGCGCCTGCGGCTCGGCCTGGGTGTGGTCTTGCTGCTGGCCGTGGTCATCATCGGCCTGGTCATGGGGCGCCAGGCCGACTGGCGCGTGCTGTACTCCAACCTGTCGGACAAGGACGGCGGCGCCATCGTGGCGCAGCTCACCACGATGAACGTGCCCTACAAGTTCGCCGAGGGCGGCGGCGCGATCCTGGTGCCGTCGGACCGGGTGCACGACGTGCGCCTGCGCCTGGCCTCGCAAGGGCTGCCCAAGGGCTCGGTGACCGGTTTCGAGCTGATGGAGGGCAACCGCTTCGGCATGACCCAGTTCCAGGAGCGGCTGAACTTCCAGCGCGGGCTCGAGGGTGAGCTCACCCGCACGATCCAGTCGATCGAGTCCGTCGAAACCGCGCGCGTGCACCTGGCGCTGCCGAACCAGAACGGGTTCTTCCGCGAGCAGCAGAAGCCCTCGGCCTCGGTGCTGGTGACGCTGCGCGGGGGTCGCACCCTGGACCGCGCGCAGATCGCCGGCATCGTGCATCTGGTGGCCTCCAGCGTGCCGGGCATGACCCCCAGCTCCGTCAGCGTGCTCGACGACACCGGCAAGCTGCTGTCCAACCCGCCAGACGGCACGCCCGGCGCGGGCTCCGGCGGCGACGCCCAGCAGCTGCAGTACGTGCAGCAGATCGAGGCGCTCTACAGCCGCCGCATCCTCGACATCCTGGAGCCGGTGGTGGGCCGCAGCAACGTCAAGGCGCAGGTCACGGCAGACGTGGACTTTTCGCAGACCGAATCGACGTCCGAGCAGCATCGTCCGAACCAGACCGCCGACAGCGGCGCGGTGCGCAGCCAGCAGGTGGTGGAGAGCACCGGCCCGAGCAGCGCGCAGCCCGCCGGCGTGCCCGGCGCCACCTCCAACCAGCCGCCGGCGCAGCCCGCGGCGCCGGTCAACGGCCAGGCCGCGCCGCTCACGCCGGGGGGGGGGGGGGATACACATCTGACGCTGCCGACGAAGAGAACCTAGTGTAGATGTCGGTGGGGGGGGGGGGAGGGGAGGGGGGGGGGGGGGGGGGGGGGGGGGGGGGGGGGGGGGGGGGGGGGGGGGG
>NZ_JAELTO010000111.1 GCF_016428875.1 Xylophilus sp. ASV27
CCCCCCCCCCCCCCCCCCCCCCCCCCCCCCCCCCCCCCCCCCCCCCCCCCCTCCACTCCCCCGCCCCCCACCGAGATCTACACTAGGTTCTCTTCGTCGGCAGCGTCAGATGTGTATAAGAGACAGCCGCCAGCCCCTGCGCCGCGAGCGCCTCGGCCAGGCCGGCCACGCGCAGGGCGTCCGGCCCCATGCCCGCGCCGCGGGTGCTGGCGCCGACGTCGGTCGGCGCGCCGATGAGCTGGAGCGCCGCCGGCATCAGAACCTCGGCAGTTCGGGGTGGGCCAGGCGGCCGCCGCGCACCAGCATCTTTCCGTATTCGGCGCAGCGCTGCAGCGTGGGGATGACCTTGCCCGGATTGAGCAGGCCGCGCTCGTCGAAGGCGTGCTTCACGCCCAGCATCTGCGCGCGCTCCTCGGGCGAGAACTGCACGCACATGCTGTTGAGCTTCTCCACGCCCACGCCATGCTCGCCGGTGACGGTGCCGCCCATGGCGACGCTGGTCTCCAGGATGTCGGCGCCGAACAGTTCGCAGCGGCGCAACTGGTCGGGGTCGTTGGCGTCGAACAGGATCAGCGGGTGCAGGTTGCCGTCGCCCGCGTGGAACACGTTGGCGCAGCGCAGGCCGTACTTCTTCTCCATGCCCTGGATGGCGAGCAGGATGTCGGCCAGCCGCGCGCGCGGGATGGTCGAGTCCATGCACATGTAGTCCGGGCTGATGCGGCCGCTGGCGGGGAAGGCGTTCTTGCGCCCGCTCCAGAAGCGCAGCCGCTCGGCCTCGTCGGCGCTGACCGTGATGGCGGTGGCGCCGCAGGCGCGCAGCACCGCCTCCATGCGGCCGATTTCCTCCTGCACCTCCTGCGGCGTGCCGTCGGATTCGCACAGCAGGATCGCCTCGGCCGCGAGGTCGTAGCCGGCGTGCACGAAGTCCTCGACCGCGGCGGTCATGGGCTTGTCCATCATCTCCAGCCCGGCCGGGATGATGCCGGCGGCGATCACCGCCGCCACCGCGTCGCCGGCGCGGCGCACGTCGTCGAAGCTGGCCATGATGCAGCGCGCCAGCTGCGGCCTGGGCACCAGCCGCACCGTGACCTCGGTGGCCACGGCCAGCATGCCCTCGCTGCCGACCAGCACCGCCAGCAGGTCCAGCCCGGCGGCGTCGAGCGCCTCGCTGCCGAACTCCACCGGCTCGCCCGCGGCCGTGAAGCCGCGCACCCGCAGCACGTTGTGCAGCGTCAGCCCGTACTTCAGGCAGTGCACGCCGCCCGAGTTCTCGGCCACGTTGCCGCCGATGGTGCAGGCGATCTGGCTCGACGGGTCCGGCGCGTAGTACAGGCCGTGCGGCGCGGCGGCCTCGCTGATCGCCAGGTTGCGCACGCCGCACTGCACGGTGGCGGTGCGTGCCAGCGGGTCGATCTTGAGGATGCGGTTGAAGCGCGCCAGCGACAGGGTGACGCCCAGCGCATGCGGCATGGCGCCGCCCGACAGCCCGGTGCCCGCGCCGCGCGCCACCACCGGGATGCCGCGCGCATGGCAGGCCTTGAGCACCGCCTGCACCTGGGCCTCGGTCTCGGGCAGCACCACGGCCAGCGGTCGCTCGCGGTAGGCGGTCAGGCCGTCGCATTCGTAGGGCACGGTGTCTTCGGCCGTCCAGAGCACCGCGTCTGGTGGCAAATGGGCCTGTAGCCCAGGTACTATCTGGGCTTGTAGCTCTGATTTTGATAGCGATGCGGCGGCCGGTTCGGCGGGGGCGGAGGTCATGCGGCGATTCTCCATGGCTTGCCTGCTGCGGGGGGGTGAAATTTACGGCGGCGGCGTGTGAAGGCACGCCCTCTGCAGCCACTGCGCGAAGGCCGCGCACTCCCAGCGGTCCATGGCGCCGGTGCGCCAGCACAGGTAATGGCCGTGCGGGCTGGGCACGTTGCGCGCGGAGATGCGCTGCAGCTGCCCGCTGTCCAGCCAGGGCGCGCCGAGCTGCAGCCGCACCAGCGCCACGCCCAGCCCCTGCGCGGCGGCCTCGCACAGCAGGCCGATGTCGTGGAAGGAGGAGCCGTCCACCGGCTCGGGCCAGTCCACCGCGTGCGCGGCGAACCAGGTGCGCCAGGGCTCCAGCGGCGAGCGCAGCAGCGTGGCGCGCTGCAGGTCCTCGATGCCCTCGAACGGGCCGTGCCCGCGCAGGTAGCCGGGCGACGCCAGCGGCGTGACCACGTCGGCGGCGAGCAGGGTGTGCTCGACGTCGGCATAGCGGCCGGTGCCGAAGCGCACCATCAGGTCGGCGTCCTCGGCCACCACGTCGAGCAGCGGAATGCTGACCTGCAGCGCCAGGTCGATCTCCGGGTAGGCCTCGGTGAACTGGCGCAGGCGCGGGATCAGGATGGCGCGGGCGAAGGTCGGCGTCACTGCCGCGCGCAGCTTGCGCCGGCCCGAGGCGGCCTGCGCGCTGGGAAAGCGCGACAGCACCACCAGGCCTTCGCGCACGTGGGCCAGGTATTCGCTGCCGTCGGTGGTGAGCGAGAAGTCGGCGCGGCCGAACAGCCGCGTGCCCAGCAACTGCTCCAGTTGGCGCACGCGGTGGCTGACCGCGCTGGGCGTGACGCACAGTTCCTCGGCCGCCAGCGTCACGTTGCGCAGCCGCGCCAGCGCCTCGAAGGTCAGCAGGCACTGGATCGGCGGGATCCTGCGCAGTCCGCCGCCCGCCGGCCCCGCCGTCTCGCCCGCCATGGCTACTTGAAGATGACGGTCTTGTGGCCGTCCAGCAGCACGCGGTGCTCGCTGTGCCACTTCACGGCGCGGGCCAGCACCTGGCTCTCGGTATCGCGGCCGATGGCGGCCAGGTCTTCCACGGTCTTGCTGTGGTCCACGCGGGCCACGTCCTGCTCGATGATCGGGCCTTCGTCCAGGGCCGCGGTCACGTAGTGGGCGGTGGCGCCGATCAGCTTCACGCCGCGGTCGTGCGCCTGGTAGTAGGGCTTGGCGCCCTTGAAGCTGGGCAGGAAGCTGTGGTGGATGTTGATGGCGCGGCCTTCGAGCTTGCGGCACAGGTCGTCGGACAGCACCTGCATGTAGCGCGCCAGCACCACCAGCTCGGCGCCTTCTGCCTGGATGATCTCGTACTGCCGCGCTTCGGCCTGCGGCTTGGTGGCCGCGCTCACCGGGATGTGGTGGAAGGGCACGTTGTAGCTGGCCGCGAGCTGGTAGAAGTCGCGGTGGTTGCTGATGATGGCGCGGATGTCCAGCGCCAGCAGGCCGGTCTTCCAGCGGAACAGCAGGTCGTTCAGGCAATGGCCCTCGCGGCTGACCATCAGCACGGTCGTCATGGGCTCGGACTGCGGGTGCAGGCCCCACTGCATCTGCAGCGGTTCGGCAAAGCCGCGCAGTTCCTCGCGCAGCGCGGCGGCCTCGCGGTCGCTGCTGAACTGCACCCGCATGAAGAACAGATCGGTGGCGCGGTCGTTGTATTGGGCCGCGTCCTCGATGTTGCCGCCGCGCTCGAACAGGAAGCCCGAAACCGCGTGCACGATGCCCGGGCGGTCTGGACAGGACAGGGTCAGGATGTAGACGTTGCTCATAGCCGCGGGATTGTCGCAGCATGCGGGCGTGCACAATCGGCCCACCGTCCGCGGGGCGTGCGGCCGGCATGGTATCTGTATCGCGGCATGCGGCTCCCGCTCACTGCGCCTGCGGCGGCCGGCCCTTGCCCATTCCCTTTTCATGAAGCTCTCCTCAGGCACGCCCGTATCCGCCATGCCCGTTGCGACGCCTGGCCGGCGCCGCGTGTTGTCGGGCGCCTTGCTCTACCTGGTGCTGGGAACCGTCTGGATTCTCGGCGGCGATGCGCTGCTGGCGCTGCTGGTGGACGACCGCGCGCTGCTGTTGCGGATCATCACCCTCAAGGACTGGGGCTATGTCGGCTTGACCGCGCTGCTGGCCTGGTGGCTGCTGCGGCGCGAACAGGCCCTGCAGCGCGCGCACGAGCGGACCGAGCGCGAACTGCGCAGCGTCGTGCAGAACGCCGGCGTGGGCATCGTGCGGGCCTCGGCCAGCGGGCACATCCTGTCGGTCAACCCCAAGCTCTGCGCGATCCTGGGCTACCCGGAAGAAGCGCTGCTGAACATGCGGCTGGAGGCGCTGGTGCTGCCGCAGGACATGCCCGAGGCCGACCGGCAGCGCGACGCGGTGCTGCGCGGCCAGCTCGACCGCTACGAGGCCGAACGGCGCGTGCGCGCGGCCGACGGCAGGGTGCTCACGCTGCTCCTCAACGTGTCGGCGGTGCGCGATGCAAAAGGCGTGGTCGCCCAACTCGTGAAGGTGGTGCGGGACGTCACCGAGATGCGGGCCGCCCAGGTGCGGCTGCGCCTGGCCGCCGCCGTGTTCGAGAACACGGTCGAGGGCGTGCTGGTGGCCGATGCCGAGCGCCGCGTCCTGTCGGTCAACCCTTCCTTCACGCGCATGTTCGGCTACGAGGAGTCCGAAGTGCTCGGCCGCACCACCCGCTTCCTGCGCTGTGAAGGCCAGGATGACGCCTGGTACGGCAGGCTGTGGGACGAGGTGCACTCGAATGGTGCATGGCGCGGCGAGGTGCGGAGCCGGCGGCGCAATGGAGAGGAATCCTGCGAGCTGATGTCCTTGAGCGCCGTACGCGGCGACAGCGGCGAGATCACCCACTACGTGGCGGTCTATACGGACATCTCGATGCAAAAGGCCTCGCAGGCGCAGCTCGACCACCTGGCGCACCACGACGCCCTGACCACCTTGCCGAACCGGCTGATGTTCATGCTGCGCCTGGAGCAGGCTCTGGCCGAGGCCGGCCAGCGCGGCGAGCAACTGGCCGTGCTGCTGCTGGACCTGGATCGTTTCAAGGACGTCAACGACAGCTTTGGCCACCTCACCGGCGACGAGCTGCTGCTGCAGATCGCCACGCGCCTGGCCGCGCGGCTGCGCCCCACCGACCTGCTGGCGCGGCTGGGCGGCGACGAATTCGTGCTGCTGCTGCGCCCGCTGGGCGGCGTCGACGAGGCCGCGCACATGGCGCACCTGTGCATGCAGGAGTGCCTGCGGCCGTGGCGCTCGCGCGAGGGGGTCGAGCTGGCGGTGGGCGCCAGCGTCGGCATCAGCCTGTTCCCCGCGCACGGCAGCACGCCGACGGCGCTGCTGCAGGGCGCCGATGCCGCGCTCTACCGTGCCAAGGCCGACGGCCGCGGCGTGTTCCGCTACTTCTCCGACGAGATGACCTCCGCCGCGCGCGGCCGGCTCGAACTGGAGGCCCGGCTGCGCCGCGCCGTGGCGCAGGGCGAGCTGCTGCTGCACTACCAGCCGCAGGTGGACATCGCCAGCGGCCGCATCGTCGGGGCCGAGGCGCTGCTGCGCTGGCTCGACCCGGAAAAGGGCCTGGTGCCGCCCGGCCGCTTCATCCCCGTCGCCGAGGCCAGCGGCCTGATCGGCGTCATCGGCGCATGGGTGCTGGCCGAGGCCTGCCGACAGGGCCGGGCCTGGCTCGACGAAGGGCTGCCGGCGCTGTCGCTGGCGGTCAACCTGTCGCCGCGCCAGTTCCTGCTGTGCGACGTGGTCGGCCAGGCCACCCAGGTGCTGCAGGCCAGCGGCTTTCCGGCCGAGCGGCTGGAGCTGGAGATCACCGAGGGCGTGCTGGTCGAGCGCGAGCAGGATGCGCTGGAGACGCTCGGCCGCCTGCGCGCGCTGGGCGTGCGCATCGCGGTGGACGACTTCGGCACCGGCTACTCCTCGCTCGCCAAGCTCAAGCGCTTCCCGATCGACGTGCTCAAGATCGACCGCAGCTTCATCAGCGACATCCCGGCCAGCGCCGACGACATGGCGATCAGCTCGGCCATCATTGCCATGGCGCGCAGCCTGGACCTGCGCGTCATCGCCGAGGGCGTGGAGACCCCGGCGCAGCTCCAGTTCCTGCGCGAGCGCCACTGCGATATGTACCAGGGCTTCCTGCACAGCCGCCCGGTGCCGGCGGCGGAGTTCGCCGGGCAGCTGCGGGTGCAGGCCCGGGGCACGCTCACCCGCGATGGCGCATGAATTTGAACAAAAAAGGCTTCCAGCCCAGGTAGTACCTAGGCTTTTTGCTATCTATTGATGAGCGATCGCCGGCGCCGGTTCATGGCGCCCTGCGCTGGCGCAAGGCCGCGCAGTGGTCCACCGGCGCCATGGCGGGCGTGGCCCAGATGCGGTCGAAGCGCGCGCCGTCCGCGGCTGCGGGCGCCGCGCCGCCGGCCACCATCGCCACGCTCTGCACCGCCAGCGCGCTCGGCAGGTGCTGCGGCACGCCGAGCGCGCGGTCCACGTGCCCCGAGCCCGCCCACAGCACCACGGTGCGCCCGGCGCGGACCGACTCGGCCAGCACGTGCGCCATGCTGCGGTCGCGCGCGATCTGCACCCGGGTCATGGCCGGGATCTGGCGCTCGGGCAGCAGCCCGCAGTGGCCCTGGCGGATCGCGTCTTCCTGCGCCTGTCGCGCCGCCGGCGCCAACTGGGCGTCGAGCGAGACGTCGGCCATGGCCGTGCGCAACTGCGCAGCCGGCAGGTTGGCGCCGAGCACCGGCACGCCGGCCTGCACCGCCAGTCGGATCGCCGGGGCGTAGCGCTCCCAGGGCCAGGCGCGCGCGTCCCAGGCCAGCGCCGAGCGGATCGCGGCGTCGTCCGCATCGCGCCCCAGCGCCACCGTGGTGCTGCCCTGCGGCGCCATCTCCAGCGCCAGCGCCGCCAGCCGGCCGCGCGCGGCCAGCGCCTGCACCTCGGCCGCCACGCGCTCGGGCTGGCCGGGCGCATCATGGGTTTCACCGATCAGCAGCACGTCCGGCGCGGGCGCGCCGAGGGCGGCGCAGCCGGCCAGCAGCAGCGCCGGCACGGCGGGGACGCAGCGCCGCAGCGCCGCAAGGACAGGGAAGGAAGAGGCCATGGACCGATACTATGCGGCCAATTTCCTTCCTGCTGCCTCCGTGCCCGCCATCGTCCGGATCCTGCTGACATTGCTGCTGGCGCTTGCCGCGGCGCTGCTGTGCGTCGCCCTGCGCACGCCCATCCCCTGGATGATCGGGCCGCTGCTGGCGACCGCGCTGCTGTCCATGGCCGGCGTGCCCACGGCCAGCGCCACGCCCTTGCGCAACGGCGCGCAGTGGACCATCGGCACGGCCCTGGGGCTGTACTTCACGCCGGCCATCGCCGCGCTGGTGGCGGGCATGTGGTGGGCGATCGTGCTGGCCATCGTCTGGTCGCTGGCGCTGGGCACGCTGTTCGGGGCCTGGCTGCAGCGGGTGCATGCGCTGCGCTTCGCGCACCTGAGGGCGGGCGAGCTGCGCGCCACCACCTACTTCTCGGGCGCGATCGGCGCGGCCTCGGAGATGACGCTGCTGGCCGAGCGCGCCGGCGCGCGCACCGACCTGGTCGCCGCCAGCCACAGCCTGCGCATGGTGATCGTCACGCTGCTGGTGCCCTTCGCCATGCAATGGAGCGGCCTGCACGGGCTGGACATGCTGCCGCCGGCGGTGCGCGACGTGCGCCTGCCGGGCCTGGCCGTGCTGGCCGTGGCGACCGGCGCGGGCGTGCTGCTGCTGCGGCGCGCCGGCGGCGCCAATCCGTGGTTCCTGGGCGCGCTGCTGGTGTCCATGGGCATCACCATGAGCGGCACCGTGCTGTCAGCCGTGCCCGCCTGGCTCACCAGCGCGGCGCAACTGGTGATCGGCGTCAGCCTGGGCGTGCGCTTCACGCGTGCATTCGTGCATACCGCCCCGCGCTGGCTGGGCAGCATCGCCCTCGGCACGCTGGCGCTGCTGGCGCTGTCGGGCGGGTTCGCCGTGCTGCTGGCGCGGGGCACCGGCCTGCACTGGGCCACCATGGTCCTCGGCACCGCGCCGGGCGGCATCACCGAGATGTCCATCACCGCCAAGGTCCTGCAGCTCGGCGTGCCGGTGGTGACCGCGTTCCAGGTGTGCCGGCTGATCGCCGTGCTGCTGCTGGTGGAGCCGGCCTACCGTCGCTTCTTCGGCCCCGCAAAGCACAACGCCACGGCGTGACCGTGGCGTTGCGGGGCAGACGGTGAGGGCGACTAATGCACCAGCACCGGGTTCTGGGCCAGGCCGGCATAGCTGTCGAGCGTGTCTTCGACTTCTTCCTGGGTGGGCGTGTTGCGCTGCCAGTCGAGGATGATCTGCTGGAACATCTCGGCCCAGGAGCCGTCCAGGTACACCTCCTTGCCGGAGCGCTTGTCCACGATCTCGAAACCATGGCGGGCCAGTTGGGGCACGTCGGAGACCGCCGCATCATCGTCGCCCGCGTCGGGCACCATGTGGACCACGACGAAGGATTCGGAGTCATAGAGCATTTGCATGATGGCGTCCCTTTCTATCGGAGATTGCTGGTAGATAGCAACCTTGGTGCCAGTTTCAAGTGTAGCGCTCAAGGCGGAAAGCTCTTTTTTGGGCGCTTTGTAGGATTACAACGCGGCAGGCGCGGGTTCGGACTACGGAATGTTTCCCATGCTGCGCAATTTCTGGTCCACATAGTCGCCGTTCTGCTGGGTGATGCGGATGCGCACCGGCAAGAAGCCCAGCGCCGGCGCATACCAGACCTCCACCCGCGTGTCGTAGTCCTTGCGCGGCGCGCGGTCCAGCCGCACGGTGGCGAGCGCGCCCACGGGCAGCGCCAGTTCCTCGTGATGGGCGACGGTGAACAGCCAGTTCTCCGCGTCGCGGGTGCCCACGGTCTGCACGCTGATGGCCGCGCCCTCGGGGTAGCGCGCCGGATCGCCGGCCAGCAGCGCGCCCAGTTGCAGGAACACGCTCAGCCGGTCCTGCGCGCCCGGGGCCAGCGCCACCTCGGGCGCGTTGGAGCTGAACACCACGCGCCCTTGCTCGTAGTCGAAATGGGCGGCCTGCTCGCTGCGCCGCGGCTTGTCGCCAAAACGCAGCGGCTGCAGGCCCAGCGGCCCGATCCGGCCGGTGCTGGTCTGGCTGCGCGAGCCGATCAGGAAGGCGCTGACCTCGGTCCAGAGCTGGTAGTTCTGCCCATCCTGCTGCCAGCGCAGTTCCGACTTGGCGTGCCAGTTGAAGCCCTTGGCAAAGCCTTCGGCGTCGTAGAACAGGTGTGCCGGCGCGGGCAGGCCCACGGGGGGCGGCGCGGGGGCGGGCGGTGCCGGGGGCTCGGCCGTCCCCGCCGGGGGCTCGGGTTCCGCCGGCGCCGCAGCGGCGGGCGCCATGCTCGGGCCGATCACCGCGGATGCTATTGGATCAATAGCATCAGGACCAGGTAAGTCCTGGGCCTGAGGCACTTTTTCCTCTGATTTTGCCGGAGCCGGCTTGGGCGCGGGGCGCGGCCGTGGCTTGGGCGGCGGCGGGGCCGGGGGCGGCGGAGGCGGCGGCAGCACCATGCGCACCTCGAAGGGCGCCGGCCTGTCCGCCGCCGGGGCGTCCGGCAGCCCCGCCGGCAGCCAGTGCAGCGCCGCCAGGTGCGCCAGCAGCACGGCGGCGCTGAGGATGAGCAGCGGCCGGGTCGGGATGCCCATAGCGCGCGACTTTCAGGCGCCCGGGAAGCCCAGGTCGTGCGAGAGCAGTTGCGCCGCCGCGCGCAGCGGCGCCTCCACCGCGCCGCCCCACTGCGGATCGAAGGTGGCGACCGAGCCCAGCGTGACGATGCCCAGCACGATGTGGCCGTCGGCATCGAACACCGGCGCGCAGAAGCCCACGATGCCGGGCAGCAGCGTGTCCACCACGCGCGCCGAGCCGCGTTCGCGCACCTCGGCAAACAGCCGCGCCGCCTCGGCGGCGGTGGCCGGCACGTCGGTGCGGCCGAGCTTGCGGGCGTGGGCGATCTCGTCCCTCAGCAGCGGCGCGATCGCCTCGGGCGGCAGCCAGGCGGCAAAGCAGCGGCCGGTGGCCGAGGACAGCAGCGGCATCACGTCGCCCAGGCGCAGGTTGGCGGTGACCGACTGCGGCGATTCCTCCCAGTGCACGATGGTCGGGCCGCGGTTGCCCCAGACGGCGATCGCCAGCGTGTGGCCGATGCGCTCCATCAGCGCCGGGATGCGCTCGCGCGCCAGCCGCACCGGGTCCAGCCGCGACAGCGCCGCCAGCCCCAGCCGCAGCGCCGCCGGGCCCAGGTCGTAGCGCGAGGTGCGCAGGTCCTGCGCCACCAGGCCCAGGCGCTGGAAGCTCACCAAGTAGCGGTGCGCCTTGGCCGCGCTCATGCCGGCCTCGGCGGCTGCGTCGCGCAGCATCAGCGGGCCGCGCGCGCGCGCCAGCGCCTCCAGCAGCGCAAAGCCGACTTCCACCGACTGGATGCCGGCGCGGGCCTTGCCGGATTCGTCATCGGCCTCGTCGCCAGCGCCGTGCACAAAGGGTTCGCCCGGGGCTTCCAGCCCCTGCCGCATTGCCACTAGAATCCTCGATCATTTCTTTTAGTTAAACAGGTTTAACTATACGTAATCGGACCCTGGTCCGAAACCGCCACCACCACGGGGACTCCGCTCAATGAAACTCGCTACCTACAAGGACGGCTCGCGCGACGGCCAACTGGTCGTCGTCTCCCGCGATCTGGCTACGGCCCATTATGCGACCGGCATCGCCACCCGCCTGCAGCAGGTGCTGGACGACTGGAGCTTCCTGTCCTCGCAGTTGCAGGACCTCTACGACGAGCTGAACGCCGGCCGCGCGCGCCATGCCTTCCCGTTCGACCCGGCCCAGTGCATGGCGCCGCTGCCGCGCGCCTACCAGTGGGCCGACGGCTCGGCCTACCTCAACCATGTGGAGTTGGTGCGCAAGGCGCGCAACGCCGAGGTGCCGCAGAGCTTCTACGAAGACCCGCTGATGTACCAGGGCGGCAGCGACGACTTCATCGGCCCCTGCGACGACGTGGTGGTGCCCTCGGAGGACTTCGGCATCGACTTCGAGGCCGAGATCGCGGTGGTCACCGGCGACATCCCCATGGGCTGCACGCCCGAGCAGGCGCTGGAGGGCATCCGGCTGATCATGATCGCCAACGACGTGAGCCTGCGCAACCTGATCCCGGCCGAGCTGGCCAAGGGCTTCGGCTTCTTCCAGAGCAAGCCGGCGACCGCCTTCGGCCCGGTGGCCGTGACGCTGGACGAACTGGGCGACGCCTGGGACCACGGCCGCCTGAACCTGGTGCTGCAGAGCACCTGGAACGGCCGCAAGGTCGGCATGTGCGACGCCGGGCCGGAGATGACCTTCCACTTCGGCCAGCTCATCGCCCACATCGGCAAGACGCGCAACATCCGCGCCGGCAGCATCGTCGGCTCGGGCACGGTCAGCAACAAGGGCGTGGAGCGCGACGGCCGCATGGAGTGGCCCAAGGGCTACAGCTGCATCGCCGAGAAGCGCTGCATCGAGACCATCCAGGACGGCGCGCCCAAGACCGGCTTCATGAAGTACGGCGACACCATCCGCATCGAGATGAAGAACCGCGCCGGCCAGAGCATCTTCGGCGCGATCGACCAGAAGATCGCGCCGCCGGGCCCGCCCATCGCCACCGTCTGAGCCCGCGGGCCGGACACGACGGACACAAACTCACGACAAACTCACAGGAGACATCCGCATGCATCGCAGAACCGTTCTGGGCGCCCTTGGCGCCACCGCCGCCGCGGCGGCCACTTCCGCCTGGGCGCAATCGTCCGACGCGGTGATCCGCTGGATCGTGCCCTACCCGGCCGGCGGCGGCACGGACGTGCTCGCGCGCACCGTGGCCGAGGCCATGCGCGCCACGCTCGGCCAGCAACTGGTGATCGACAACCGGCCCGGCGCCTCCACCAACATCGGCGCGCAGGCCGTCGCCACCGCGCGGCCCGACGGCCTGACCATCATGTCGGCCGACAACGCACTGCTGGCCTACAACGAGCACCTGTTCCACAAGCTGCCCTTCAACCCGGACGGCAGCTTCAGCTACGTCGGCGGCATCAGCCGCTTCCCGCTGGCGCTGGTGGTGACGCCGGGCTTCGAGGCGAAGACGCTGCAGGACTTCATCGCCTATGCCAAGGCCAACCCGGGCAAGCTCAACTACGCCTCGCCCGGCAACGGCTCGCCGCACCACCTGGCGATGGAGATGTTCAAGAGCCGCACCGGCACCTTCATCACGCACATCCCCTACCGCGGCGCCGCGCCGGCCATGGCCGACGTCATGGGCGGGCAGGTGCCCTGCATGTTCCTGGACCTGGCCGCGGGCCTGCCGGTGATCCAGTCGGGCAAGGTGCGGGCGCTGGCCATCGGCTCGGCCCGGCGCGCCACGCTGCTGCCGGATCTGCCGACCCTGGCCGAGGCCGGCGTGCCCGATTCGGAGGTGTTCGCGTTCCAGGGCATCCTCGGCCCGGCAGGCCTGCCGCAGCCCGTGGTGCAGCGGCTCAATGCCGCGCTGAACCAGGCGCTCGCCAGCCCCTCCGTGCAGAAGCGCATGGCCGATTTCGGCATGGAGGCCATGCCCGGCACGCCCGAGCAGTTCCACACCTTCGCACGGGCCGAGGCCAGGCGCTGGGGCCCGATCATCCAGGCCACCGGAGTCAAGCTGGATTGATGGGCCCGGGAGCCGGCCAAGGCGTGGAAGGCCGCGGAGCAGGCCATCCGCAGACGTCCGCGGAACCGGCTCCGCCGGGCCGCTGGATGTGCTCCCTGCAAGGGGGTTGGCGAAGACGCGAAGCGCGCAGCCTGGGGTTAGGGCAACGCTGAACAAGCCCCTCGCGTGTCGCGCATCCCTGCCGTGGGCGGTCTGCGGCGTTGCAAATCCTCGCCATAGCTGCGGCTATGGCTGCGGTTTGCGCCTTGCATCCCATCCCACACCAGGGCGCGCGCCACCGCGCGGACTTATTCAGCGTTGCCTTAGCGTGTATACACCTTGCGTGAGCTGTCCTCGGACAGTTCGTCGTCGCGCAGCAGGTTGCCATCGGCGTCCCAGGCGCGCTCGCGGATGATGCGGCCGCGACTGTCGTAGACCGACTCCGACTTGAGTCTGCCCTGCATGTCGTAGCGCCGGTGTGCGCCGGTGGGCATCGGCGCGTAGCGGCCGGTGTCGATGTAGCGGCCTTCGGCTGCGAGCACGCCGTTGTCGTAGAACTCGCGCGTCTCCAGCAGGCGCTTGTTGTCGACCATGGCGTACCGTGCCTTGCTGCGTGGCTGGCCGTTGAGGTAGTAGGTCGACTCGCTGCTGAGCTCGCCCTGGGTCCACAGCCGCTCGCGGGTGAGCGCGCCGTTGGCGGCGAACTCCTGCTCGCGCTCGCGCACCGCCTTGCCGCCGTTGATCGCCCACAGCACCTCGCGGCGCTTGGCGCCATTGGGGCCGAAGCTGCGCTCCACGCGGCTGGTCAGGGTGACCTCTTCCTGCTGCGCGGGCAGGCCGTTGTCCTGGAAGGTCTCGTAGCGCAGGCGCTTGCCGGCGACGAAGGTGGCGCGGGCGTGCACCGCGCCGTTCTCCGCCATGAAGGCCACGGTCGAGGTGCGCAGCGGGAAGCCGCAGAGCCTGGCGTCGTCCACCACCGGGGCCAGCACCGGCCGGTCCGCACAGCGCAGGCCGCGCAGTTCTCCGCGCGAGGTGAATTCCGCGTAGGCCAGCTCGCCCGCGGGGCCGTAGAAACTCGCACGCTGGAGCTGGCCGTCCGCATAGTAGGTGCGCGCCAGGCCGACCTGCCGGCCGTCCTCGTAGCTGGCGTCGCGCACCAGTTGGCCGCTGGCGGCGAACTCCTGGCTGCGACCCTGCATGTTGCCGCGCTCGTTCACGCTGTACTCGCGCGACAGCCTGCCGGCGGCGTAGTACCGGACCGCGCCCATGAACCTGCCGTTCTGCAGTTCCTGCTCGCGCACCAGTTGGCCGCTGTCGAGGTCGCGGCAACGCAGGATGCCGCTCCTGCCCTCGGTGGCATGCCCGTTGGCCGGGTTCACGGGCTCGCCGTTGAGTTCACAGTCCTGCACGGCCCAGGCCGTCGAGGCCGTCAGCGCCGCCAGGATGAACATCGCGCGACAGCCGATGCGCACACCGGTTCCGGGATTCATCGACCGCTTCTCCCGTGCGCCTGACTCTCTGGAACATGCAGCAAGACCATGGCCGAGCTTATCAGCGGGCCCTCGGGTTGCCGGGACGTGGGAGGCATCGTTACATAGCGAGACATTTTGCCCCGACCGCCTCTGTCGGTGGTGCGAGACGGAGCGCTTGGAGTAAGCTGACCGCCGACGTCCCGTGCGCGTGCACGGCGCGCGCAGCCCCATCTTTCTGGAGTGGTCATGAGCGATTCCAACGCGTTCGGTTTCGGCAATTTCGTCCCTGGATTCGACTTCCTGCAGACGCTCGTGCAGTCCGCGGCCAAGGGCGCCGCGCCGCGCCCGGGCGCCGCTTCGGGCATGCCCGACTGGTCGAGCTGGATCGCGCCGACGCTCAAGGCCGAAGACCTGGAAAAGCGCATCAACGAACTCAAGACGGTGCAGTTCTGGCTGGAGCAGAACGCCCGCGCGCTGGCGGCCACGATCCAGGCGCTGGAGGTGCAGAAGATGTCGCTCGCCACCCTGCGCAGCATGAACGTGCAGGTGGGCGATCTCGCCGCGGCCTTCGGCGTGCATGCCGGGGCGCCCGCAACCGCGCCCGCGCCCGCACCTTCGGCGGGCGCGCCTTCTGCCGCCGGCCCGTACGACGACATGTACACCGCGCGGCCGGCCGCCGGGCCCGCGCCCGCGCCCGCGCAGGAGGCTGTCTCTTATACACATCTGACGCTGCCGACGAAGAGAACCTAGTGGAGGTGGGGGGGGGGGGGGGGGGGGGGGGGGGGGGGGGGGGGGG
>NZ_JAELTO010000112.1 GCF_016428875.1 Xylophilus sp. ASV27
CCCCCCCCCCCCCCCCCCCCCCCCCCCCCCCCCCCCCCCCCCCCCCCCCCCCTTTTAGATGTGTATAAGAGACAGGCCAGGACCAGCGGCAGCCGCGCGGGGCTCTCGGTGCGCAGCGAGGACAGCGGCACGCTGCCGTTCCAGATGGCGCCGTCCCAGGACTGGGTGATGGCGGCGGCATGCTCCAGCAGGTCCGGGGCTTCGGGGAACAGCTCCAGCGTGGCGCCGCGCAGCGCCGCGGGCAGGCCCCGCACCGAGAAGCGCATGGCGTCTCCTTCGGCCCGGGCCGTGGCGGTGCCGGCGAGCGCTGCCGGCCGCGCGGCCAGCGCCTGCTCGAAGTCGGCGCCGTCGAGCGCCGTGGCGCTGTGCAGCGGCAGCGCCAGGCTGAAGTCGCCCTGCTCGGGAATGCACTCCTGCCGGCACACCAGCCACTGGGCATGCAGCCTGAGCGTGATGCTGTCCTGGCCGGTGGCGGGCTGCAAGCCGGGCGCCACCTGCAGCGGCACCGGCAGCAGCACGGTGTTCTCATAGCCGTAGTTGGCCAGCGAGCCGATGCGGATTTTCCGGGGCAGGGGCCAGTCCACCGCACCGGCGCTGATGCCCTCCGGCAGCGTCCAGGTGAAGCGCGTCGGCAGGCCGGAGTCGCCGGAATTCTTCCAGTAGGTATGCCACTCGGGCTGGTGCGTGAGGCGCAGCCCGGCCCACACGGGGCGGCCCGGCGCCACGCCCTCGGGCGCATGGGCCACCAGCTCGGCGCGCACGTGCGGCGTGGTGACCACGGCCGGGTCCGGGGCCACCGTTTTTGAGAGAAATTGGGCTCTAGCCCAGGTGCTACCTAGGCATGAAGCTATGAAAATAATAGCAACCGCCAGTCCGCGCGGGAACAGGCCGGCGCACGGGCGGCGGGGAAGGGCAGGGGGCATAGGTGCGGGTGGGAGCGCGCGGCCGGGGCTGAAGTTCCGGCCGCTGGCGCTCCGCTCACCCCATCAGGGTTGCGCCTGGGCAGGGTCGAGGATCACCGACGCCTCGGACGTCTGCGTGCGGTAGCTCAGCGTTTCCTGCAGATAGAGTTCGACCTCGCCGGCAGAGTGGCTGAGATAGCCGATGGACAGGTCCTGGCCGATCGTGAGGTCGAAATCGCCGCCGCGGGTGGTCAGCACCACGCCGCCCTGGATCGCGGGGCTCCAGATGATCTCCCTGTCGAGCAGCTTCTGGATGTGCTTGAGGACCGGGTAGCCGTCGTCGCTGCCGCCGGTGAGGCGGGTGTAGGGGCCGGCGCCCAACACCAGCGCGTAGGGCCCGTTGACGCCGGCCAGCCGCAGCGATTCGACCGCCTGCGCGATCGCCTCGGGATAGGCGCCGACGTCGGCCGGCAGGCGCAGCTTCGGGTTGCTGCTGACCTGGCGCATGCCGTCGATGCCGCCCTCGCCATAGCCCTCGAACACCACGTGGTCCTCGGCGAAGGCGATGGTCCTGGCCGCGTCCTTGAGCGGCTGCCAGTCGGAGTCGTTGGAGCCGCGCTCGACGTCGTCGATCGCCCGGCGCGTGAGCTTGAACGGCACGCGCAGTTCGAGCACCGGCGTGACCTGCCGCTGCGCCACCCGCAGGCCGGGGCACAGGGACGAGATCTCGCGGGTATGCCCGGTGCCGATCGCCGCCAGTTCGAAGCCCTTGGGCCCGATCAGGTCGACCACCTTGCGCGCGGCCAGGTAGCGCTTGAGCGTGCGCTTGGCCTCCTCCTCGATCTGGTCCCACGCGCCCGCGGAGATGGGCGCCAGTTCACGGTGCAGATTGTTCACGTCAGTCCTCTTCTTTCAATGATCCGATGCCCAGCGAGCCATGCGCCACGGGCGCGGCCGGCGCGGCGGCCGCCGCCGCGCCAGGGCCACCGTCGATCCGTGCGGGCGCCACGTCGTCCAGGAACGTCTGGGTCGGGACGAAGAACAGCGAGCCGGTGACGGCCCGGCTGAAGTTCAGCAGGCGGTCGTAATTGCCCGGCGGATGGCCGATGAACATGTTGTCGAGCATGCGCTCGGTACGGCTGGGCGAGCGCGCGTAGCCGATGAAATAGGTGCCGAACTCGCCCTTGCCGATGGCGCCGAAGGGCATGTTGTCGCGCAGGATGTCGAGCTGGTTGCCGTTCTCGTCGTGGATCACGGTCAGCGCGTTGTGCGCGAAGGACGGCTTGACGCCGTCCGGCAGCTCGATGTCCGAGAGCTTCCTGCGGCCGACGAAGCCTTCCTGCTGCTCGACCGGCACCGCCTCCCATTTCGGCAGGTCGTGCAGGTACTTCTGCACGATCACGTAGCTGCCGCCGGCAAAGAGCGGGTCTTCGTCGCCGATGAGGGTCGCCTCGGCGCAGGCGCGGCCCACGGGGTTCTCGGTCCCGTCCACGAACCCCATCAGGTCCCGGTCGTCGAAATACTTGAAGCCGTGGGTCTCGTCCACCACCGTGACCGCCGCCCCGATCCGCGCCATGATCTGCGCCGCCAGCTCGAAGCACAGGTCCATGCGCCGGGCGCGGATGTGGAACAGCAGGTCGCCCGGGGTGGACACGGCGTGGTGCACGCCGTGGATCTCACGGAACGGATGCAGCTCCCTGGGCCTGGGGGCGCCGAACAGCCGGTCCCAGGCGTCGGAGCCGAATCCGGTCACGCACGAAAGGCCGCCGTCCGGGTCGCGGAAGCCGATCGCGCGAACGATGGCGGCCATGTCCGCGCAGAACTCCCGCACGGCCTGGACGCTCTGCGCCCCCTCGTTCAGCGTCGCCACGAGAAAGATCGCCGAGCGCGACAGCCTGGCGGCCACGGGCTGGCTTTCGATTGCTTCCATCGGTTCATTCCATTCATGCGTGCCCTGGGGGCTTCCGCGGGAAGTATAGGCAGCGCCAGGCGGGCGCAGGGGCGCGCCCAAGTCCGACCGCCTCCTAGCGGGCACCGCCGCGCCGGTACTCGCTCGGCGACACCCCGTGCCAGCGCTTGAAGGCCTGCGAGAAGCACGAGGGGCTGGAGTAGCCCAGCCGCGCGGCGATGTCGGCCAGGGACTGCGTGCCGTCCTGCACCAGCTCCGCCGCCAGCGCCGAGCGGCCGTCGGCCACCAGCGCGCGGAACGAGCGGCCCTCGCGCTGCAGGTGGCGCTTGAGCGTGCGCGTGCTGGTGTTGGTGAGCCGGCTGATGGCGCCCAGCGTCGGGATCGCGGGCGAGGTCGAGACCGCCAGGTATTCCTTGACCAGTTCGCCCACCTGCAGCCCGGCGCGGCGGCGCTCCAGCAGGCGCCGGCAGGCCTGCTCGCACATGGCCGCCGTGGTCGGGTTCGCCGTCAGCGGCCTGGAGGCCAGCGCGCGCGCCGGAAACGCCACGTGGTAGCCCTCGCCAGCCGTGGCCGTGCCCAGCCCGCCGAGCGCGCGCAGGCGCTCCGGAATGGTGTGGAGCCGTCCCTTGCCCGCCTGCAGGCAGAACGCCGACAGCCGGAAGCCCGGCCCGCCGATGTCCTGCAGCAGCGCCGCGGCGGTGCCCATCTCGCGCTCGACCACGAAGCGCTGGAGCGTGGGCGACAGCTCGGGCGGGGAGAAGTTCAGCAAAGCGTGGTCGCCGCGCACCACCTTCTCGATGACCGAGTAGGCCGAGGTCAGCTGTATGTAGCGCAGCGCCATGTCCACCGCGTCCCCCAGCGTGGCGCTGGCGATCAGGCCGTAGCCCCACAGGCCGAAGGTGGAGAAGTGGCAGCGCAGCCCGACCTCCAGCCCCAGCCCGGGCGGGCGGCGCAGCGCGCCCATCAGGTTGTCGATCACGCGCAGTTCCTGCGCGGCCGACAGCTCGGTGTTCGGGTCGTCGAGCTGCGCGCGCGTGAGCCGGCTGCCGCGCAGCAGCACCTGCTCCGGCACGCCGTGCTCGGCGCCGAACTGCAGCATGGTCAGCGCCCCCGCGGGATCGCGCGCGAAGTCCCAAAGGCTCATAGGAACAAACCCCCAAACGGCTTTAGATTGGCCCATTTTCTAAAGTTTTGGGCGGTTGCGCGGATTCAAGAAAGGCCACCGGGCGCACAAGATGCACTCCGCTCCCACGGCGTCCGATCCGGGGGGGCGCACAACCCAGCCCATGGACCCGAGACATGTTGCCATTCTTCTCACGCGGCAAGCCCGCCAACGCGACGATCAACGGCAGGACCATCGCCGTGCTGCCGCGCGAGACCCTGCTCACCGCCGCGCTGCGCAACGGCATGGCCTTTCCGCACGGCTGCCGGGTCGGCGGCTGCGCGGGCTGCAAGTGCCGGCTGGTGCAGGGCCGGGTGCGGCAACTGAGGTCGGCGAGCTACATTCTGTCCGACCAGGACCTCGACGCGGGCTGCATCCTGGCCTGCCAGAGCGTGCCGCACGGCGACGTGCGCATCGAGGTCGACATGGCCGCGGCGGCGCGCCGGAGCCGCGCCCGGGTGCTGTCGCGCGAGCCCCTGACGCACGACATCGTGCGCCTGCGGGTGCAGCTCGAAGAGGCGCTGCCCTACCGCGCCGGCCAGTTCGCGATGCTGGCGTTCGACGCGCTGCCGGGCGTCGAGCGCAGCTACTCGTTCGCATCGCCCGCTGCGCCGGACGGGCAGGCGCTGTTCTTCATCCGCCAAGTGCCCGGCGGCGTCTTCTCCAGCTTCGTGCATGGGGAGGTCCTGGCGGGCGAGCCCCTGAGCGTCACCGGTCCGCTGGGCGACTTCTGGCTGCGCCCCGGCGCGGCGCCGCTGCTGATGGTGGCCGGCGGCAGCGGGCTGGCGCCGGTGCTGGCGATGCTGGCCGAGCGGCTGGGCGAGCGCGATGCGCGCCCGGTGGCCCTGCTCTTGGGCGCCCGCACCCAGCAGGACCTGTACGAGCAGGAGGCCATCGCCGGCCTCCAGGCGCAGTGGCAGGGCGCCTTCACCTACCGGCCGGTGTTGTCGGCCGAGCCGTGCGGCTCCGGCTGGCCGGGCGCGCGCGGGCTGGTGGCCGACTTCGTCGCCGAGCATGACGCGCGCAATGCCGACGCCTACCTCTGCGGCCCGCCGGCCATGGTCGATGCCGTCCAGCGGCGGCTGCTGGCACTGGGCGCCGCGCCAGCGCGCATCCGCGCCGACCGCTTCACCACGCTGAACGAGGCCCCGGCCGTTTGAACCCCACAGGAGACCACCCCATGATGTTCCTTCACTACCTCAAGTACTTTCTGTTCCATGCCGTCGGCCTGGTGTCCTGCGCCGCCATCCTCGCGGGCGGGAGGTGGACCGCCCTCGGCCTGGCCGCCGTGCTGGTCTACTACGTGCTGGGCGACGCCCTGCTCGGCGACGACCGCAGCACGCCGCGCTTCGGCCTGCCCGGGCTGCTGACCGCGCAGCTGTGGCTGGCGCTGCCGCTGGTGGCGCTGATCGTGTTCGCGATGGTGTGGAGCGTGAGCGCGGGCGACTTCCTCGACTTCGGCCGATGGCTGCAGCAGCGCACGGGCCATGACGTGCTGGCCGCGCGCGCCGCCACCAGCGCCTGGCAGCACGGCGCCGGCATGCTGCTGACCATTCTGATGATCGGCATCTGCGGCACCATCCCGGCGCATGAGTTGACGCACCGGACCTGGGATCCGGTCTCCATGGCCGTGGGGCGCTGGCTGCTGGCCTTCAGCTTCGACACCAACTTCTCGATCGAGCACGTCTACGGCCACCACCGCTACGTCTCGACCACCGAGGACCCGGCCACCGCGCCGCGCGGGCGCAACGTGTACGCGCACATCCTCATGTCCACCCTCAAGGGCAACGCCAGCGCCTGGAAGATCGAGAAGCGCCGCCTGCGGCGCGAAGGCCGGGCCCTGTTCTCGCCGCACAACGCGGTGCTGCGCGGCATGCTCATGAGCGCCGCCCTGGTCGCCGCCGCCGGCTGGATCGGCGGCGCCACCGGCGCCCTGGTGTTCTGCGCCTGCGCCCTGGGGGCCAAGGCGCTGCTGGAGATCGTCAACTACATGGAGCACTACGGCATGGTGCGCAATCCGGCGCTGCCGGTGCAGCCGCGCCACTCCTGGAACACCAACCGCCGCGTCAGCTCGTGGTCCATGTTCAACCTCACGCGCCACTCGCACCACCATGCGCAGGGCGAGGTGCCCTACCAGGACTTGAAACCCATGCCCGAGGCGCCGCAGATGATCAACGGCTACCTGACGACCATCATCGTCGCGTTGATTCCCCCACTCTGGCATGCTCTCATGACGCCCAAGGTGCTGGCCTGGGACCGCGAGCAGGCCTCGGAAGAAGAGAAGCGGCTGGCGGCCCAGGCCAATGCCGCGAGCGGCATCCGCGCACTGATGGCCCGGCGCTGAACAGGGGGATGGCATGGAATTCGACTACGTCATCGTCGGCGGCGGCTCCGCCGGCGCCACGCTCGCCGCGCGGCTGAGCGAAGACCGCGGCGCCCGCGTCTGCCTGCTGGAGGCGGGCGGGCGCGGCGACGGCATTCTGGTGCGCGCGCCCGCGGCCGTGGTGGCGATGCTGCCCGGCATCGGCAAGATCAACAACTGGGCGCTGCACACCGTGCCGCAGCCCGGGCTCGACGGCCGGCGCGGCTACCAGCCGCGCGGGCGCGCCCTGGGCGGCTCCTCGGCGATCAACGCCATGCTGTACGTGCGCGGCCAGCGGCAGGACTACGACGGCTGGGCCGCCCAGGGCTGCGAGGGCTGGGACTGGGACTCGGTGCTGCCCTACTTCAGGAAGTCGGAACACCACCAGCGCGGCGCCGATGCCCACCACGGCGGCAGCGGGCCGCTGCACGTGAGCGACCAGAAGTCGCCCCGGCCGGTCACGCAGGCCTTCGTCGAGGCGGCGCGCCACCAGGGCATGGCGTTGCGCAGCGACTTCAACACCGGCGACAACGAGGGCGCCGGCCTCTACCAGGTCACCCAGTTCCATGACGCCGCGCGCAACGGCCAGCGCTGCTCGGCGGCCGCCGCCTACCTGCACCCGGTCATGGGCCAGCGCCCGAACCTGGCGGTGCAGACCCGGGCCCGCGCCACGCGCATCCTGTTCGAAGGCCGGCGCGCCGCCGCCGTGGCCTACCGGCAGGGCGGCGTGGAGCGGGTGGTGAAGGCCGCGCGCGAGGTCATCGTCGCCGCGGGCGCTTTCGGCTCGCCGCAACTGCTGCAGCTCTCGGGCGTGGGCCGGCCCGAGGACATCACCCCCCACGGCATCCGCATGGTGCACGCGCTGCCGGGCGTCGGCCAGAACCTGCAGGACCACCTGGACTTCGTGCAGGGCTTCAAGAGCCGGGACACCGACAACTTCGGCATCGGCCTGGCCGGCGGCCTGCGCCTGCTCGGGCACATCGCGCGCTGGGCGCGCGACGGCACCGGCATGATCGCCACGCCCTTCGCGGAAGGCGCGGCGTTCTTCCGCAGCAGCCCCTCGGTCGAGCGGGCGGACCTGCAACTGCACTTCGTCATCTCCATCGTCGAGGACCATGCGCGCCGGCTGCACGCGGGCTACGGCTTTTCGTGCCACGTCTGCGTGCTGCGCCCGCATTCGCGCGGCGAGGTCTTCCTGCGCAGCGGCGACCCGCTCGCCGACCCCGGCATCGACCCGCGCTACCTCTCGGACGAGCGCGACCTCAAGGCCCTGGTGCAGGGCGCCAAGATGGCCCGCGACGTGCTGCTGGCGCCGCCGCTGGCGCGCTTCCGGCACCGCGAGCTGTTCGGCATCGCCGACGGCATGAGCGACGCGCAATGGGCGCGGCGGATCCGCGCGCGCGCCGACACCATCTACCACCCCGTGGGCACCTGCAGGATGGGCACCGACGACATGGCCGTGGTCGACCCGCAGCTGCGCGTGCGCGGGCTCGCCGGGCTGCGCGTGGTCGACGCTTCGGTGATGCCGACGCTGATCAGCGGCAACACCAACGCGCCAACGATCATGATCGCGGAGAAAGCCGCCGACCTGATCCGAGCAGGAGTCCACTGACATGCCCGATACCCCCGCACCCGACCCCCAGACCCGCGCCGCGCTGGACGCCGATCTGCAGGCCCTGCACGCCGCCCGGCAGCGCTGGGCCGCCACGCCGGCCGAGGCGCGCGTGGCCCTGCTCCAGCAGGTCAAGGACGCGCTCATGCGCGTGGCCCCCGGCTGGGCAGAGACGGCGGCGCGCAAGAAGCGCATTCCCGCCGGCTCGCCGCTGGCGGGCGAGGAATGGACCTCCGGCCCCTATGCCGTGATGGCGGCCTGCAACGGCCTGATGCAGACGCTCTCCCGGATGCAGGGCAAGGCCTTCCTGCGCGGCCTGCCCCTGCGCCGCCTGCGCAACGGGCAGCTCGCGGTGAAGGTGATGCCGCATTCGCTCTGGGACCGGCTGCTGCTCTCCGGCGTGTCGGCCGAGGTCTGGATGCGCCCCGGCGTGCACGAGCGCAACCTCGCCGCGCACGCCGCCGTGGCCTACGACCTGCCGCCGGCCGAGCGGCGCGGCAGGCTGGCCCTGGTGCTGGGGGCGGGCAACATCGCGTCGATCCCGCCGCTCGACGTGTTCCAGAAGCTGTTCATCGAAAACCAGGTCGTGCTGCTGAAGATGAATCCGGTCAACGACTACCTCACCGAGCATCTGCGCGCGGCGCTGCGCCCGCTGATCGAGTGCGACGCGCTGCGCATCGTCCGGGGCGACGGCGCCGCCGGCGCCTACCTCTGCGAGCATGCGCTGGTCGAGGAAATCCACATCACCGGCGCCGGCGCCACGCACGACGCCATCGTCTGGGGCCCTGGCGCGCAGGGCGCGCGCAACAAGGCCCTGGGCACGCCGCTGAACCGGCGCCGCGTCACCTCGGAGCTGGGCGCCGTGTGCCCCACCATCGTGGTGCCGGGGCCGTGGTCGCGCGCGGACATCCGCTTCCAGGCCGAGCAGATCGCCACGCAGAAGCTGCACAACTCCGGCTTCAACTGCGTGGCCTGCCAGACCCTGGTGCTGCCGCAGGGCTGGCCGCAGGCCGACGCGCTGATGGCCGAGATCGCCCGCGTGATGGCGCGCCACGGGCAGCGCGAGGCCTACTACCCCGGCAGCGGCGAGCGCGCCGCCGAATTCGCGGCGCATGCGCGCCACCCCGGCGCGATCGGCCGCGGCCCCGACGCGCCGCCCTGCGTGCTGGCCGACATGGACCAGGGCGACGCCGACTGGCTCGCGCGCCACGAGGTCTTCGCGCCCGCGCTGGCCACCAAGACCCTGCCCGGCGCCGACGCCGAGTCCTACCTGCGCGCGGCCATCGCCTTCGCCAACGAAGCGCTGTACGGCACCCTGGGCGCCAACATCGTCATCCACCCGCGCACCCTCGCGCAGATCGGGCGCGGACGCTTCGAGGAACTGCTGGCCGAACTGCGCTACGGCACCATCGCCGTCAACACCTGGACCGGCCTGGGCTTTCTGCTCAGCGCCTGCCCGTGGGGCGGCTTCCCCGGCGCGAGCCTGCAGGAGCCGCAGTCGGGCATCGGCACCGTGCACAACAGCTTCATGCTCGAAGAGACCGAGCGCACCGTGGTCAGCGCGCCGTGGCGGCCCTTCCCGCGCGGGCTGCTGTCCCTGCAGTTCTCGCTGCTGCCCCGGCCGCCCTGGTTCATCACCCACCGGCGCCAGCACATGCTCGGGCCCTTGCTGACCCGGTTCCAGCACCGCCCGGGCTGGCTGAAGCTGCCGCGCATCCTGCTGCAGGCACTCGCGGGATAGTGGGTTTGCTATTGAATATGTAGCTGGTAGCCCAGGTGGGTCCTGGGCTACAGCCACTTTTGACCAAAAAAAGACGGGGCAGGCGGTGGAAGCGCCCTGGGATCGATCCCTTTCGAGGCACAAGACACGAGAACCGCCGAACAGATGGCGCGCCCTAAGATCGCCGGCATGAGCAACGCCGCATCCCTTCCTGCCTCGCGCTACTGGGCCGACTGGCGCACCACCGACTTCGCGCAGCTGCGCCGCCTGGGCTTGGCCGAGGCCACGGTGGCCGTGCTGCCGGTGGCCGCCACCGAGCAGCACGGGCCGCACCTGCCGCTTTGCGTGGACACGGCGCTGATCGAGGGCGTGGTGGCGGCCGCGCTGCCGCACCTGCCCGAGGCGCTGCGCGCGCTGTTCCTGCCCACGCAGGCGGTCGGCTTCAGCCCCGAGCACACCGCCTTTCCCGGCACGCTGAGCTTCAGCGCCGAGACCCTGCTGCGCATCTGGACCGAGATCGGCGAGGCCGTGGCGCGCACCGGCATCCGCCGGCTGCTGCTGCTCAACGGCCATGGCGGGCAGGTCGGGGCGATGGACCTGGTGGCGCGCGACCTGCGCGCGCGCCGCGGGCTGCTGGTGGTGTCCACGAGCTGGTTCGCGCTGCCGCTGCCGCCCGAGGTGGAGCAGCGGTTCCCGCCGCACGAGCACCGCTTCGGCATCCACGCGGGCGACATCGAGACCTCGATGATGCTGCACCTGCGGCCCGGCCTGGTGCGCATGGAGGCCGCGCGCGACTTCCCTTCCACTTCCGCGGACCGCGCCGCGCGCTACCCCGTCCTGGGCAACGGCCGCAGCGCAAAGTTCGCCTGGCAGATGCAGGACTGCAACCCCCAGGGCGCGGCCGGCAATGCCGCCGCCGCCACCGCGGACAAGGGCGCGGCCGTGGTGCAGGCCGCGGGCCGGCAACTGGCGCTGCTGCTGCAGGAACTGGCCGCGCTGCCGCTCTCCACGTTGGTGGCGGCGCCCGACCTGGGCGGCTGAGTGCGAATGTAAGAGGGCGCACCGGGCACGGCGATTGCTAAACCCGGTACATGTCCGCCGGCGTCCTCCCCCTTGCACCTGCCGCGCGCGGCGGCGATGCCCTGCAGCCGTCGCGCGACGCGCCGGAGCCGCGCGTGGCCGAGCGCACGGCCTGGACGGAGCCGGTGCGCGAGCAGGAGCGCACCCGCATCGCACGCGAGGCGCATGCCGAGCTGGGCCGCCTGCTGGTGGCGCTGAAGATGGACGTCGACTGGCTCGACAAGCGCCTGGGCGAGCAGGCCGGCCGCAGCCCCGAGGCGGCGCAGGCCATGCGGCTGGAGATGCGCTGCAAGTGCCACGGCATGAGCGGCCTGATCGCGCGCACGGTCGACCACGTGGGCCGCATCGTCAGCGGCCTGCGGCCCGGCATCCTCGACCACCAGGGCCTGTGGGCCGCGCTGGAATGGCAGGCGCACGAGTTCGCGCGGTCGGCCGAGCTGGCGCTGGACTGGGACATGCAGGTGGACGCGTCGCTGCGACTGCCCGAGCCGGCGGCCATCGCGGTGTTGCGCATCTTCCAGGAGATGCTCGGCAACGTCGGCCGGCACGCCCGCGCGCGGCGCGTGGCGGTCTGCTTGCGCGAAAGCGCAGGCATGCTGGAGCTGCGCGTGCAGGACGACGGCCGCGGCGCCCCGCCGCGGGCCTTCGAGGCGCACGGCGCCCATGGCGTGCAGGGCATGCGCGAGCGCGCGCTGCATCTGGGCGGGCAGATCGAGGTTCACGGCGACGTCGGTCGCGGTGCAACGCTGTGCCTGCGCCTGCCGCTGGCCAGGGCGCGGCAGTGAGCATGGGCGCCGACATCCGCGTGCTGATCGGCGACGACCACCGCATGGTGCGCGAAGGCCTCAAGCAGGTGCTGGCCGATGCCTCCAACGGCCCGCCCGCGATGCGCGTCTGCGCCGAGGCCCAGAGCGGCCCCGAGGTGCTGTGGCAGATCGAGGTCATGGGCGGCGCGGCCGGCCTGGACCTGGTGCTGCTGGACATCGCCCTGCCCGGGCGCGACGGCCTGGAGGTGCTGCAGGCGCTGCGCCGCGCCTGGCCCGCGCTGCCGGTGCTGATGCTGTCCACCTACCCCGAGAGCCAGTACGCGCTGCGCTGCATCAAGCTCGGCGCGGCCGGCTACCTGCACAAGGGCGCCGACGCGCGCGCCATGGTGGCCGCCGTGCGCAAGGCCGCGGGCGGCGGCATCCATGTCTCGCCGGCCATGCCGTGAGCGACGTTGGTGCAGGGCCCGGCGCTCCGCCCCGTGCGCCGGGGCCGCATGGCGCCCCTGCCGCGCCGCGCATTCCGGGCCCGCCGCTTGCATGGCCCGCGGCATCCTCGACTTTCGCCACTTCCATCAGGAGCATCCCGCATGAACCGCAACGACGTCACCGAGAAGATCATCGCCGCCAAGGTGAGCAAGGGCATCCAGTGGGCCGCCGTGGCCAAGAGAGTGGGCCAGTCCAAGGAATGGACCACCGCCGCCTGCCTGGGCCAGATGACGCTCGACGCCAGGCAGGCCAAGGTGATCGGCAAGATCTTCGGCCTCAGCGCCGAGGAGCAGAAGTGGCTGCAGGTGGTGCCCTGCAAGGGCTCGCTGCCCACGCCGGTGCCGACCGACCCGCTGATCTACCGCTGGTACGAGATCGTGAGCGTATACGGCACCACCATCAAGGAACTGATCCATGAGGAGTTCGGCGACGGCATCATGAGCGCCATCGACTTCAGCATGGACATCCAGCGCCAGGCCGACCCCAAGGGCGACCGCGTTCAGGTGGTGCTGTCGGGCAAGTTCCTGCCGTACAAGACCTACTAGGGCAACGCCGGCACCCGCCGGTGCGAATGACCGAACTGTGCGACGATCGCGGCGTTGCGTCGCGCAAGGCGGCGCGTTTCATCGCACGCGCCGCCACGGCGCCGCCGGACCATGAGCACCACCGCCAAGACTGAGCTTCTCTCGGATGCCGCCTGCCCCTGCTGCGGCATCGGCCTTGCCGCGCTGAACGTCGAGCAGGCCATGCACCAGATTCCGGCCGGGGGCTGATCCGTCATGCCGCAGCGGCCCCCGGCTGCCGATACCCCGGCGGCGCACGCCCTGGCCGGGGCGCAGGCGCACGATCCGCCCGCCGCCGGGCGCGGCCTTGCCATGACGGCGATCCTGCTCGCCGTCTCGCTCGCCAGTCTCGACACGGCCATTGCCAACACGGCCCTGCCGCAGATGGCGCTGGACCTGGACACGAGTCCGTCGGCATCGGTGTGGATCGTCAATGCCTACCAGCTCGCCATGGTCGCCACGCTGCTGCCCTTTGCGTCGCTGGGCGAGCGCGTCGGCCACAAGCGCGTGTTCATGGGCGGCGTGGCGGTGTTTCTCGTGGCGTCGCTGCTGTGCGCGCTGTCGCCCACGCTCGGCTTTCTCGCCGGGGCCCGCGTGCTGCAGGGCGTCGGCGCGGCGGCGGTGATGAGCGTGAACATCGCGCTCATCCGCTTCCTGTATCCGGCGCATCAGCTGGGGCGCGGCGTCGGGCTCAACGCCCTCATCGTCGGGATCTCCTTTGCCATCGGGCCCACGGTCGCGTCGCTCGTGCTCGCGTTCGCAAGCTGGCCGTGGCTGTTCCTGATCAACGTGCCGACGGCACTGCTGGCGCTGGCCTTCTCGCGCGGCAACCTGCCCGACACGCCGCGCAGCGCGCACCGGCCGGACGTGATCGCCGCGCTGCTCAACGTGTCGACCTTCGCGCTGCTGATCTTCGCGTTGAGCCAGGCCGCGCAACAGGCGGACTGGCATCTGACGCTGGGCTGCTTCGCCGGCGCGCTGCTGTGCGGCTGGGCGCTGATCCGCCGCGAGCGCGGCCGCCTTGCGCCCATGCTGCCGGTCGATCTGCTGCGCCTGCCGGCCTTCGCGCTCTCGACCATCACGGCGATCTGCGCGTTTGCCACGCAGGGGCTGGGGCTGGTGTCGTTGCCGTTCTACTTCGAGAACGTGCTGCACCGCAGCCCCATCGAGACAGGCTTTCTGATGACGCCGTGGCCGTTCTTCGTGGCCGCGATCGCGCCCCTGGCCGGGCGCCTGTCCGATCGCTACCCGCCCGGCGCGCTGGGCGCGATCGGCCTGGCGATGCTCAGCGCGGGCATGGCGCTGCTCGCGCTCATGCCCGAGCAGGCCACGCCATGGGACATCGGCTGGCGCATGGCCCTGTGCGGCCTGGGCTTCGGCTTCTTCCAGTCGCCCAACCTGAAAGCCTTCATGCACAGCGCGCCGCCCGAGCGCAGCGGCGGCGCGAGCGGCATGGTCGGCACGTCGCGGCTGCTGGGGCAGGCCATGGGCGCGGCGCTCGTCGCCCTCGCGCTCGGCCTTGCCGGCGCGCAAGGCTCCATCTGGGCGCTGGCATGGGGCGCGGCGTTCTCGGCGGCGGGCTGCATTGCCAGCGGCCTGCGGCTGGTGCCGCGGCCTGCCTGAGCGTCCCGCCAAGTCGGCGGCTACGTTCGGGGCGCGGGCCTTGCATTCATAGGAAAAATGCCTGTAGCCCAGGTAGGTCCTGGGCAGGGCAATCGCATCTAACCAGAGCCCCCCATCCCCAGAGCCGCTCCCATGCCCATGAGGTGCTCCAGATAGGGCAGGCTCCAGCCAGCGCGCTTGCGCTTGGCCTGCAGCCCGAGCTTCA
>NZ_JAELTO010000113.1 GCF_016428875.1 Xylophilus sp. ASV27
CCCCCCCCCCCCCCCCCCCCCCCCCCCCCCCCCCCCCCCCCCCCCCCCCCCCCCCCCCCCCCCCCCCCCCCCCCCCCCCCCCCCCCCCCCCCCCCCCCCCCCTTTTTCAAGCAGACGACGGCATACGCGATTTCCTGTACGGTCTCGTGGGCTCGGAGATGTGTATAAGAGACAGCCCTGCAGCCGGTGGCGCCGCCGTCGCCGCGCCGGCGCGGGCCGCGCAGCGGGGGGCTGGCCGTATGAGCGCCGCGCCCGCCGCGCTGCACCTGAGGTCGCGGGACAACCCCCTGCTCAAGGACCTGCGCCGGCTGGCGCAGGACAACGGCGCCTACCGCAAGCAGGGTCGCGTCTGGCTCGAGGGCGACCACCTGTGCCGCGCGGCGCTGGCGCGGGGGCGCGTGCCGGTGCTGGCCGTATTTTGTGAGTCTTTTTGGCCTGTAGCCCAGGAATGGTCTAGGCATGCTGCTATAAAAAATGTAGTGGTGGCCGACATGCTGTGGCCCGAACTGAGCGGCCTGGAGTCGCCGGCGCCCATGGGCTTCGTGCTCGATCTGCCGCCGCCCTCCGGCGTGCAGGCCGGCGTGGCCGCGGTGCTGCTGGACCGGGTGCAGGACGCCGGCAACGTCGGCTCCATCCTGCGCAGCGCCGCCGCCTTCGGCTTCGCGCAGGTGCTCGCCCTCAAGGGCACGGCGGCGCTCTGGGCGCCCAAGGTGCTGCGCGCCGGCATGGGCGCGCACTTCGGCCTGCACCTGGTCGAAGGGCTGGAGCTGCCGGCGCTGGAGGCGCTCGGCGTGCCGCTGCTGGTCACCAGTTCGCACCAGGGCGATCTGCTGCACCGCGCCGCCTTGCCCTGGCCGTGCGCCTGGGTCATGGGCCACGAAGGGCAGGGCGTCTCGCCGCTGCTGGAGGCGCGCGCCGCGCAGCGCATCCGCATCGCCCAGCCCGGCGGCGAGGAGTCGCTCAACGTCGCCGCCGCCGCTGCCATCTGCCTGCATGCGAGCGCTGCGGCGCGCGTGTGAGCGGCGCAGCACGGTCCTTCTCGGCTTGCGGGTAAATACCTAGCGGCGGCCGGGGAATCCGGAGCCGCTGGCTATAATCGGGGGCTTTCTCGCAACAGCGTCGCCCGACCGCAGCCAAAGCAACTCCCTCAGAACAAGCAGCCTTCCGGCCCCAGCGTCCGGCGGGCATCGGGCGACCGTAACCATCCGGAGAACCCAGTGCTCTTGTCTCTACAGGGAAGCTTCCCTCCCGCCATCCTGGCGCTCGCAGACGGCACGGTCTTTCTCGGCCATTCGATCGGAGCCGCCGGCTCCACCGCCGGTGAAGTGGTGTTCAACACCGCGATGACCGGCTACCAGGAAATCCTCACCGACCCGAGCTACTGCCAGCAGATCGTCACCCTGACGTATCCGCACATCGGCAACTACGGCGTCAACGAGGAAGACGTCGAAGCCGACAAGGTCCATGCCGCTGGCCTCATCATCAAGGACCTGCCGCTCGTCGCATCCAACTTCCGCAAGACTGTCACCTTGTCGGAATACCTGGTGCGCGAGAACACCGTCGCCATCGCCGGCATCGACACCCGCAAGCTCACCCGCCACCTGCGCAGCAAGGGCGCGCAGAACGGCTGCATCCTGGGCCTGGCGGCCGGCGAGGCGGTGTCGCAGGCGCTGATCGAGCGCGCCATCGCTCTGGCCAAGGGCGCGCCCAGCATGGCCGGGCTGGACCTGGCCAAGGTCGTTTCGGCCAAGGCTCCCTATGAGTGGACGCAGACCGAGTGGAGGCTCGGCGAGGGCTACGGCCTGCAGATCGCGCCGAAGTTCCACGTCGTGGCCTTCGACTTCGGCGTGAAGAAGAACATCCTGCGCATGATGGCCGAGCGCGGCGCGCACATCACGGTGGTGCCGGCGCAGACGCCGGCGGCCGAGGTGCTCAGGCTCCAACCCGATGGCATCTTCCTGGCCAACGGCCCGGGCGACCCGGAACCCTGCGACTACGCCATTGCCGCGGCGCGCGAACTGATCGAGTCCGGCATCCCCACCTTCGGCATCTGCCTGGGCCACCAGATCATGGCGCTGGCCTCGGGCGCGAAGACCTTCAAGATGAAGTTCGGCCACCATGGCGCCAACCACCCGGTGAAGGACCTGGACAACGGCCGCGTGAGCATCACCAGCCAGAACCACGGCTTCGCGGTGGACGAGAAGAGCCTGCCGGCCAACCTGCGCCCCACGCACATCAGCCTGTTCGACGGCACGCTGCAAGGCCTGGCGCGCACCGACAGGCCGGCGTTCTGCTTCCAGGGCCACCCGGAGGCCTCGCCGGGTCCGCACGACATCGCCTACCTGTTCGACCGTTTCACCGCCCTGATGGAGCAACACAAAAATGCCTAAGCGCTCCGACCTCAAGAGCATCCTCATCATCGGCGCCGGCCCGATCATCATCGGCCAGGCCTGCGAGTTCGACTACTCCGGCGTGCAGGCCTGCAAGGCCCTGCGCGAGGAGGGCTACCGGGTCATCCTGATCAACAGCAACCCCGCCACGATCATGACCGACCCGGCCACGGCCGACGTCACCTACATCGAGCCGATCACCTGGCAGACGGTCGAGAAGATCATCGCCAAGGAGCGCCCCGACGCCATCCTGCCGACCATGGGCGGCCAGACCGCGCTCAACTGCGCGCTGGACCTGTGGCACCACGGCGTGCTGCACAAGTACAAGGTCGAGCTGATCGGCGCCACGCCCGAGGCCATCGACAAGGCCGAAGACCGGCTGAAGTTCAAGGAGGCGATGACCCGCATCGGCCTGGGCTCGGCGCGCTCGGGCATCGCCCACTCGATGGAAGAAGCCTGGGCGGTGCAGAAGTCGGTCGGCTTTCCCACGGTGATCCGCCCGAGCTTCACGCTCGGCGGCACCGGCGGCGGCATTGCCTACAACCCGGAAGAGTTCGAGACCATCTGCAAGCGCGGCCTGGAAGCCTCGCCGACCAACGAGCTGCTGATCGAAGAATCGCTGCTCGGCTGGAAAGAGTACGAGATGGAAGTGGTCCGCGACAAGGCGGACAACTGCATCATCGTCTGCTCGATCGAAAACCTCGACCCCATGGGCGTGCACACCGGCGACTCGATCACCGTGGCCCCGGCGCAGACGCTGTCGGACAAGGAGTACCAGATCCTGCGCGACGCCAGTCTGGCGGTGCTGCGCGAGATCGGCGTCGACACCGGCGGCTCGAACGTGCAGTTCTCGATCAACCCGAAGGACGGCCGCATGGTCGTCATCGAGATGAACCCGCGCGTGTCGCGTTCGTCGGCGCTGGCCTCCAAGGCCACCGGTTTCCCGATCGCCAAGGTCGCGGCCAAACTGGCGGTGGGCTACACGCTCGACGAGCTGCGCAACGAAATCACGGGCGGTGCCACGCCCGCGTCGTTCGAACCGTCGATCGACTACGTGGTCACCAAGATCCCGCGTTTCGCGTTCGAGAAATTCCCGCAGGCCGATTCGCGCCTCACCACGCAGATGAAGTCGGTGGGCGAAGTGATGGCCATGGGCCGCACCTTCCAGGAATCGTTCCAGAAGGCGCTGCGCGGCCTCGAAGTGGGCGTCGACGGCCTGAACGAGAAGACGCAGGACCGCGAAGTGCTCGAGAAGGAACTGGGCGAGCCCGGCCCCGAGCGCATCTGGTATGTGGGCGACGCCTTCGCCATGGGCCTCTCCGTGGACGAGGTCTACGAACTGACCCGGATCGACAAGTGGTTCCTGGTGCAGATCGAGGAGATCGTGAAGATCGAGCTCGAGCTGGAGACCAGGTCGCTCGACGACATCGACCGCGACACGCTGCTGGCGCTGAAGAAGAAGGGCTTCTCCGACCGCCGCCTGGCGCGCCAGCTGAAGACCACCGACACCGCCGTGCGCGAGAAGCGCCGCGCGCTGGGCGTGCGCCCGGTCTACAAGCGCGTGGACACCTGCGCGGCCGAATTCGCGACCAATACGGCCTACATGTACTCGACCTATGAAGACGAGTGCGAAGCCGAGCCGACCGACAGGAAGAAGATCATGGTGCTCGGCGGCGGTCCCAACCGCATCGGCCAGGGCATCGAGTTCGACTACTGCTGCGTGCACGCAGCGCTCGCCATGCGCGAGGACGGCTACGAGACCATCATGGTCAACTGCAACCCCGAGACCGTGTCGACCGACTACGACACCTCGGACCGCCTGTACTTCGAGCCGCTCACGCTCGAAGACGTGCTCGAGATCGTCGACAAGGAAAAGCCGCTCGGCGTGATCGTGCAGTACGGCGGCCAGACGCCGCTCAAGCTCGCGCTCGACCTCGAAGCCAACGGCGTGCCCATCATCGGCACCTCGCCCGACATGATCGATGCGGCCGAAGACCGCGAGCGCTTCCAGAAGCTGCTGCACGCGCTGGACCTGCGCCAGCCGCCCAACGCCACCGCCCGCACCGAGGCCGAGGCGCTGGAGAAGGCCGCTGCCCTGGGCTACCCGCTGGTGGTGCGCCCGAGTTACGTGCTCGGCGGACGCGCGATGGAAATCGTGCACGAGCAGCGCGACCTCGAGCGCTACATGCGCGAGGCGGTCAAGGTCAGCCATGACTCGCCGGTGCTGCTGGACCGCTTCCTGAACGACGCCATCGAATGCGACGTGGACTGCATCCGCGATGCCGAAGGCGGCACCTTGATCGGCGGCGTGATGGAGCACATCGAGCAGGCCGGCGTGCATTCGGGCGACTCGGCCTGCTCGCTGCCCCCCTACAGCCTGAAGGCCGAGACCATTGCCGAACTCAAGCGCCAGAGCACCGCGATGGCCAAGGCGCTGAACGTCGTCGGGCTGATGAACGTGCAGTTCGCCATCCAGGAGAAGGACGGCAAGGACGTCATCTATGTGCTGGAAGTGAACCCGCGGGCCTCGCGCACCGTGCCTTACGTGAGCAAGGCCACCGGCATCCAGCTCGCCAAGGTGGCCGCGCGCTGCATGGCCGGCCAGTCGCTGGCTGCGCAGGGCGTCACGAAGGAAGTCACGCCGCCGTATTTCAGCGTCAAGGAGGCGGTGTTCCCCTTCGTCAAGTTCCCCGGTGTCGACACCATTCTCGGCCCCGAGATGAAGTCCACCGGCGAGGTGATGGGCGTGGGCAAGACCTTCGGCGAAGCCTTCGTCAAGAGCCAGCTCGGCGCGGGCACGCACCTGCCGCGCGCGGGCAAGGTCTTCATCTCGGTGAAGAACAACGACAAGCCGGCCGCCGTCAACATCGCGCGCGGCCTGCTCAAGCTGGGCTTCGAGCTGATCGCCACCAAGGGCACGGCGGCGGCCATCGCGGCAGCGGGCCTGCCGTGTGCCGTGGTCAACAAGGTGACCGAGGGCCGTCCGCACATCGTCGACATGATCAAGAACAACGAGATCGCCCTGGTGATCAACACCGTCGAGGAACGGCGCAACGCCATCGCCGACTCGCGCCAGATCCGCACCTCGGCGCTGCTGGCGCGCGTGACCACCTTCACCACCATCTTCGGCGCTGAGGCGGCCGTGGAGGGCATGCAGCACATGGATGCGCTGGATGTGATCTCGGTGCAGCAGATGCACGCGCAGCTCGCCACCGCCTGATGGGCGATGCCGGTGGCTGCCCCGCGCGGCGGCCACCGGCCCGCACTGCGCGCACAATTGGCCCATGCAAGGCCCCATCATTCCCCTGCCGCTGTCCGACTGGACGGCTGCCGCATCGGACGCGTCCGCCATCGAAGCGCTGGAGGCGGGCAGGGTGCTGTACTTCCCGCAGCTCGCCTTCGCCCTGCAGCCCGATGAAAAGAGCCTGCTGCGCCCCGATCTGCTGGACCCGAAGGTGCGCAACATCAGCCTCGATGGGCAAGGGTTCGTGAAGGGTGTGGCGGGCGATGCCGCGCTGCAGGCGCGCGTGGCGGCCATGGTGGGGCGGTTCCGTCAGCAGGCCATCGGCCTGGTCCATGGCCTGCTGCCCGGCTACACGCCGCATCTGCGGCTGGCGCCCACGAGCTTTCGCCCGACCCGGGTCGAGATGCGGGCGCAGTCCTGGCGCGCGGACGACCGGCGGCTGCACGTGGACGCATTCCCGTCCCGCCCCAACCATGGCGAGCGCATCCTGCGCGTGTTCGCCAACATCCATCCCGACGGCGCGCCGCGGACCTGGCGCGTCGGCGAGCCGTTCGAGGACGTCGCGCGCCGTTTCCTGCCCAGGGCGCGGCGCTATTCGCCGCTGCAGGCGCGCCTGCTGCACCGCCTGGGCGTGACCAAGGCCTTGCGCAGCGAATACGACCATCTGATGCTGCAACTGCACGACGGCATGAAATCGGACCTGGCCTACCAGCAGGATGCGCCGCAGCTCACCATGCCGTTCGCGGCGGGTTCGGCCTGGGTCTGCTTCTCGGACCAGACGCCGCACGCGGTGATGTCCGGCCAGTTCATGCTGGAGCAGACCCTGCATCTGCCGGCGGACAGGCAATACAATCCGCAGGCAAGTCCGCTGGCCATACTGACCCGGCTGGCTGGACACCCGCTGGTCTGAGAGACTGGCGCGGCGTTCCTCAGAAGCACCGCCGGACGGTTCCGTCCGGCTTTTTCTTTTTGGAGAGAGAAGAACATGGCGACCATTCCGATTACCAAGCGTGGAGCGGAAAAGCTGAAGGAAGAACTGCACCGCCTGAAAACCGTGGATCGCCCCTGGGTCATCAATGCGATCGCCGAGGCCCGCGCGCAGGGCGATCTGAGCGAGAACGCCGAGTACGAGGCGGCCAAGGATCGTCAGGGTTTCATCGAAGGCCGCATCCAGGAAGTCGAGGGCAAGCTGTCTGCCGCCCAGGTGATCGACCCGGCCGCGCTCGACGCCGGTGGCCGGGTGGTGTTCGGCGCCACGGTCGAGCTGGAGGACGAGGACTCGGGCGAAGCCGTCACCTACCAGATCGTGGGCGAGGACGAGGCCGACCTGAAACACGGCCGGGTGAACGTCTCCAGCCCGATCGCGCGCGCGCTGATCGGCAAGGAGGAGGGCGACACCGCCGAGGTCCAGGCGCCCGGTGGCGTCAAGCGCTACGAGATCGTCGCGGTCAAGTACATCTGAGCGCAACCGTGCCACATCGTTTTTCCGTCCTGGTGGCTGCGCTGTGGTGGGGCAGCCTGAGCACCATCGGCTTTCTGGTCGTGCCGCTGCTGTTCGTGCATCTGCCGACGCCCGCCGCGGCGGGCGCCATGGCGGCGCGGCTTTTCACGGCGCAGACCTGGGTGTCGGTGGCCTGCGGCGTGTTGCTGCTGGTGGCGTCCCGCCGCCGCGGCGAGACCGCCATGGCCCCCTGGGCCGCGCCGCTGCTGGGCTTCGTGCTGGCGGGGATGCTGCTGGCCCTGCTCGCGGAATTCGCCGTGGCGCCGCGCATCATCGCACGCGAGAATCTGCGCCTTTGGCACAGCGTGGGCAGCGGCATGTACCTGCTGCAGTGGCTGTGCGCGGCGGTGGTGCTGTGGCGCACGACCGGGCCGCGCTAGACGCGCGGCGCACTCCCTGCCAAGAACACCGTGGATCCGGCTCCGCCGGTCCACCGGTGTTGCCCCCTCGAAGGGGGGCGGCGTAGCGACACGCAGTGCGCGCAGCCTGGGGGTGGTCCGCTACTCCCTCCAGTGCTCGGCCACCCAACGGGCCGGGCGGATGTAGCGGAAGCGCCGGTTGCGCCGGCCTGCCAGTGCATCCGGCGGGTTGCACTCGCCATGGAACACCATCACCCGGGCGTCCGGTGGCACGGCCGGCTCCTGCCAGTAGTTGCAGGGCCAGTGCGGAATGCCGTGGTACTTGAAGCTCGGGCACCAGGCCTGCGGCCAGTAGCCCATCCTGCCCTGGCGGTGCAGGAAGTCCGACAGATAGGCCTGTTCGTTGCGGAACCGCCGCCGCACTTCGTCCATGTGGCTGCGGAAGTACTCCAGCACATCCGCATGCGCGCCCAGTTCGAAGCGGTAGACCGATGAGTTGCCGGTGATGCGCGCGCTGCGCCAGGGGCGGGGGTAGTCCCGGATGATCAGGAATTCACCCGGGCGTGTGAAGAAGTCGTCCAGCGGCCCGACCACCACCACGTCCAGGTCGAGGAACAGCGCGGTGCCGCGCAGGCCGTGCAGGTCGGCCGTGAAAGTGGTGAGCTTCTTCCAGGCGCCATCGCGCTGTCCCGGCGCCAGCTCGACCGCCAGTGGCGGAATGGGCAGGCATTGCACCTCTGGGCGGATGCCTTTGCTGTCGTCGGTGAGACAGACGAAATTGAAATCGCCCGCCAGCCTGCGGCGCACCATGGCATAGAGCCGGTTCACGTACTCCGGGCCGTACTTGCTGCCCCATTTCATGCACAGCACGTGGCGTGCAGTCGTCATGCTGATGGCTCCGGTCAGTCTGCCTGACGCTTCTTGATCGACTTCTTCTTGGGCTTGGCGCGCTTGATCTGGCCGCCGGGCGTCAGGCGCTGGTTGCCCAGCACGCGCAGCATGCGCACCTCGGGGCGCTGGCCGCCGCGCTTGCTGTGCTTGAGGATCTTGACGTCGCGCGGGCCGGGCATGCGGTCCTCGTCCACGGGCCTGGTCTTTTCGACCCGCGGGCGCCAGAGCACCAGCAGCTTGCCGATGTGCTGCACCGGGGCGGCATCCAGCGCGTCGGCCAGGCTCTGGTAGGTCTGCTCGCGCGCCACGCGGTCGTCGGACACCACGCGGACCTTGATCAGGCCGTGGGCGGAGAGGGCGCCATCGATCTCCTTCTGCACCGCAGGCGTCAGGCCGTCGTTGCCGATGATGACCACGGGGTCGAGATGGTGGGCCTCGGCGCGGCGCTCGCGGCGCTGGGCGGGAGTGAGTTGGATTTGGGGCATACCCGTATTATCGAGGCTGCGCGCCCACCCAGGGCTGGAGCACGGCAGCGCCCCATTCACACGCCTTCTCCACGGCGGCACATTCCCTACCGAGCATGAAGGTCAAGACAAAAAGCAAGAAGGTCAACAAGGCGTGGCTCAACGACCACGTCAACGACCCTTACGTCAAACTGGCGGCCAAGGACGGTTATCGGGCTCGCGCTGCTTACAAATTGAAGGAAATCGACGAGTCGCTGGGCCTGATCAGACCGGGGCACGTGGTGGTGGACCTCGGTTCGACGCCCGGTGCCTGGAGCCAGTACGTGCGCCGGCGCCTGTCGCCCGAGGGCGCGGCGGTCGGGGCGCTGGATGGCGTCATCGTGGCGCTGGACCTGCTGCCCATGGTGCCGATCGAGGGGGTCACCTTCCTGCAGAGCGACTTCCGCGAGCCGGAGGTGCTACAGAAACTGGAGCGCGAACTCCAGGGCAGGCTTGCCGATGTGGTGGTTTCGGACATGGCGCCCAATCTCTCCGGGGTGGAGTCGGTGGATGCCGCACGCATCTCGCACCTGGTCGAGCTGGCGGTGGAGTTTGCGCAGGGCCACATGAAGCCCGAGGGCGCGCTGGTGACCAAGGTGTTTCACGGCAGCGGCTATAGCCAGCTCGTGAAGCTGTTCAAGGAAACGTTCCGCGTAGTCAAGCCGGTCAAACCCAAGGCCTCGCGTGACAAATCCTCGGAGACCTTTCTGGTCGGCATCGGGCTCAAAAATACCGCCGAAATGCGCTGAATATCCCGCAAAGCCCGTGCCGCGCCCATGGCTGCGGGGGTAATTCATGGGGGAGCCTGAACTTGAAACACCTAAAATGCGTCACATCTGGGTCTTGATGATCCCTTACGCCTTTCCCCACCGGAGCCTCGCTTGAACAATCAGTGGTTTTCCAAAGTCGCCGTATGGCTCGTGATCGCCATGGTGCTGTTCACGGTGTTCAAACAGTTCGATTCGCGTGGCGCAGCCGGTGCCGGCTATGTGGCCTATTCCGACTTCCTGGAGCAGGTGCGCAGCAACCGCATCAAGAATGCGACCATCCAGGACGGCCAGGGCGGCGCGACCGAGATCCTGGCCACCACCACCGATGACCGCAAGATCCGCACCACGGCCACCTATCTCGACCGCGGCCTGGTGGGCGACCTGATCAGCAACAACGTCAAGTTCGACGTCAAGCCGCGCGAGGAAGGCTCGCTGCTCATGACCCTGCTCGTGAGCTGGGGCCCGATGCTGCTGCTGATCGGCGTGTGGGTGTATTTCATGCGCCAGATGCAGGGGGGCGGCAAGGGCGGCGCCTTCAGCTTCGGCAAGAGCAAGGCGCGCATGCTCGACGAGAACAACAACACCGTCACCTTCGCCGACGTCGCCGGCTGCGACGAGGCCAAGGAAGAGGTCAAGGAGGTGGTCGACTTCCTGAAAGACCCGCAGAAGTTCCAGAAGCTCGGCGGCCGCATTCCGCGCGGCCTGCTGCTGGTCGGGCCGCCCGGCACCGGCAAGACGCTGCTGGCCAAGTCCATCGCGGGCGAGGCCAAGGTGCCGTTCTTCAGCATCTCGGGCTCCGACTTCGTGGAAATGTTCGTCGGCGTGGGCGCGGCCCGCGTGCGCGACATGTTCGAGAACGCCAAGAAGAACGCGCCCTGCATCATCTTCATCGACGAAATCGACGCGGTCGGCCGCCAGCGCGGAGCCGGCCTGGGCGGCGGCAACGACGAGCGCGAGCAGACGCTGAACCAGATGCTGGTCGAGATGGACGGCTTCGAGACCAACCTGGGCGTGATCGTGGTCGCGGCCACCAACCGTCCCGACATCCTCGATGCCGCGCTGCTGCGCCCTGGCCGTTTCGATCGCCAGGTGTATGTCACGCTGCCCGACATCCGTGGCCGCGAGCAGATCCTCAACGTGCACATGCGCAAGGTCCCGCTGGGCCAGGACGTGAACCCGAGCATCATCGCCCGCGGCACGCCCGGCATGAGCGGTGCCGACCTGGCCAACCTGTGCAACGAGGCTGCGCTGATGGCCGCGCGCCGCAATGCGCGCACGGTCGAGATGCAGGACTTCGAGCGCGCCAAGGACAAGATCTTCATGGGTCCCGAGCGCAAGAGCATGGTCATGCCAGAGGAAGAGCGCCGCAACACGGCCTACCACGAGTCCGGCCACGCCCTGATCGGCAAGCTGCTGCCCAAGTGCGATCCGGTGCACAAGGTCACCATCATCCCGCGCGGCCGCGCGCTCGGCGTGACCATGAGCCTGCCGGCGCAGGACCGCTACAGCTACGACCGCGAGTACATGCTCAACCAGATCAGCATGCTGTTCGGCGGCCGGATCGCCGAAGAGGTGTTCATGCACCAGATGACCACCGGCGCTTCCAACGACTTCGAGCGCGCCACCAACCTGGCCCGCGACATGGTCATGAAGTACGGCATGAGCGAGGCCCTGGGCCCCATGGTGTATGCCGAGAACGAAGGCGAAGTCTTCCTGGGCCGCTCGGTCACCAAGACCACCAACATGAGCGAGTCGACCATGCAGAAGGTCGACGGCGAGGTGCGCCGCATCATCGACGAGCAGTACGCGCTGGCGCGCCGCCTGATCGAGGAGAACAGCGACAAGATGCACGCCATGGCCAAGGCGCTGCTCGAATGGGAAACCATCGACACCGAGCAGCTGGACGACATCATGGCCGGGCGCGAGCCGCGTCCGCCCAAGGACTGGACGCCGCGCATCCCGCCCACTGGCGGCGACAAGCCGGGCGGCGGCGGCACTGCCGTGGCCACCGATCCGGCGCCCAGCGCGGCCTGATACGCGGGTTCGCTTCATTCCTCACCACGACGGGGCCCCTGGCCCCGTTTTCAATGGAGGCGCCGCATGCACGCGGTATCCACTGTCTGGCAGACATCGCGCTTTCGCATTGCGCTGACGCGCCCGCAGGTGATGGGCATCGTCAACGTCACCCCCGATTCGTTCTCCGACGGCGGCCGCCATGCCTCCACGGCGGCGGCGCTGCGCCATTGCGAGCAACTGCTGAAGGAGGGCGCGGACATGCTCGACATCGGCGGCGAGTCCACCCGCCCCGGCAGCCCGGCGCTGCCGCTGCAGGAGGAACTGGCGCGCGTGCAGCCGCTGCTGATCGAGGCGGTGCGCCTGGGCGTGCCGATCTCGGTCGATACCTACAAGCCCGCGGTGATGCAGGCGGCGCTGGACGCAGGTGCCGACATCGTCAACGACGTCTGGGCGCTGCGCCAGCCCGGCGCGCGCGAGGTGGTGGCCGCGCACCCGTCCTGCGGCGTCTGCCTGATGCACATGCACCGCGACCCGCAGACCATGCAGGCGGCCCCGATGGAGGGCGATCCGGTGCCGGCGGTGCGCGGCTTTCTGCAGGCGGCCGCCGATGCGCTGCAGGCGCTGGGCGTGCGGCGTGAACGCGTCGTGCTGGACCCGGGTGTTGGCTTTGGCAAGACGGTGGCGCAGAATTTCCGGCTGCTCGCGCGCCAGCGCGAGGCGGTGCCGGCGCGCTACCCGATCCTGGCGGGCTGGTCGCGCAAGTCATCGCTCGGGGCGGTGACCGGCCGCGCGGTCGATGCGCGCATGCCCGCGAGCGTCGCCGCGGCGCTGCTGGCCGTGCAGCACGGCGCGCGCATCGTGCGGGTGCACGACGTGCGCGAGACGGTCGAGGCGCTGGCCGTATGGCAGGCCCTGCAGGCCGCCGATCAAGAACCATTCGAGGGAGACCCCACCACATGACACGCACTTATTTCGGCACCGACGGCATCCGCGGCACGGTCGGCACGCCGCCGATCACGCCCGACTTCGTCCTGCGGCTCGCGCACGCGGTGGGCCGCGTGCTGCGGCGCAGCATGACGCGGCCGCAGGTTCTGATAGGCAAGGACACGCGCATATCCGGCTACATGCTGGAGAGCGCCCTGGAATCCGGCTTCAATTCCGCCGGCGTGGACGTGGTGCTGCTCGGCCCGCTGCCCACGCCGGGCGTGGCCTACCTCACGCGCGCCCTGCGCGCCAACCTGGGCGTGGTCATCAGCGCCAGCCACAACCCGTTCGAGGACAACGGCATCAAGTTCTTCGGCCCGCTGGGCACCAAGCTCGACGATGCGTGGGAGCGCGCGGTCGAGGCCGCGCTCGCGGAACCGCCGGCCTGGGTCGCCGCGGCCGACGTGGGCAAGGCGCGCCGGCTCGACGACGCGGCCGGCCGCTACATCGAGTTCTGCAAGAGCACCTTCGGCAACGAGCTGACGCTGCGCGGCCTGAAGATCGTGGTCGATGCGGCGCACGGCGCGGCCTACCAGATCGCGCCCAAGGTGTTCCACGAACTCGGCGCCGAGGTGGTGGCCATCGGCTGCGCGCCCGACGGGCTGAACATCAACCGCGGCTTCGGCGCCACCCACCCCGAGGCGCTGGTGCGCGAGGTGCAGGCCCAGCAGGCCGACTTCGGCATCGCGCTGGACGGCGACGCCGACCGGCTGCAGGTGGCCGATGGCGCGGGCCGGCTCTACAACGGCGACGAGCTGCTGTACCTGCTGGCCTGCGACCGGCTGGCGCGCGGCGACGAGGTGGCCGGCGTGGTCGGCACGCTCATGACCAACATGGCGGTCGAACTGGCGCTGCAGGAAAAGGGCATTCCCTTCGCCCGCGCCAAGGTCGGCGACCGCTACGTGCTCGAGGAACTGGAGCGGCGCGGCTGGCTGCTCGGCGGCGAGGGCTCGGGGCACCTGCTGGCGCTGGACAAGCACAGCACCGGCGACGGCCTGATCAGTGCGCTGCAGGTGCTGCAGGCCAGCGTGCGCAGCGGCCGCACGCTGGCCCAGTTGCTCGAAGGGCTCACGCTGTTCCCGCAAACCCTGGTCAACGTGCGCCTGCAGCCGGGGCAGGACTGGGCCACCAGCAGCCGGCTGCGCGCCGAGACGCGTGCCGTCGAGGCCGAGCTGGGCCACGCCGGGCGCGTGCTGATCCGGCCCAGCGGCACCGAGCCGCTGCTGCGTGTCATGGTCGAGGCGCGCGACGGCCGCTTGGCGCGCGATGCGGCCGCGCGCATCGCCGCCACGCTGCAGCCCACGATTGCTATCGAATAGATAGCTTAAAGCCAAGGTGTTACCTGGGCTTGAGGCGTATTTGTTCAAAAAAACGTCATATTTCCGCCATGGCGCCGTCATGCGCGGCGGCCAGACTGCGCGCATCTTGAGAGAAGGAGATGCGCCATGCCCGAACTGCCGGTCCCGACACTGCCCTTGTCGCCTGCCGTAGCCTGGTCGCCGCAGCCGCTGCGCGCCTTTGCCGCCAGCCTGCGCTCGTCCGGCCCGGCGCGCGCCGCCCTGGCGCCGCCCCCGCGTCCGCCGCTGCCGCTGTCTCTTATACACATCTCCGAGCCCACGAGACCGTACAGGAAATCGCGTATGCCGTCTTCTGCTTGAACAGGGGGGGGGGGGGGGGGGGGGGGGGGGGGGGGGGGGGGGGGGGGGGGGGGGGGGGGGGGGGGGGGGGGGGGGGGGGGGGGGGGGGGGGGGGGGGGGGGGGGGG
>NZ_JAELTO010000114.1 GCF_016428875.1 Xylophilus sp. ASV27
CTTCAGGATCGGCTGCTCGCCCAGGTAGAACTCGATCATCTTGGGCACGTAGGGGTAGATCGACTTGTCGTCGGCCACGCCGGTGCCGACCGCGTTGCAGATCGCCACGTTGCCCGCGCGGTAGGCCTGGATCAGGCCGGCCACGCCCAGCGTGGAGGTCGGCCGGAACACCAGCGGGTCGAGGAAGTCATCGTCCACGCGGCGGTAGATCACGTCCACGCGCTTGGGGCCGCGCGTGGTGCGCATCCACACGAAGTCGTCCTTGACGAACAGGTCCTGGCCCTCGACCAGTTCCACGCCCATCTGCTGGGCCAGGAAGGCATGCTCGAAATAGGCGCTGTTGTACATGCCGGGCGTGAGCACCACCACGGTCGGCTCCGCCGTGGCCGGCGGCGCGGAGGCGCGCAGGGTTTCCAGCAGCAGGTCGGGGTAGTGCGCCACGGGCGCCACCCGGTGCTGGCTGAACAGGTCGGGGAACAGCCGCATCATCATCTTGCGGTTTTCCAGCATGTAGCTCACGCCGCTGGGCACCCGCAGGTTGTCCTCGAGCACGTAGTACTCGCCGTTGCCCTGGGCATCCGGGGCGCGCACGATGTCGATGCCGGCGATGTGCGAGTAGATGTGGTTGGGCACGTCCACGCCCATCATCTCGGGGCGGAACTGCGCGTTCCGCAGGATCTGCTCGGGCGGGATCACGCCGGCGCGCAGGATCTCCTGCTCGTGGTAGACGTCGTGCAGGAAGCGGTTGAGCGCGGTCACGCGCTGGACCAGGCCCCGCTCCATCTCGGCCCACTCGTGCGCGGGGATGATGCGCGGGATCAGGTCGAACGGAATCAGCCGCTCGGTGCCCGAACCGTCCTCGTCCTTGGCGCCGTAGACGGCGAAGGTGATGCCCACGCGGCGGAAGATCATCTCCGCCTCTTCGCGCCGGACCCGCATGGCCTCCAGCGCCTGCCGCTGTAGCCACTGGCCGTACGTGCGGTAGTGGTCGCGCACCTTGCCGGTTTCGGGGGGCAGGGTGCTGTACATCTCGTCGAATTTCTGCATAAGCGGGCTATCTCCTGGCTGAGGAGGATAGCAATTTCCAGGCCGAGCTAGTGCCCGGGCAGCGCCGGCGCGGCAGCCGGCCCGTGCTGCCAGTAGCGCCGAGCGGTCCGGCGCTCGCAGTGCAGCGCGGCGGGCTCGCGGCTGGACCAGCGCGCCGCGCCGCAGGCCGGGCTCGCCACCAGTTCGGCGCCCTGCGCGGCATAGCGCTGCGCCACCACCGGCGCCGGGTGGCCGTGGCGGTTCAGGTAGCCGGCCTGCACCAGTGCGAACCGCGGCGCCACGGCCTGCACGAAGGCGGCCGAGGACGAGGTCTTGCTGCCGTGGTGCGGCACCAGCAGCAGGTCCGCGCTCAGCGGCGCGCCGGCGCGCAGCAGCGCGGCTTCCTGCGCGGCCTCGATGTCGCCCGCGAGCAGCGCGCCGCCCGTGCCGCTGGAGACGCGCAGCACGCAGCTCAGCGCATTGCTGCGCGCCTGCGGCGCGTAGTCGGCCGGCTGCGGGTGCAGGAACTCGAAGCGCACGCCGTCCCACTCCCACTGCTGGCCGGCCACGCAGCGCCGCACCGGCCGCAGCGCCTGCAGCGCATGGCCGTCTTCCACCGAACTCATGAGCACGGCCTGCGGCTGCTGCGCCAGTACCGAGGCCGCGCCGCCCGCGTGGTCCTCGTCGCGGTGGCTGACCACCACGGCATCCAGCGTCTCGCCCAGCGCCTGCAGCAGCGGCACCAGCACGCGGTGGCCGGCGTCGCTTTCCGCCGAGTAGCGCGGCCCGGCGTCGTACAGCAGCGCGTGGCGGGCGGTGCGCACCAGCACCGCGTTGCCCTGGCCGACGTCGGCGGCCAGCAGTTCGAAGTCGCCCACGGCTGGCCGCGGCGGCTGCCAGAACAGCGTCGGCAGCAAGGGCGCCAGCCCCAGCAGCCGCAGGGCCGGCGGCAGCCGCATGCACAGCAGCGCGCCGCCGAAGACGCCGGCCGCCGCGGCCCAGAGCGGCGCGGCCGGCCGCGACAGCACCGCATGCGGCCAGGCCGCCATCCAGCCCAGCAGCGCGCCCAGCGCCTGCACCGCCAGCGCGGCCGCGTCCCAGAGCGGCGGCAGCAGCACGCCCGCCATGGCCAGCGGCGTGACCAGCAGCGTCACCCACGGAATCGCGAGCAGGTTGGCCGCCAGCCCCACCACCGAAGCCTGGCCGAACAGCAGCAGCGTGAGCGGCGTCAGGGCCAGCGTCACCACCGCCTGCTCGCGCAGCAGCCGCGCGGCGCGCATGCCGGAATTTGAAAGAAAAGTGCCTGTAGCCCAGGCATCACCTGGGCTTGAAGCTACGAAATTTGTAGCAAAAAGCACGCCCACTGCCACGAAGCTGAGCCAGAAGCCGGCCTGCAGCAGCGCCCACGGGTCCAGCAGCACCACCACCGCGCAGGCGGCCAGCCAGACCTGCGGCCAGGGCCAGCGCCGGCCCGACAGGCGCAGCAGCGCCACGGTGGCCAGCATGCAGACGGTGCGCTGCGCCGGCAGGCCGCCACCGCTGAACAGCGCATAGGCCGCGGCCAGCAGCACGCCGCCCACGAGCGCGACCTGCTGCGCCGGCCAGAGCAGGCACAGCCGCGCCGAGCGCCGCCACAGCCAGCCGAGCGCGCCGCTGGCCAGCCAGGCGAACATGGTCACGTGCAGGCCCGAGATGCTCACCAGATGCGCCACGCCGGTCGCGCGAAACACGTCCCAGTCGGCGCGGTCGATGGCGCGCTGGTCGCCCGTCACCAGCGCCGCCACCACGCCCGCGGCGCGGCGGCGCGCCTCCAAGCCGTCCTGCGCCGGCGCGGCCTCGGGCGCCAGGCGCGCGTAGATCGCATCGCGCACCGCCTGCCGGGCGCGCTCCACCGGGTGGCTCCAGCCGTCCGACAGCCGCTGCGGTGCCGGCGCGCTCGCGCCCGTGCGCACGCTGCCGGTGGCCTGCACGCCCTGCTCCCAGGCCCAGAGTTCGTAGTCGAAGCCGTGCGGATTGCGCGCGCCATGGGGCGCCTTCAGCCGCACCGGCAGGCGCCAGCGCTCGCCCGCGCGCAGCGCCGGCAGGCTGCGCCGGATCGCCAGCGGGTCGGCGCTGGAGAACGCGCCCTCGCCCCACCAGCCCAGGTCCGCCAGCGCCGGCACGCGCACGGCCTGCCCGTCGTCCAGCGCGGCAGCCGTCACCTCCAGGCGCAGCCGCAGGCCGGTGGCGGTCTGCTGCGGCATGGCGGCGATGGTGCCGGTCAGCACCAGCGCGCGCCCTTCGAGTTCCGGCGCCAGCGCCGTCGACGCAAAGTGCGCGGCCCGCAGCCCGGTCGCACCAAAGCCCAGCGCCAGCGCGGCCAGGGCCAGCACCAGCGCGCCGCGCCGCCGCACGCTGCGCAGCCCGAGCGCCGCCAGGCCGGCGGCGGTGGGCAGGGCGTACACCCAGATCGGCCACAGCGCAGGCTGCAGCAGTTGCAGCGCCGTCCCCGCCACCAGGCCCGCCAGCGCCGGTGCAAAGCCCGCGCGGCGCGGGGCGCCTTCCTCATCGTACGCGGCGGCGGCACCAGCATCGAGGGGGAGGGCGGACATGGCCGCATGCTAAGGCAACGCTGAACAGGCCCCGCGGCATGCGCGGGACTGGTCCAGTGCTGCCCTCAGTGACATGAATGATGGCGCCCCGGATGATGCAACACGCCGTGCGAGAGGTGCGCAGCCTTGCCAGGCCACCGGGTGCGCCCCGTCGAGGGGAAGCGCCGCAGGCGCTTCGGGGGTGTCCCACATCAAAGGAGATGGAGCCGTCGGGCCTCGGCCGTCAGCTCGGCACGGAAGGCCGGGTGCGCGATGCCGATCAGCTCCCGCGCTCGCTGCCGGGCCGACTTGCCGCGCAATTGGGCCACGCCGTACTCGGTGACCACGTAGTTGATGTCGTTCTTGCTGGTGCTGACGTGGGTGCCGGGTGACAGCACCGGCACGATGCGGCTGATCGTGTCGCCCTTCGCGGTCGAGGGCAGCACGATGAAGGCCTTGCCGTCGCGCGAGCGGTTGGCCGCACGCACGAAGTCCGACTGCCCGCCGGTGCCCGAGAAGGGCGCCGATCCCAGGCTTTCGGAGCCGCACTGGCCGAGCAGGTCGATCTGCAAGGTGGCGTTGATGGCGACCAGCCTGTCGTTCTGGCCGGCCAGCATCGGGTCGTTGGTGAAGTGGGCCGGGTGCATCTCGAGCATGGGGTTGCGGTCCATGAAGCGGTAGAGCTTCTCCGAGCCCAGCGCGAAGGTGGCGACCATCTTGCCCGGCAGGTAGTTCTTGCGCCGGTTGGTGACGGCGCCGCTCTCGACCAGCGTGAGGATGCCTTCGCCGAGCATCTCGGTGTGGATGCCGAGGTCGCGCTTGTGCGCCAGTTGCATCACCACCGCGTCGGGAATGCCGCCGTAGCCGATCTGCAGGGTGGAGCCGTCTTCGATCATGTCGGCCACGTACTTGCCGATCGCCTCCTGCACGACGCCGATGGTCGGCAGGCCCACTTCCATCACCGGGCGCTCGTCCTCCACCAGCGCTGCGACCTGCGAAACGTGGACCTTGCAGTCGCCGAAGGTGTAGGGCACGTTCGGGTTGACCTCGAGCACCACCGCGCGCGCCTTGGCGACGGCGGCCATGGTGTAGTCGGTGCCCAGGCTCAGCGCGAAGAAGCCTTCGGCGTCCATCGGCGAGGCCAGGCTGAAGACCACGTCGGCCGGCATCTGGCCGCGTTCGATCTGGGCCGGTATCTCGGAGAAACAGTTGGGGATGAAGTCGATCCAGCCGGCCTGTCCGCCCGCGCGCGAGGCGCCGCCGAAGAAATAGGCCACGTGGCGCACGTGCTCGGTGGTGGCCGGGTCGAAGTAGCCGTACTTGCGCATCGCCAGGATCTGGCCGACCTTGACGTCGCGGAAATCCAGCCGCTGCTCGGACAGCGCGGTCAGCAGGGTGGGTGGCTCGCCCACGCCCGTGGGTACCACGATGAAGTCGCCGTTGCGCACCTGGCGAACCGCCTCCGCGGCCGTGGTGCGCTTCTGTTGGTACAAGGCCTGGACTTGCATGGATCTTCTCTTCGTTGCGGAGTGGCGGGGATTGTCGGTGGGTGGGCGAGAGCGCAGGATGCGGGCACGGGGGGCTCCATCGCTCCCGCGTTGTTAGCGGTGGAACGCCGCGTGGGCCTGCGCGCGCTCCTGTTCGAATGCGGGCAGCCGCCCGAACAAACCGCGGAACAGGTTGCGTCCGATGCCGTGGGCCACGAGCTGCAGTTCCCGCGCCACGCCGGCGTCGAACAGCCGCTCGGTACGCCGGCTCCACAGCCGCATCCAGGCGGAGAAATGGGCCGGAGTGACGTCCTGCAAGCGCAGGTGCTTGTCGAGCACGTTGCCGCGAAAGCGCCTGCTGCCCAGCATGACGGTGCTCCAGAAGTCCACCATGCGCTCCAGGTGGGGGCTCCAGTCGCCGTCGCCCAGCGCATGCTCGAAGACGGGCCCCAGCAGCGGGTCCGCACGCACGTCGCCATAGAAGCCATGCACGAGCCGGGTGATGCTGTCCGTGTCGGGCACACGGGGATCGGAGGAGGGCGTTGCGCGGGCTGCGTCGCTGTCAATGCAGGCGCGGACCGGCGATCCGCGGCCCTGGGCTGGCGCGGGTGTCTCGGACTCGGGGAGCAGCACGTTGTTTTCCAGGCGGTGATGGTGGTTCAGGGCGACGCCCAGCTGGGCGTCGCCCGCAGGCGGCACGCGCCAAGTATTGCCGGTACCGGCGGGCGGCGTCATGTCCTGGATCAACCCGGCGCGCTTTTTTCCGCGCTGCGCCACGTTCATGGCCCATCGCCCGGCGGGCGGGCCGATGCGCCGTCGCCGGGTGGAGCAGCGCAAAAGCAGCGCTTCCCGTTCTGCGGGCCCGGCAGGAAGGCTCCCGCCACCACCGCGGGCGTGCCTCTTGCTAGTATGGGCCTGCCCTTCCTCACAAAGCCCGCGCATGTCCATCCACGCCGCCCTGCACCACGTCACCCACTACCGCTACGACCGCCCCGTCGCGCTCGGGCCGCAGGTGGTGCGCCTGCGCCCCGCGCCGCATTGCCGCAGCAAGGTGGTGTCCTACTCGCTGCAGGTCCTGCCTGCGCAGCACTTCATCAACTGGCAGCAGGACCCGTTCGCCAACTATCTGGCGCGCCTGGTGCTGCCCGAGAAGGTGACAGAGTTCAAGGTCACGGTCGACCTGGTGGTGGAAATGGCGGTCTACAACCCGTTCGACTTCTTCCTGGAGCCGCAGGCCGAGCAATTCCCGTTTGCCTACACCGGACTGCAGGCGCAGGAGCTGGCCCCTTATCTGTTCGTGGAGCCGGCCACGCCACGGCTGGCGGCCTATCTGGAGCGCATCGACCGCCGGCAGCGCGGCACCATGGACTTCATCGTCGAAGTGAACCGCATGGTGCAGCAGGATGTGCGCTACCTGATCCGCATGGAGCCCGGCGTGCAGACGCCGGACGAGACGCTGGAGCGCGCCTGCGGCTCCTGCCGCGACTCCACCTGGCTGCTGGTGCAACTGCTGCGCCACTGCGGGCTGGCCGCGCGCTTCGTCTCGGGCTACCTGATCCAGCTCGTGCCGGACGTGAAGGCGCTCGACGGCCCGAGCGGCACCACGGTGGATTTCACCGACCTGCACGCCTGGTGCGAGGTCTACCTGCCCGGCGCCGGCTGGGTCGGGCTCGATCCCACGTCGGGCCTGCTCGCGGGCGAGGGCCACATCCCGCTGGCGGCCACGCCCACGCCCTCCAGCGCCGCGCCGATCGAAGGCGCGCTGCTGGGCCATGCCGAGGTCGAATTCAGCCACGAGATGAAGGTGACCCGCTTCCACGAGTCGCCGCGCGCGACCCGCCCCTACACCGACGCGCAATGGTCCGCCATCCTGGCCCTGGGCGACGCGGTGGAGCGTGAGCTGGTGGCCGGCGACGTGCGCCTGACCATGGGCGGCGAGCCGACCTTCGTCGCCACCGAGAACCGCGACGCCGCCGAATGGAATACCGCCGCGCTCGGCCCCACCAAGCGCGGCCATGCGCTGGCCCTGGTGGAGAAGCTGCGCGCCGAGTACGCGCCCAGCGGCTTCCTGCACGTGGGGCAGGGCAAGTGGTACCCGGGCGAGCAGTTGCCGCGCTGGGCCATGGGCATCTACTGGCGCACCGACGGCCAGCCCTGCTGGCAGGACCAGGCCCTGCTGGCCGACGAGCGCCATCCCACGCACTGCACCAGCGCCGACGCCGAGCGCTTCACGCGCCGCCTGGCCCAGGAGCTGGGCCTGCCCGACGTCTTCATCGAGCCGGGCTATGAAGACACGCTCCACTACCTCTGGCGCGAGCGCAAGCTGCCGGTGAATGTCGACGTGTTCGACTCCAGGCTGGGCGACGAGCAGGAACGCGCGCGCCTGCGCCGCGTGTTCGAGCGCGGCCTGGACGCGGTTACCGGCTGGATGCTGCCGCTGCAGGCCGGCCCGCGCCCGGACGCGCCGCCCGCCGAGCCGGGCCAGCCGCCGGCCGCGTCCGCGCTCGACGCGGTCTGGTCCACCGGCCCGTGGTTCCTGCGCGACGGGCGGCTCTACCTGGTGCCGGGCGACTCGCCCATGGGCCTGCGCCTGCCGCTGGATTCGCTGCCCTGGATCCGCGACGAAGACATTCCCTACCTGATCGAGCTCGACCCGAGCGTGCCGCGCGGCGCGCTGCCGGCCAAGGCGGGCGCGGGCAGGTCCGCGCCCGTGCCCGGCGCCCTCACGCGCAAGCCCGAGCGCTTCGAATCCGCAAGCTGGACCACCCGCACCGCGCTGTGCGTGGAGGTGCGCGACCCGGCCCGTGCCAACGGCCCCGAGGCCGAAGCCGCGGCGCGCGAGCAGGCGGGCAAGCAAGGGCGCGAACAGGGCCTGCTCTACGTCTTCCTGCCGCCGCTGGCACACCTGGAAGACTACCTGTCGCTGCTGGCCGCGGTCGAGGCGAGCGCCGCCGCGCTGGGCCTGCCGGTGGTGCTGGAGGGCTACCCGCCGCCGCGCGACCCGCGCCTGCAACTGCTGCAGGTCACGCCCGACCCGGGCGTGATCGAAGTCAACATCCAGCCCGCGCACCACTGGCGCGACCTGGTGCGCGGCACGGAATTCCTCTACGAGGCGGCGTTCCAGTCGCGCCTGTCGGCCGAGAAGTTCATGACCGACGGCCGCCACACCGGCACCGGCGGCGGCAACCACTTCGTGATGGGCGGCGCCACGCCGGGCGACAGCCCGTTCCTGCGCAAGCCCGAGCTGCTGGCCAGCCTGATCCACTACTGGCTCAACCATCCTGCATTGAGCTACGTCTTCAGCGGCATGTTCATCGGCCCGACCAGCCAGGCCCCGCGCGTGGACGAGGCGCGCAACGACCAGGTCTACGAGCTGGAAATCGCGCTGCGGCAGATCGCCAGGGCGCGCGCCGAGCATGGCGAGGCGATGCCGCCATGGATCGTCGACCGCACGCTGCGCAACATCCTGATCGACGTCACCGGCAACACCCACCGCGCCGAGTTCTGCATCGACAAGCTGTACTCGCCCGACTCCAGCACCGGCCGCCTGGGCCTGCTGGAGCTGCGCGCCTTCGAGATGCCGCCGCACCCGCGCATGAGCATCGCCCAGCAGTTGCTGCTGCGCGCGCTGGTGGCGCGTTTCTGGAAGAAGCCCTACCAGGCCCCGCTGGCGCGCTGGGGCACCGCTCTGCACGACCGCTTCATGCTGCCCGCCTTCCTGCAGGCCGACCTGGAAGACGTGGTGGAGGACATGCGCCAGGCGGGCTACGCCTTCGACGCCGCATGGTTCGCGCCGCACCTGGAGTTCCGCTTCCCGCACATCGGCTCGGTCGAATCCATGGGCATGCGGTTGTCGCTGCGTACCGCGCTGGAGCCCTGGCACGTGATGGGCGAGGAAGCGGCCGGCGGCGGCACCGTGCGCTATGTCGATTCCTCGCTGGAGCGCATCGAGGTGCGCGTCACCGGGCTGGAGCCGCACCGCCACGCGGTCACCGTCAACGGCCGGCCCCTGCCCCTGCAGCCGAGCGGCGTCCAGGGCGAGTACATCGCCGGCGTGCGCTACAAGGCGTGGAATCCGTACTCGGCGCTGCACCCGGGCATCGGCGTGCATGCGCCGCTGACCTTCGACATCGTCGACACGGCGCTAGGCCGCTCGGTGGGCGGCTGCGTCTACCACGTGGCGCACCCGGGCGGGCGCAACTACACCACGCTGCCGGTCAATGCCAACGAGGCCGAAAGCCGGCGCCTGGCGCGCTTCTTCCGCACCGGCCACAGCCCGGGCGCGATCGACGTGCCACCGGCGGCCCGCGTGGCGGGCAGCAGGGAATTTCCTTTCACGCTGGACCTTCGCATTTGATCCGCAGGCAGCGCGCCTCGCGTTCTCGCCGGCCCGGCAAAGCCGGTTCCGGGGATGCCCTGGCGCGGCCTGATCCGCCGCCTCGCGCGCGGGTGCGACAATCCCACGTTCCGTGGAGCAAGCACTGAACACCCTCTTCCCAGGCCCGGGCGACGAGCCTCCTGCCAGTCTGGCCGCCTCGCTGGCCGCGCCTGCGGCGCACGGCCATTTCGATGAACTGCGCGGCCATGCGGCGCGGGGCTCGGCCGAGGCCGGGCTGGCGCCCGAGTGGGCGCGCTTCTTCGAGCATCTGGGGGCCGCGGGCTTCGAGGACCTGGACCGCCGCATGGCCGAGCTGCGCCGGCAGATCCACGACAACGGCGTGACCTACAACGTCTACGCCGACGCCGAGAACGGCCCGCAGCGCCCCTGGTCGGTCGACCTGTTCCCGCTGATCCTGGCGCCGGCCGACTGGCGCCGCATCGAGACCGGCGTGCTGCAGCGGGTGCGCGTGCTCGACCGCGTCATGGCCGACGTCTACGGCCCGCAGCGCCTGCTCGCCAGCGGCCTGCTGCCGGCCGCGCTGGTGCTGGGCCACCCGGGCTACCTGCGCGAGATGCACGGCAGCGCGCCGGCCGGCGACACCTTCCTGCACATCGCCGCGTTCGACCTGGCGCGCGGGCCCGACGGCCACTGGTGGGTGGTGTCCCAGCGCACCCAGGCGCCCTCGGGCCTGGGCTACCTGCTGGAGAACCGGCTGGCGATCTCGCGCCAGTTCCCCGAGGCCTTCGACGCCATGCAGGTGCAGCGCCTGGCCGGCACCTACAGCGCGCTGGTGGCGGGCTTGAAGCGCATGAGCCCGGCCGGCGACGACGCGCTGATCGCGCTGCTCACGCCCGGCCCGTACAACGAGACCTACTTCGAGCACGCCTACCTGGCGCGCTACCTGGGCCTGGCCCTGGTCGAGGGCAGCGACCTCACGGTGCGCGACGAACGGCTCTACCTCAAGACCCTGCAGGGCCTCAAGCCCGTGCATGGCCTGCTCAAGCGGCTGGACGACGAGTTCCTGGACCCGCTCGAACTGCGCTCGGACTCCACCCTGGGCGTGCCCGGCCTGCTGCAGGCGGTGCGCGCGGGCCACCTGCTGGTGGCCAACGCGCCGGGCTCGGCCTTCCTGGAGTCGCCCGCGCTGCTGGGCTTCCTGCCGGCGCTGGCGCGCCACCTGCTGGGCGAGGAGCTGTCGCTGCCCGCGCTGCCCACCTGGTGGTGCGGCGAGCGCGCCGTGCTCGACGAGGTGCTGCCGCAGTTGGGCGACTGCGTCATCAAGCCGACCTATGCCGGCTCGCCGCAGCACGACAGCTTCGACGCGGTGCTGGGCGACACGCTCAACCGCCGCGAGCGCGACGAATGGGCCGGCCGCATCCTGCGCAGCGGCGACGAGCACACGCTGCAGTCGCAGCTGCCGATCTCGCAGATGCCGACCTGGCGCTCCCTCACGGCCAGCCGCCACGGTGCCGGCGCCATCGCGCCGCGCTCGGTGATGCTGCGCGTGTTCGCGGTCTGCGACGGGCCGGGCAACTGGCGCGTGCTGCCCGGCGGCATGGCGCGCGTGGCGGGTGCTGGCGCCGACAGCGGCATCGCCTCCATGCAGCGCGGCGGCAGCAGCGCCGACGTCTGGGTGCTGGCGCCGGGCCACGTCGACCCGACCACGCTGCTGCGGCCCACGCTGTCGCCGGCGGCCGTGGCCCAGCGCGTGCGCCTGGTCACCAGCCGCGCGGCAGAGAACCTGTTCTGGCTCGGCCGCTATACCGAGCGCGCCGAGAACACGGTGCGCCTGGCGCGCCTCGCGCTGCAGGTGCTCAATGGCGACGACCAGTCCTCGCAGCCGCTGCTGGCCTGGATCTCGGCCATGGCCGAGGACAACGCGCTGGTGCTGCCCAGCGTGCCCGCCGCCACGCAGGCGCGGCGGGTGTTCGAGCGCTCCCTGATCGACGGCCTGGGCCGGCCCGAGCGCGGCAGCGTCGGCTTCAACCTGCGCGCACTGCGCCAGGCGGCCGCGGGCGTGCGCGAGCGCCTGGCGCACGAGCAATGGGCCATCATCGTGCGTGCCGAGGAGGAGTTCCTGCGCCGCAGCGCCGAGCACGCGTGCGCCGACGGCTACCAGGCGGTCGATGCGATGCGCCTGCTCGAATCCGCCAGCGGCTACCTGGCCGCCATCACCGGCGGCCAGACCGACCGCATGACCCGCGACGACGGCTGGCGCCTGCTGTCGGTCGGGCGCCACATCGAGCGCCTGTCTTTCCTCTCGCACGCGCTGGCGCTGGCGTTCGAGGCCGGCGCGGTGCGCGACGCCGCCGGGTTCGAGGGCGTGCTGGCGCTGTTCGACAGCACCATCACCTTCCATGCCCAGTACCAGCAGACGCGCGAAGTGGCGGCGCTGCTGGACCTGCTCGTGACCGACCGCGACAACCCGCGCTCGCTCGGCTGGGTGGCTCAGACGCTGCGCGGCCGCCTCACCCGGCTGGCCGAAGAGCGCCCGGGCGAACTCAGCCTGCTGCTGCCCGCCATTCCGGACCCGGAGCAGTGGGACCTGGCGGGCCTGTGCCGCGGTGCCTGGGACGCGCCTGCCGCCGCACGGCCCGGCGCGCCGGAATTGCAGGCCTTGCTGCAGCAGTGCACCGAGGCGGCCCACGTGCTGTCCGACGCCATCGGGGCGCTGTACTTCACCCACTCCAGCGATGTGCATGCGTTGGTTTAGACCACCCCCAGGCTGCGCGCTTCGCGTCTTCGCCTCCCCCCTCAAGCGGGCATATCCTGCGGCCCCTGGAGCCTGTGGGTTCCAGGCGTGGCAGGCGGTGGGGAGCGCGGCCGCAAGTTCCGCCATGGCACAACGCTGAGACGCCATGAAGCTGCACATCGTCCACGAGACCCGCTACGCCTACACCCCGCCGGTGGAGACCGCGCAGCACATCGTGCATCTGAAGCCGCGCGACACCGGAAGCCAGAGCCTGCTGCAGCATGAGCTGGTGATCACGCCGGTGGAGACGCGGCGCAGCGAGCGCATCGACGTCTATGGCAACACCCGCACCTTCTTCTCGCTGCAATCCGTGCATGACGAACTGCGCGTGGTGGCCGACAGCGTGGTGGCCACGCGCGAGCCGGCTGCGGCGCCCTTGGGCGCCGAGGGCAGTCCGGCCTGGGAGGCGGTGCGCGAGCAGTTCCGCTACCGCGCCGGCGGCCGCTGGGACCCGGCGGCGGAATTCGTGTTCCCCTCGGAGTACGTGCCCCGGCACGACGACTTCGCGGCCTATGCGCACGGCAGCTTCGCGGCCGGCACGCCGGTGCTCGACGCCGCCGATGCGCTGATGCGCCGCATCCACGCCGAACTGCGCTACGAAAGCGACAGCACCGAGGTCGAGACGCCCGCCGTGCAGGCGCTGGCGCAGCGCCGCGGCGTGTGCCAGGACTTCGCCCACATCATGATCGGCTGCCTGCGGGCGCTGGGGCTGCCGGCGCGCTATGTCAGCGGCTACCTGCTCACCACGCCCGCGCCGGGCCAGCCGCGGCTGGTCGGCTGCGATGCCTCGCACGCCTGGGTATCGGTCTATGCGCCCGGCCCGGAGGGCGCGGCCGGCGCCTGGTACGACTTCGACCCGACCAACGAGCGCGCCCCGGGCGCGGACTACGTCACCGTGGCGGTGGGCCGGGACTTCGGCGACGTCTCGCCCATGCGCGGCCTGCTGCTGGGCGGCGGCGAGCACCAGTTGCAGGTGGCGGTCACGGTCGAGCCCCTGGCCTAGTTTGCTATAAAATACATAGCTTGTAGCCCAGGTGCTACCTGGGCTACAAGCACTTTTTATCTGGAAAAGGAAGTTTTCATGAGCGTTTACGACAAACTCCGCGAACTCGGCATCACCCTGCCGCCGGTGGCCGTGCCGGCTGCCGCCTACGTGCCCTTCGTGCGCACCGGCCATCTGGTGTTCCTGTCCGGCCACATCGCGCGCAAGGACGGCAAGCCCTGGGTCGGCCAGTTGGGCGCAGCGATCCAGACCGAGGAAGGCAAGGCCGCGGCGCGCGCCATCGCCATCGACCTGCTGGGCACGCTGCACGCGGCCGTGGGCGACCTGAACCAGGTCACCCGCATCGTCAAGCTGATGAGCCTGGTCAACTCCACGCCCAGCTTCACCGAGCAGCATCTGGTCACCAATGGCGCGAGCGAACTGTTCGCGCAGGTGTTCGGCAGCGAGAAGGGCGCGCATGCACGCAGCGCGTTCGGCGTGGCGCAGATCCCGATGGGGGCTTGCGTCGAGATCGAGCTGATTGCGGAAGTGGACTAGCGCTTGGCCTTGGCAGGCCGGGCGATGGCCTCGGCCGTAGCCACCACGTCCCGGTCCGTGAGCGTGTGCAGGAAGGCCACGACGTCGCGGATCTCCGCCTCGCTCAGCCGCGGCGCCTGTCCCGGGCCGCGGTCGAAGGGTGGATCGGTGTTGACGTTGCCGGCGTACTGCGCTGGCAGGTCGTCATAGCGCCGGTGCGCGCCGCCCTTGCGCGAAGGGTAGGGGTACCAGCGCTGCGGCTGCAGGTCGCGGGTGACGTAGAAGCGCACCACC
>NZ_JAELTO010000115.1 GCF_016428875.1 Xylophilus sp. ASV27
CCCCCCCCCCCCCCCCCCCCCCCCCCCCCCCCCCCCCCCCCCCCCCCCCTTTTTTAGATGTGTATAAGAGACAGGGCCGAGGCCGCCGCGCGCGAGGCCCGGGCGCAGCGCGAGCGGCTGCAGGCCGCGCGGCGGGCCGAGGCCGAACGCAACCTGTTCGCCGCGGCCTGCGGGCCGGTGCAGCCGCTGCGCGAACGGGGCCGCCGCGCCGTGCTCGAACCCGACCCGCCGCCGCCGATCGCGGCGCAGCACCAGCGCGACGAAGAGCGCGTGCTGCGCGAGTCGATCAGCGACGACTTCGACGTCAGCTCCCTGCTCGACACCGACGACCAGCTGAGCTTCCGCCGCCCCGGCGTCAACGTCGACGTGACCCAGCGCCTGCGCAAGGGCGACTGGAGCATCCAGCGCCAGCTCGACCTGCACGGCCTGCGCACCGGCGAGGCGCGCGAGGCGCTGGGCGCCTTCATCCGCGACGCCTGGCGGCAGGGCCTGCGCTGCCTGCGCGTGGTGCATGGCAAGGGCCTGGGCTCGCCCGGCAAGACGCCGGTGCTCAAGGGCCGGGTGCAGAGCTGGCTGGTGCAGAAGAACGAGGTGCTGGCCTTCGTGCAGGCGCGCCCGGCCGAAGGCGGCGCGGGCGCGCTGGTGGTTCTGCTGCGGCCATCAAGCTATAAAAATCATAGCTAGAAGCCCAGAAATTACCTGGGCTTCAGCCACTTTTCCTTCAAAAAACTGCTATTTGCCCGAGACGTCGAGCAGTTCGATCTCGAAGGTCAGCGTGCTGTTGGGCGGGATCACGCCGCCCGCGCCGCGCGAGCCGTAGGCCGTGGCCGGCGGGCAGGTGAGCCGGGCCTTGCCGCCGACCTTCATCTTCTGCACGCCCTCGGTCCAGCACGGGATCACGCCCTTCAGGGGGAACGAGATCGGCTCGCCGCGCTTGTAGGAGCTGTCGAACTCCTTGCCGTCGGCCAGCGTGCCGCGGTAGTGCACCTTGACCGTGCTGTCGGCGGTGGGCTGGGCGCCGGTGCCGACCTTGAGCTGCTCGATGTTGACGCCCGAGGGCAGCACTTCGGCGCCGGCGGCCAGCGGCAGCGCGGCGGCGGAAAACAGGATGGCGAGGGCGGAACGAATCTTCATGGTGATGGCGGAGTGTTGATGGACAAAGGGGCATAGGCTAACGGATGCGCTACACGCCCTTGTTGCGCATCCAGTCGCCGGTCTGGAAGAAGCTCTGCCGCAGCCGCAGGCGCAGATCGTCCGGCACGCCGGTCTCGCCCATGGCCTGGTCCATGCAGGCCAGCCACTGGTCGCGCTCCAGGATGCCGATGGGAAAGGGCAGGTGCCGCGCGCGCAGCATCGGGTGGCCGAAGCGTTCGGTGTAGTGCTGCGGGCCGCCGAGCCAGCCGCACAGGAACCAGAACAGCCGCTGCCGCGCGTTGGACAGGTCGCTGCCATGGACCGCGCGCAGCGCGGCATAGCCGGGCTCCAGGTCCATCAGGTCGTAGAAGCGCTCGACCAGCGCGTACACGCGGGCTTCGCCGCCGATCCACTCGAAGGGCGTGTCGAACGGGGGTTTGTCTTGGATCTGCATGTGCGCAATGGCAAAAACGGCGCCCGAGTATCCCACCAGAGCCCGCGCACGGCATGATTTCGGCCAAAACCGCCCGTAGCCCAGGAAAAACTTGGGCTATTAGCTACATAAACCATAGCAAACCACACGGCAGAATGGCAGATCCCCGTCACACCGCAATTCCGCCATGAGCACGCCCTACGCCGCCAACAGCCCGACCCGCGCCGAGATCGACGCCCTGCCCGGTGCCACGCTGCTGGAGTTCGGCACCGACTGGTGCGGCTTCTGCCGCGCCGCGCAGCCGCTGATCGCCGCGGCGCTCGCCGCCCAGCCGGCGCTGCGCCACCTCAAGGTGGAAGACGGGCCGGGCCGGGCGCTGGGCCGCTCGTTCAAGGTCAAGCTCTGGCCGACCCTGATCTTCCTGCGCGACGGCCAGGAACTGGCGCGGCTGGTGCGGCCGGCCGACGCGGCGGCGCTGCGGGAGGCGATGCTGCGGCTCGGTGGCAGCGCCTGAACCGCGCGCGGCGCTCACAGCCCCATGGAGAACGCCACCGTGGTCGTGCCCGCGAAGGAGGACGCCCGGGTCTGGCCGCCGTGCATGCGCGCGATGGCGGCCACGATGGCCAGGCCCAGGCCGTAGTGCGCGCCGGTGCGGCTGCGGTCCAGGCGGTAGAAGCGCTCGAACAGCCTGCCGCCGGCCTCCTGCGGAATGGCCGGGCCCTGGTTCGAGACCTCGATCCAGGCCGCCCCGTCGCGCCGGCCGATGTCGATGCGGATCACCGAGCCGGCCTTCGCATACTGCACCGCGTTGCCCAGCAGGTTGGAGATGGCGCGCTTGACCAGGCCCAGGTCGGCCTCGACTCCGGCGTCGCCCACCACCTCGACCGCCAGGCCCTTGCTCTCGAGCATCGCCTCGTGGAATTCCACCACGTCCAGCGCGGCGCTGGACAGGGCCCGGACATGCTCGGTGCGCGCGGTCACGCCCCGGTCCGCGCGGGAGAGAAAGAGCATGTCCGACACGATCGCCGACAGCCTGCGCGCCTCCTCGACGTTGGAGAGCAGCACCTCGCGCAGCTCATCCGCATTGCGCGGCTTGGCGAGTTCGACTTCCGCCTCGCCGATCAGGTTGGCCAGCGGCGTGCGCAGTTCATGGGCGACGTCCGCGTTGAACGCCTCCAGTTGCTGGTAGGCCCGCTCGGCTCTTTCGAGCATCTGGTTGAACTGGTGCACGAAGGGCGCCATCTCGGTGCCGTAGGCGCCTTCATCCAGCCGCTTGCCGGAGGCGTGCGGGCCCACCCGGCGGGTTTCCAGGGCCAGCGAGCGCAACGGCGTCAGCGCCTTGCGCACCAGCCGCGCGCCGATGAGCGAGGCCACCAGCGATGTGCCCAGCGACACGATCACCAGCGCGAGGGCCAGCGTGCGCAGGATGGCGCGGTCGGAGCCGACGTCGATGCCCAACTGCAGTTCGAGTTCCGGCGCATCCGCCCGGGGCACGAGGCGCTCCTGCCGCCAGGAGCGTGTGCTGGCCGCAGGTCCGGCCGCGAAGATCAGCTCGCCGTTGCGCCTGAGCTGCACGGCCAGTTCGTCATGGGTGCGGAAGAAATCGTGGAGTTCGTCGCGCAGCACGTCCCAGTTGTCCGCGGACTTCGCCAGGCTGTAGAGCGCGTGGATCATGCCTTCGTGCCGCACGATTTCGGCGCGCTGCCGCCGGTCGAAGCTGTGGTGCGCCACCATGTAGATGAGCGCGGAGATGACGGCCAGGCAGCACAGCGTCTGGATCGCCAGCCACCACGAGAGCGAGCGCTGGATCGAGCGCGTCGCCATCAGGCGCTCCGGTCTTCGAGCACGTAGCCCATGCCGCGCACCGTGTGCAGCAGCCTGGATTCGAACGGGTCGTCCATCTTGCTGCGCAGCCGCCGGATCGCGACCTCGACCACGTTGGTCTCGCTGTCGAAGTTCATGCCCCAGACCTGCTCGGCGAGCATGGTGCGCGAGAGCACCTGCCCGGTGCGCCGCATCAGCAGCGTGAGCAGCGCGAACTCCTTGGCGGTCAGGTCCAGCCGCACGCCGTCGCGGGCGGCCCTGCGGGCGACCAGGTTGAGCTGCAGGCCCGCCAGCTGGTACTGGGTCGTCTCCTGGAGCTTGCCGCGGCGCAGCAGCGCGTGCAGCCGGGCCAGCAGCTCCGAGAAGGCGAAGGGCTTGAGCAGATAGTCGTCGGCACCGGCCTGCAGGCCGCGGACGCGGTCGTCGATCTCGTCCTTGGCGGTCAGCATCAGCACCGGCATCGTCTTCACGGCGCGGACGCCGGCCAGCACGGCAAAGCCATCGATGCCCGGCAGCATCACGTCCAGCAGCACAATGTCGTAGTCGCCCGCCAGGGCCATCGCGCGGCCCTGCAGCCCGTCGCGGGCCAGGTCCACCTGGAAGCCGTTCTCCGATAGGCCCTTGCGGACGTAGTCCCCCATCTTCTGCTCGTCTTCGACCACCAATATGCGCATCGGCCGATGATAGGAACTCCGCCCCTTTCCGGGATTACTTATTTGTAATCCCGGCGTCGGCTCGATGGCGGACTGGTTTTCTACAGTTCTCTCACACCGGCATTTCGTCGGTTCAACGAAAGGAAAGCCATGACCAGGATCCGTACTCTCCTCATCAGCTCCGGCGTCGCCGCCACCCTGCTGGGCGCACCCGCCGTGGTGCTTGCCGCCGGCGAGTTCCACCCGGGCAGCGGCGAGAAGGGCTACACCCACAAGCCGTCGCACCGCGTGCTGAGCAAGGACCGCTCGGAGGTGGTGTCCGCGCGCGACGACGCCCTGCGCTCACAGTCGCAGCGCATGCGCTACGGCGAAAGCTGGGGCGCATCGGTGCAGGCCCCGGGCAGCGCCGGCCCGAGCCGCGCGGAAGTCCAGCGCGAGACGCTGCGCGCGATGAAGGCCGGCGAGATCAGCAAGGGCGAGCTTTGAGCAGGCCCGGGCGGCCGCGTCTCATGCCCGCAGCCCGTGACGGGTCTTTGAGGCGGGTCGCCCTCTCGTAGAATGCGCCGCAATGTTCAGCCGCCTGGTCATCGTGTTCCTGCTGGTCCTGGTCCCGCTCCAATGGAGCGCGGCCCAGGGGCATGAACTCGCCGATGACGCAGGTGCCTTCTCGGCCGTGCTGGAAGGCGGTTCGCAGCTGGCGCAACTGCTGGAGCACCACGACGAGCCGGGGGGCGTTTGCCAGTTCCACGAACTGGTGCAGCCGGGCGCGATGCTGATCGCCCCCGGCCCGGAAAACCTCCTACGCCGTTGCACCGGGAGCTGGAGGCTCGCGCGCAAGCTGGCGCCGCCGGGCTCGCGCTCGCCCCACGACATCGAGAAGCCCAAATGGAGTGGCCGCCCGAGCGTGGCGGCGAGCTCCTGAAGATGACGCACATGACCTGAAGTCGTCCGGGCTCGCCGAAGTTTTCTCTCACTTCGGAGTTCCCGGTGGCATTCTTTCGCCTCTCTTTTCCCGAGGCCGCGCCGCGCATGGCGCTGGCGCTCCTCGTCGTGTCCTGCTCAGCCCAGGCACAACCCGCGCAGAACTCGATATCGATGGGCGAAGCCATAAGGCGCGCGCTCGTCGCCAACCCCGATCTCTCGGCCGTGCGCCGCGAATGGGAGGCCACCGCCGGGGCATTGGCCCAGGCCGGCCTTCGCCCCAACCCGGAGGGATCGCTCCAGCAGGAAGACGTCAGGAACGGGCGGCGGACGACGACCTTCCAGGTCAGCGTGCCGATCGAGCGCGGCGGCAAGCGCGAGGCACGGGTGGCCGTGGCATCGCGCATCCGGGAGCAGGCCGGGCTGGACGTCGACCAGTACCGCGCGGAGGTGCGGGCGGCGGTGGTCACGCGCTATTTCGGGGTGCTGCTGGCCCAGGAGCGCCAGAAGCTCGCGCAGGAGTCGCTGGCGTTGTCCTCCGGCGGTGCGGATGCGGCCGGCAAGCGGGTACAGGCCGGCAAGGTCTCTCCGGTGGAGGAGACCCGCGCACGCGTCGCCCAAGCCGCGGCCCAGGCCGAACTGGCGCGCGCGGAGAGCGACGTGCGCAGCGCCAGACAGCGCCTGTCCGCGTTGTGGGGCGACGCGGCGCCGGCCTACGGCGACGTGCTCGGCAGCCTGGCGCTGCCGGCCGAAGGACTGCCCGATGCGTTCGTCCAGCAGCGGGTGCAGGCCTCGCCCCAGCTCCGGCGCGCCCGGCTCGAGGTGGAACGCCGCAGAGCGGCGGTGGCGCTGGAGCAGGCGCGCAGCGTGGTGGACGTCGCGATCACGGCGGGGGCAAAACGCTCCCAGGAGTCGGGCGTCACGCAGGCGGTCATCGGCCTCTCGGTGCCGATCCCGCTGTTCGACCGCAACCAGGGCAACATCGCCGAAGCCATGCGCCGTGAAGACAAGGCGCAGGACGAACTCGCAGCGGCGGAACTGCGTCTCGCCACGGACGTGGCCCAGGCGCGCGAGCAGTTGCGCGCCGCGCGCACCGAGGCCCTCACCCTGAAGCGGGACGCCGTGCCCGGCGCCCGCAGCGCCTACGAGGCGGCGGCGCAGGGCTTCACGCTGGGCAAGTTCAGCTACCTCGAAACGCTGGACGCCCAGCGCACGCTCATCGGCACCCAGGCGCAGTACCTGCGCGCGCTGGCCGACACCTACCAGGCGGCGGCAGAACTGGAGCGCCTGCTCGGCATTTCCGACGAGACGTCGGTCCTGCTGAAACCCCAATGACCCTGATTCCCTGAGCACCATGAACCACAGCAACGACCCATCGGCCCGTTCCTCGCGCAAGCAGTGGGTGGCCATCGCCCTCATCCTCGTGCTGGCCCTTGCGGCAGGCGCGGCCATCCTGCGCATGGGCCCGTCGGGCCACACGGATTCGCACGGGCATGAGGCAAGGTCCGGGCAACACGAGGACGGACACGGGCATGACGAGAAGCCCGCCGCCGCGCAGGCCGACGCGCACAAGGACGAGAAGATCGCGTTCACCCCGGCGCAGATGGCCTCCTCCGGCGTGTCGATCGACGTCGCCGGCCCCGCTCGGATCGCCACCACCGTGCAATTGCCGGGCGAAATCAGGTTCAACGAAGACCGCACCGCCCACGTCGTGCCGCGGGTGGCGGGCGTGGTGGAAAGCGTCTCCGCGGACCTGGGGCAGCAGGTGCGCAAGGGCCAGGTCCTGGCGGTGCTCGCCAGCGCCGGGGTCTCGGAACTGCGCAGCGAGCTGCTCTCGGCGCAGAAGCGCCTGGCGCTGGCGCGCCTCACCGCGGAACGCGAACGCCGGCTGTTCGAAGACAGGATCTCCGCCCAGCAGGACTTCCTGCAGGCAGAGCAGGCGCAGCGCGAGGCGGAGATCGCGGTCGCCAATGCCGGCCAGAAGCTCCAGGCCATTGGCGCGGCGGCCGGGTCGGGCAACCTGTCGCGCTATGAGCTGCGCGCGCCGTTCGACGGCATGGTGGTGGAAAAGCACCTGTCGCTGGGCGAGTCGGTGCGCGAGGACGCGCAGGTCTTCACCATCTCCGACCTGTCCACGGTCTGGGCGCAGATCAACGTCAGCGCCTCGAACCTGAATCTGGTGCGGGTCGGCGAGCAGGCCATCATCCGCGCCAGCGGTTTCGAGCAGTCGGCATCGGGCAAGGTGTCCTATGTGGGCTCGCTGCTCGGCGAGCAGACGCGCACGGCCGTGGCCCGGGTCACGCTGGCCAACCCGGCGCTGGCATGGCGCCCGGGGCTGTTCGTCACGGTGGAGCTCGTCTCCGGCAAGTCCGATGCGCCGGTGACGGTCTCTGCCGACGCGGTGCAGACGCTCGAGGACAAGCCCACGGTGTTCGTCCAGGTCGACGGCGGCTTCGAGGCGCGCACCGTGCGCCTGGGCCGCAGCGATGGCAGGCGCGTCGAGATCCTGGCGGGACTGGAGGCCGGCACGCCCCATGCGGGCAAGGGCAGCTTTGCGGTCAAGGCGCAAAAGGGCAAGGGCTCTTCCGGTCACGAGCACTGAAGTCCGCCATGTTCGAACGCATCATCCACTTCTCCATCGCGCAGCGATGGCTCGTCATGCTGGCCGTGCTGGCGATGGCCGGCCTGGGGCTCTACAACTACCAGCGGCTGCCGATCGACGCGGTGCCGGACATCACCAATGTCCAGGTCCAGATCAACACCGCCGCGCCCGGCTACTCCCCGCTGGAGACCGAGCAGAGGGTGACCTTCCCGATCGAGACGGTGATGGCGGGCCTGCCCGGGCTGAAACAGACCCGCTCGCTCTCGCGCTACGGGCTGTCGCAGGTGACGGTGATCTTCCAGGACGGCACGGACATCTACTTCGCGCGGCAGCTCGTGAACGAGAGGATCCAGTCCGCGCGCGACCAGTTGCCGCAGGGCGTGAGCCCGGCCATCGGACCGATCTCCACCGGCCTGGGCGAAATCTATCTCTGGACGGTCGAGGCGGAGGACACCGCGCGCAAGCCTGATGGGCGGGCCTACACGCCGACCGATCTGCGCGAGATCCAGGACTGGATCATCAAGCCGCAACTGCGCAACGTGAAGGGCGTGACCGAGATCAACAGCATCGGCGGCTTTGCCAAGGAATACCAGATCGCCCCCAGCCCCGAGAAGATGTCCGCCTATGGCCTGAGCATGGTGGACCTGGTCACGGCGCTGGACCGCAACAACGCCAACGTGGGCGCGGGCTACATCGAGCGCAGGGGCGAGCAGTACCTGATTCGCGCGCCCGGGCAGGTCAGGTCCATGGAAGACCTGCGCAACGTGATCCTGGGCAACAGCGCAGGCGTTCCCATCCGCATCAGGGACGTGGCCGAAGTGATGATCGGCAAGGAGCTGCGCGCGGGCGCGGCCACCGACAACGGGCGCGAAGTGGTGCTGGGCACGGTGTTCATGCTGATCGGCGAGAACAGCCGCACCGTGTCGCGGGCGGTGGACGCGAAGATGGCCGAGATCAACCGCACGCTGCCCGAGGGCGTGAAGGCCATCACCGTCTACGACCGCACCGTGCTGGTGGACAAGGCCATCGCCACGGTCAAGAAGAACCTGCTGGAAGGGGCGGTGCTGGTGATCGCCGTTCTGTTCCTGTTCCTTGGCAACATCCGGGCGGCGCTGATCACGGCCACGATCATTCCGCTGTCGATGCTGTTCACCTTCACCGGCATGGTGAGCCAGAAGGTCAGCGCCAACCTGATGAGCCTGGGCGCGCTGGACTTCGGGATCATCATCGACGGCGCGGTGGTGATCGTGGAGAACTGCGTGCGCCGGCTTGCGCACGCGCAAGGCGCCGCCGGCCGCAGCCTGACGCTGAAGGAGCGCTTCGCCGAGGTGTTCGCCGCGTCGCGGGAGGCGCGCCGCCCGCTGATCTTCGGCCAGATCATCATCATGGTGGTCTACCTGCCCATCTTCGCCCTGAGCGGCGTCGAGGCCAGGATGTTCCACCCCATGGCGTTCACGGTGGTGATCGCCCTGCTCGGCGCCATGCTGCTGTCGGTGACCTTCGTACCAGCGGCGGTGGCGCTCTTCATCGGCAGGAACGTGGCCGAGAAGGAGAACCGCCTCATGCGCTGGATGCGTGGCGGCTACGAGCCGCTGCTGCGCAAGGTAATGCGCGCCCCTGCCGTCGTCGTCACCCTGGCGGCCGTGGCGGTGGTGCTGTCCGGCCTGCTGGCCACGCGCCTGGGCACCGAGTTCGCGCCGCACCTGAGCGAAGGCGACCTGGCGATACAGGCGATCCGCATCCCCGGCACCAGCCTGAGCCAGTCGGTGGAGATGCAGCAGCAGCTCGAAATCACGCTGAAGGAGAAGTTCCCGGAAATCAAGCGCGTGTTCGCACGGACCGGCACCGCAGAGATCGCGTCGGACCCGATGCCGCCGAACATTTCGGACGGCTACATCATGCTCAAGCCGCAGGATGAATGGCCCGCGCCGCGCAAGACCGCCGCCGAACTGCTGGGCGCCATCCAGGAAGAGGCCGAGAAGCTGGCGGGCAGCAGCTACGAGTTCTCGCAGCCGATCCAGTTGCGGTTCAACGAGCTGATATCGGGGGTGCGCAGCGACGTGGCGGTGAAGATCTTCGGCGACGACATGGACGTGCTGAACAGGTCCGCCGCCGAGGCCGCGCAGGTCCTGCAGTCGCTGCCCGGCGCGTCCGAGGTCAAGATCGAGCAGACCACCGGCCTGCCCATGCTCACCATCGACATCGACCGCGGCAAGACCGCGCGCTACGGCCTGAACGTCGCCGACGTGCAGGACACCATCGCCACCGCGGTGGGAGGGCGCGAGGCCGGCACCATGTTCGAAGGCGACCGCCGCTTCCCCATCCTGGTCCGTCTGCCGGAAGCAACGCGCCAGGACCTCGATGCGATCCGCCGCCTGCCCGTCGCGCTGCCGAAGGGCGCATCGGCCTCGGCGGCCACGTTCATTCCCCTGAGCGAGGTTGCCGACTTCTCGATCGCGCCCGGCCCGAACCAGATCAGCCGGGAGGACGGCAAGCGGCGCATCGTCGTCAGTGCCAACGTGCGCGGGCGCGACCTGGGCTCGTTCGTGGCGCAGGCGCAGGAGGCGATGCAGGAGGTCGCGCTGCCGCCCGGCTACTGGCTCGCCTGGGGCGGGCAGTTCGAGAACCTGCAGTCGGCCACGCAGCGCCTGCAGATCGTGATACCGGTGTCGCTGGCCCTGGTGTTCATGCTGCTGTTTGCCATGTTCGGCAACCTCAAGGACGGCCTGCTGGTCTTCACGGGCATTCCGTTTGCGTTGACCGGCGGTGTGCTTGCGCTGTGGCTGCGGGACATTCCGCTGTCGATCTCGGCAGGGGTCGGCTTCATCGCCCTGTGCGGCGTCGCGGTGCTGAACGGATTGGTGATGCTCTCCTTCATCCGCCAGTTGCGGGACAAGGGCCTGCCATTGCACGACGCGGTGCATGAGGGCGCGGTCCAGCGCCTGCGGCCGGTGCTGATGACCGCCCTGGTCGCTTCGCTGGGCTTCATCCCGATGGCCCTGGCGACGGGAACCGGGGCGGAAGTGCAGCGCCCCTTGGCCACCGTCGTGATCGGCGGCATTCTGTCGTCCACGGCGCTGACGCTGCTGGTGCTGCCGCTGCTCTACACCTGGGCGCATCGCAAGGACAAGCCCGGCATGCAGCAGGCCGAGCCGGAGCAGGCCCTGCCATCTGCTATCCGCGACGTCTGAGGCCGCGCAAGGATCGAAGATAATGCCGGGCCATGCACGCCCTGCGCACCTCTTGCCTGCTTGCCCGCCTCGTCCTGGCGTGGTTCGCATTGACGCTGGGCGTGGCGGCGGCATCGCCGGTGGTCCATCCCAGGGCGACGGAGATCGTCTGCACGGCGGGCGGCAGCATCAAGATCGTCGTCAGCAGCGACGACGGCGCTTCGGCGGAGATCGGGCAGCACACCCTCGATTGCTCGCTGTGCCTCGCGGCCACCGTGCCGCTGCCCGCGCGCCGCGTTGCGCTGGAAATGCCCCAGCCGCTCGCGCACGCGCTCAGGCCGCTCGTCGCGGCGCACATTGCCGCGCTCGTCGGCGCGCCCCTGCCCCCGCGCGGGCCTCCTTCGCTCGCCTGATCCTCGCGCTGACCATGCCCCCGCACGGGGCCATGGGTAGCCATCGCCGCAGCCCGGCACTGCGCACTCCGAGGCGTGGCCGCGCCAGCGGCCCATCCTGACCGACAGCGCCCGCCGCCCGGCGCGGCGCGGGTCCGCCCATCCCGAACTCCCAGGCCGCCGCCTTGCGCGTGGCCGGCCTCGACACGACACCATGAAGCAGAACGAGCACATGCTCCACCCCGCCCCCGCCCTTCCTGCACGGCGCCACGCCGCGGCGATTTCATGCGCCTTGAGCGCCCTCGCCACGATGGCGCATGCACAGACCGGACAGCCGTCCACGCTGGGCACCGTCGTCGTCACGGACAGCGTTCCGCAGGCCAATGGCCGGCTGAACCTCGACACCCCGACGCAGACCGGCAGCCGCCTGGGCCTGACGCCGCGCGAGACGCCGGCGGCTGTCACGGTGGTGGATCGCACCACCATCGAGGCGCGCGGCGCGCAGGACACGCAGGAGATCCTGCGCGCGATCCCGGGGGTGACCGCCCACAACGCGCCGGGCAGCATCGGCGTGAGCTACCGCGGCTTCAGCGGCGCCTCGCTCACGCAACTCTTCAACGGCATCAACGTGCAGTACACCATCGCCGCGCGGCCGGTGGACAGCTGGATCTACGAGCGGGTCGAGGCCATCGGCGGCGCATCCAGCTTTCTGTATGGCGCGGGCGGTGTCGGCGGCACGATCAACTACATCACCAAGCTCGCGGAGCGCCACGACATTTCAGAGGCCCAGTTGCGCCTGGGCAGCAAGGGCCTGAAGGAAGCCTCGTTCGGCCTGAACCGGCGCATTGCCGGCGACGGCGCGGGCGGCGGCCACTACCTGCGCATCGACCTGAACCACCGCGACGCCAATGGCTGGGCCGACGGCACCGGGACGCGCGCGACCCAACTGGCGACCTCGCTGCTCTCGGACCTGGGGCGCGGCGTCACGCACACGCTCGCCTATGAATTCCAGGACGAGCGGGTGGACCGCCCCTACTGGGGAACACCGCTGCTCAATCCCGTTGGCGGCACCGCGCGCGTGAACGCGGGCACGCGCTTCAAGAACTACAACAGCGCCGATGGCCTCTACGCGCAACGTGTGCACTGGCTGCGCTCCGTGGCCGACTGGCGCGCCAGCGACGCGCTCCAGTTCAGGAACACCTTCTACGCGTACGACGCGCTGCGGGACTACCGCAACGTGGAGAACTACCGCTTCAACGCGAGCAACACGGCGGTAATCCGCTCCGGCGCACTGCTGCAGCGCCATGACCAGCGCGTGGTCGGAGACCGCGTGGAGGGCACCCTCGCGTCGGACATCGGCGGACGCCGCAGCGACTGGGCCTTTGGAATGGACGTCAGCGTCAACCAGCAAACCCGCTTTCCCAGAAGCCTGCCGGGCACGGTCAGCACCGTCGACCCCTACGACTTCCCCACCGAGAACTTCTTCGGCATCGCGGGCATGTCGCCCGGTTTCAGTCCCGACCGCGACAACAAGGTCACGAGCACGGCGCTGTACCTGGAGAACCGCACGGCGCTCGTGCCCAGCGTGCACCTGGTCACCGCGCTGCGCCATGAGCGCATCCAACTGGACCTGACCAACCGGCGCGAGGTCACCGCCGCCAATCCGGCCCGCTTCCAGCGCAGCTACGAGCCCACCACCGGGCGCATCGGCATGGTCTGGGACTTCGCGCCCGGCGCCAATCTGTACGCCCAGTATGCGACCGCCGCCGATCCCCCGTCGGGCGTGCTGTCCACCGCGTCGTTCGCAGACGTGCGCAACAACAGCGAACTGACCACGGGCCGCCAGGCAGAGGTCGGCAGCAAGCTCGACTTTTGGCAGGGCAAGGGCACGGCGGCGCTGGCGGCCTACCGCATCACCCGCAAGAACGTCGCCACGCAGGACCCCGGCAACAGCGCGCTGACCGTGCTGGCGGGCGAGCAGTCATCCAAGGGCGTGGAGATGTCGGTGGGGCTGCAGCCCACGCGGCAGTGGTCCATCCAGGGCAACCTGACCTATGTCGATGCCCGCTACGTGACCTTCAGGCAGGGCGGAGTGTCGCTGGCCGGAAAGACGCCGACCAACACGCCGGCCACCGTGGCGAATCTCTGGGCCTCCCATTCCCTCACACCGGCGCTGCAGGCGAGCATCGGCGTGCGCAGGATCGGCAAGGTCTATGCGGACGCGGCCAATACCCTGAGCTGGCCGGCCTACACGCTGGTGGACCTGGGCCTGAGCTACCAGATCAACCGCAATGTCTCCGTCGTGGGCCGCCTGCGCAATGCGACCAACCGCCTCTACGCGGCCAACGTGGGCAGCACGATGGCCTATCTGGGCGCGCCGCGCGCGGCGGACATTGCGCTGCGCGCCGCGTTTTGATGTGGAACTCCCCCGAAGCGCCTGCGGCGCTTCCCCCTCAAGGGGACGCACCCGGTGGCCTGGCAAAGCCAGTTCCGCGGGTGCCCTGGCAAGGCTGCGCACGTCTCACACGGCGTGTTTCATCATCCGGGGTGTCATCATTAATGTCACTTAGGGAAGGTCTGCGCAATGAGCTTTGAGATGTGCTGAGGCGGCCTGATAGAGCCAATTTGCAAACAAGTCCAGCCGTGCCGCGGCCTTTGGGCCCTTTGCGGGCCTGTTTTTCGGCCATCAGGCCG